>NZ_JBQFZP010000012.1:0-113597 GCF_056542305.1 Ruegeria sp. AD9
TCGCGATGGAGCAGGGCCTGCGCTTCGCCATCCGCGAAGGCGGCCGCACCGTCGGCGCCGGCGTCGTGTCGAAGATTACTGAATAATTCGCACAAGCGAATGAACCAACGAAAAGGGCTTCCCTCGGGACGCCCTTTTTTCGTTTTTGCCTAAGCTGATTGTAATGCTACTTCTCTCATATTGAGGCATCACAATTAGAAAGAGGTCACAGCATGCACTTATTGGCGCGTTCAGTTGGTCTAGTTGCTGCACTTGTTTATTTATCCACATCAGCGTCCGCACAGCAGATCGCGGACAGGATTTATCTCGGAGGGCCTGTGTTAACGATGAACGATAAGGCTCCGTCCGCTGAAGCGGTCGCAGTCAAAGACGGACGCGTTCTTGCTGTGGGGTCGTTGTCTGATTTGTCGATGCATCGCGGTGAAGAAACCGAAACGTTTGACCTGGAAGGCCGCGCGATGCTTCCGGGTTTTGTAGATAGCCACGGTCATGTGGTCATGGGGGGGTTGCAGGCATTGTCCGCCAACCTTCTTGCGCCGCCTGATGGGAAAGTCGTTGATATCGCCAGTCTGCAAGCCACGTTGACTGACTGGGCCGACGAAAATGCGCAAGCCGTTGAACAGGTCAAAATGATCATCGGCTTTGGTTACGACAATGCTCAATTAAAGGAACTGCGCCACCCTACGCGACAAGAACTGGACATTGTGTCTGAGGACTTGCCGGTCGTTATCGTTCATCAGTCCGGGCATTTGGGAGTAGCAAACTCGAAAGCTCTAGAGTTGGCAGGCATCACAGCCGCTTCAAAAGCCCCTCCGGGCGGAGTGATTCAACGCGATGACGCCGGTGAGCCAAACGGTGTTCTGGAAGAGTATGCGTTCTTTTCGGTCCTTGTGCCCATGTTAGGAAATCTGGGTGAAGAAGGCCTGGCGGCATTTGCCAAAGCTGGAACCGAACTTTGGGCACAGTTTGGATACACGACCGGACAAGAAGGCCGAACCTCAGGAGAAATTGTTGACGTTCTCAAGAAAGTTGCCGCCGAAGATGGGCTCCCAATTGACGTGGTAGCCTTCCCGGATGTTCTTGAGGCCAGGGAATATATAGGTGCAAACACCTCCAAGAACTACGACGACCGGGTTCGGGTCGGGGGCTGCAAGCTAACGATTGACGGCTCGCCTCAGGGTTTCACGGCTTTGAGGGATCGGCCCTATTATGATCCAGTCGGAAGCTACTCCGCCGGTTATGCAGGGTATGCTGCTATTACGATGGAGCAGCTACAGGACGCCGTTAATTGGTGTTACGAAAATGGGTTCCAAATCCTTGTGCACTCTAACGGGGAAGGGGCTTCTGACATGCTGATAGCAGCTCTCGAAGAGGCACAGATGAAGTATGGCGACCCGGGGAATCGTCCGGTTCTGATCCACGGTCAGTTTCTAAGAGAGGATCAGGTTGCGAGTTTTAAACGCCTCGGCGTATTCCCATCGCTTTTCCCGATGCACACGTTTTACTGGGGGGATTGGCATCGTGATCACACCGTTGGGCCGGTCAATGCAGACAATATCTCACCCACAGGATGGCTGCTCGAGCGGGACATGATGTTTGGTACACACCACGATGCCCCGGTGGCCTTTCCAGATAGCATGCGTGTTCTTGCTGCGACGGTTACTAGACGCACACGCTCTGGAGATATTTTGGGGCCGCATCAAAGGGTCGATGTTATGACTGCCTTGAAAGCCATGACAATCTGGCCCGCTTGGCAGCATTTCGAGGAAGATGAAAAGGGGTCCATTGAGGTTGGCAAAGTTGCGGATTTCGTGATCCTGTCAGACGACCCCACATCCGTTGACCCAGAAACACTGGCGGAACTAGAAGTGCTTGTAACCGTGAAGGGCGACGAGATTGTTTATGAAGCCGAAGTGGGTGTCCGAGAGGGCAAATTGGATTACTCGCCGTTCTCAAATGATCCTGTGATTGCCCATCTGTATCTGCATGCGGTTTACCAAGGGATGAAGGTAGAAGACGCATGGCTAACCAATGGCGTGTCTGGCGGCGAATAAAACGGTGTTCTTTGTGACGTTTGCCCCTTGTCAAACCCCGCCAACCCCACTAATACGCGCAGGTTCTCAACAAGAACATCAAGGCGGGATGATTCCCGCCTTTTGGGTTCGATGAGGGTTGGCGATGCGCGTCTGTCCTCCTCTCAACCTCAACGCCTGATAAAAGGCTGTTACTATGCAAAGCCAAAATATCCGTATTCGGCTGAAGGCATTTGACTATCGCGTTCTGGATGCCAGCACGCAAGAGATCGTCAACACTGCCAAGCGGACCGGCGCGAACGTGCGCGGCCCGATCCCGCTGCCGAACAAGATCGAGAAGTTCACGGTTCTCCGTGGCCCTCACGTTGACAAGAAATCCCGCGACCAGTTCGAGATCCGCACGCACAAGCGTCTGCTCGACATCGTTGATCCGACCCCCCAGACTGTGGACGCGCTGATGAAGCTCGACCTGGCTGCTGGTGTGGATGTCGAGATCAAGCTGCAGTCGTAAGATCGGAGGGTATAGATTATGCGCTCTGGTATTATCGCAAAAAAAGTTGGCATGACCCGCCTGTTCATGGAAGACGGCAAGCAGATCCCTGTGACCGTTCTTCACCTGGACAACCTGCAGGTTGTTGCACAGCGGACCGCTGAAAAAGACGGCTACACCGCCGTTCAGCTGGGCGCTGGTGCTGCCAAGGCAAAACGCACCTCGAAGGCCATGCGCGGCCACTACGCCGCTGCCAAGGTCGAGCCCAAGCGCAAGCTGGCCGAATTCCGCGTCTCCGAAGATGGCCTGATCGAAGTGGGAGCCGAAATCTCGGCCGAGCACTTCCTGGCTGGTCAGAAGGTTGACGTGTCGGGCACCTCGATCGGTAAAGGCTTTGCCGGTGCGATGAAGCGCCACAACTTCGGTGGTCTGCGCGCCTCGCACGGTGTGTCGATCAGCCACCGTTCGCACGGCTCGACCGGTCAGTGTCAGGATCCGGGCAAGGTGTTCAAAGGCAAGAAGATGGCCGGTCACATGGGTGCTGCCCGTGTTACCACCCAGAACCTCGAGGTTGTCAAAACCGACGCCGACCGTGGTCTGGTCTTCATCAAAGGCGCCGTTCCCGGACCGAAATCGGGCTGGGTCACCGTCAAGGACGCCGTGAAGAAGAAAGCACCGGAAGGCCTGCCTTTCCCGGCTGCTGTGAAATCGGCTGCAACCGAAGCACCTGCGGAAGAAGTATCCGCGGAAGGTGGTGAAGCATGAAACTTGATGTAATCAAACTGGACGGCGGCAAGGCCGGCGACATCGAGCTGGATGCAGACCTGTTCGGCCTCGAGCCGCGCGCGGACATCCTGCACCGTGTGGTCCGTTGGCAGCGCAACAATGCGCAGGCCGGCACCCACAAGGTCAAGACCCGCTCGGAAACCAGCTACTCGACCAAGAAGATCTATCGCCAGAAGGGCACCGGTGGCGCACGCCATGGTGACCGTAACGCACCGATCTTCCGCAAGGGTGGTGTTTACAAGGGCCCGACCCCTCGTTCGCACGGCCACGACCTGCCGAAGAAGTTCCGTAAGCTTGGCCTGCGCCATGCTCTGTCGGCAAAAGCCAAAGCAGGTGAACTGGTTGTGATCGAGAACGCCGAAGCAGAAGGCAAGACCGCCGCACTGGCCAAACAGGTTGCAAACCTGGGCTGGAAACGCGCTCTGGTCATCGACGGCGCGACCGTGAACGAAGGGTTCCTGAAGGCGTCGCGCAACATCGAAGGTCTGGATATCCTGCCGTCGATGGGTGCAAACGTTTATGACATCCTCAAGCGTGACACCCTGGTGCTCACCAAAGCGGCTGTCGAAGCACTGGAGGCTCGTCTGAAATGAGCGCGAAGGCAGAACACTACGACGTGATCCGCAAGCCGATCATCACCGAAAAGTCGACCATGGCGTCCGAAAATGGCGCGGTTGTCTTTGAAGTGGCGATCGAAAGCAACAAGCCGCAGATCAAAGAGGCCGTTGAGGCGCTGTTTGGTGTGAAGGTCAAGGCGGTGAACACCACCGTGACCAAAGGCAAGGTCAAGCGGTTCCGCGGCCAGCTGGGCCGTCGGAAGGACGTCAAGAAAGCATATGTGACCCTGGAAGAGGGTAACACAATCGACGTAAGCACCGGTCTCTGATCCGACGCTTACAGCGACACTTTACGGCCCCGGTGGATCACTCCGCCGGGGCCGATTTCGTTTCAGGCGTCGAAGCTGGGGATGCGCGTCAGGGCAGGGCGGTCACACGCCCTCCAGCGGTCGCCTCAGGGCGGTTCTGACGTTTCGGGCTCATTGGCCGCCTCAACAGCCATCGCACCCTCTGGCGGCCTCTGAGCGGCCTGCAGGCGGGGCAGAGCCTGCAACGGATATAGAAAAGGCACCGTTAAGGCGCCTTTGGGTCGTTTTAATTGTGTGCGTGGTTATGAGCAATATACGTGCCGGTGCGCGATATCTGCGATGTCGCAGCGGCGGATGCCGATATCGTCCAGCTCACGGTTGCTCAGACGCTGCAACTCGGTATAGGTGCGCTGATACTCAGCAGCACGAGCGCGGGCTGTTTTGATCCGTGTGATCATGTCAGCGATCCGGGTGCCGAAGTTGAAGCCGGTATGGGTCAGTGTCGCAGTTGTCATCTCTGTATTCCTTTCTCGTATCAGGGCGTATTCCCTGACGTTTCCTTTTGAGTTCCTTCATTGGACAAGGCAGAGATAGGAGCGTTTGCTATCGCTAACAACGCAGATTTTGGTCTAGCCGGTATGCATGCGGCGAATAACTTTCGCTGGTTGGATTGCTCGTAGCCTGGTTCCTGTTCCTATTGGCATGGATTTTGCAGTTGACCTGCAGATTGACGCGATGGCCATCTGCGGTTTGCAGCGACTTTCAGTTTGTTCCCAATACCGGACCCACCTGCTGAAATGCAAAATAAAGTCCCGTCGGATCACGAAACACACGCGGTGCATGCTGCGCGCTTTGCCGTGATCGAACACGCACTTCGGACGCTCCAAGCGTCAAAGCATCACGTACCGCATCCTCGATAGCGGTGACCTTAATTCCAGGTAGCCAGGCGCATCTTTCACGTATCTTTATATCTGGTGAAGCAACCACAGGAATATGTGTAAGCCACTGACCTGGCCCGGCCGCGCCCGTGCCATCCGTCTTCGAAGATGTTCGGTCAAACAACGATTGGTAGAATTCGACTGGAAACTCCGGGCTTTTGCTCAGATAAACCTCTGTAGTGAACTGTTGTGTAGGTATCGGGTAATCGTGTTGTGAAACGGAAATGCCAAACCTGGCTCCCAAGGGGTCCAACAATAGGCAGTTTCGACCGACGCCGGGCACATCAAAGGGGCGCCGAATGATATGTGCGCCCAGCTTCTCGGCACGCTTTGAATACTTGTCAACATCGGGAACCTCGAAATAGGGAAGCCAGCCGGCATCAAAGCCCGCTGGAGTCTTGGTAAATCCACTTCCGGCTTCCCCATTCAAAAGAGCAAGAGTGAATTCCCCCTTTCCCCGGCCCCAGACATAGTCTTCTGTGCTTTCCTTAATGAAATCCCACGATGCTACACGGCCATAGAAAGCCTCGGAAGCGTTCAGATCAGGCGTAAAGAGGTCATGCCATACGATCCGTCCTGTCTTATCCGCACTCACTTCAAGAACCTCCTGCGTGAAACACGCTGGATAGCCCATCATAATCCAATTGGTCATTGATACAGATCAATCTGAACATGGCGCTCCAGAAATCCGGGTTGGAGGAAGGAATCCCCAAGAAGCTGAAGTGCCAACAATAAACGCCCCCGAATTCACCGGAGGCGTTTTTGTTCTTTCCGATGAAGGCGGGCTTAGCCGCGTTCTTCGATGATCTCTACCAGATGCGGGATCTTGCGGATCATGCCGCGCACCGAAGGAGTATCCTCCAGCTCACGGGTTCTGTGCATCTTGTTCAGGCCCAGGCCGATCAGGGTTGCGCGCTGTTCGGCGGGGCGACGGATCGGCGAACCGACCTGTTTGACGACGATGGTTTTTGCCATGACGTGCTCTCCTTATGCTTCTGCTTCAGCAGCAGCCGGTGCTTCGTCCCGCTTGGGCAGGATGTCAGCAACCTTTTTGCCACGACGTGCGGCAACCGAACGCGGGCTCTGCTCTTTCTGCAGGCCGTCGATGGTGGCGCGGATCATGTTGTACGGGTTCTGCGAGCCCAGCGACTTGGACACAACGTCCTTGACGCCCAGCATTTCGAACACGGCACGCATCGGACCACCGGCGATGATACCGGTACCTTCAGGCGCGGCGCGCATAACCACTTTACCGGCGCCGTGACGGCCCTCGATGTCGTGGTGCAGGGTCCGACCTTCGCGCAGCTGCACGCGGATCATCTGACGCTTGGCTTGCTCAGTCGCCTTGCGGATGGCCTCAGGTACTTCTTTCGCTTTACCCTTGCCAAAGCCGACGCGGCCTTTCTGATCGCCGACAACCACCAGAGCGGCGAAGCCAAAGCGCTTACCACCTTTTACGGTTTTCGACACGCGGTTGATTGCGACCAGGCGATCTGCAAATTCCGGTGTTTCTTCACGGTCGCGGCCACGGCCCCGACGGTTTTCACGTTCTGCCATTTGGCATCCCTTTTCCTCTAGAGGCGCTTGCGGCGCCAATTACTCAATCGAAGTGAACCCGTGAATGACATTCTGGGGCTCCCCGATCATCGAGGCGGGCGGACCCGCCTTCAAAGTGCCGGTGCCGGGCTGAAGCCCGGCCTACGGCGTCGTATCCGGTAGGCCGGGCTTCAGCCCGGCACACCATCAGATCTTCAGGCCACCTTCACGCGCAGCGTCGGCGACAGCCTTCACTTTGCCGTGGAACAGGAAGCCGCCACGATCGAAATAGGCCTCTTCGACGCCTGCCTTCTTGGCACGCTCGGCGATGGCCGCGCCGACTTTCGTCGCCGCTTCGACGTTGTTCTTGCCAACAACACCCAGATCTTTTTCCAGGGTCGAGGCCGAGGCCAGGGTCACGCCACGTACGTCGTCGATCAGCTGAACAGAGATGTTCTTGTTCGAACGGTGTACGGACAGGCGCGGACGACCCGCGTTGACCTTGCGAAGTTTGTTCCGAACGCGCAGGCGGCGCTTCAGAAACAGGGTTCTTTTGCTGTTTGCCATTGTCTGCGTCCTTACTTCTTCTTGCCTTCCTTGCGGAAGATGAACTCGCCCTTATAGCGGATGCCCTTGCCTTTGTACGGCTCGGGGCGGCGCCACTCGCGGATTTTGGCCGCGGTTTCGCCCACCAGCTGCTGGTCGATACCTTCCACAACGATTTCGGTCTGCTTCGGTGCGGTGATGGTGACACCTTCCGGAGCCGTGAAATCAACATCGTGGCTATAGCCCAGGTTCAGCTTCAGGGTGTTGCCCTGCATCTGCGCCCGGTAACCAACACCCTGGATCTCCAGCTCTTTTTTGAAGCCTTCAGTCACACCGGTTACCAGGTTGGCAACCATGGTGCGGCTCATGCCCCACTGCTGGCGGGCACGCTTGGACATACCGCGAGGGTCGATCTTGACCACGTTGTCTTCAACCGACAGCGTCACGTCGTCGGTGGCGGTGAAGCTGCGGGTGCCTTTCGGACCTTTGACTTCGATGGTCTGACCCGACACAGAGGCGGTTACGCCGCTGGGCAGCTCGACCGGTTTTTTACCAATACGAGACATTGCAGACCTCCTTAGAAGACGGTGCAGAGCACTTCGCCGCCAACATTGTTGGAGCGAGCGTTTGCGTCCGACATCACACCTTTCGGAGTGCTGACAATCGACACGCCCAGACCCTGACGGACCTGCGGGATGTCATTGACGCCCATGTATACGCGGCGACCGGGTTTCGAAACCCGCTTCAGTTCGCGAATGACAGGGGTGCCTTCGTAGTATTTCAGGCTGATTTCGATGGCCGGATGACCGTTTTCGCCGGTCGTCTTTTCATAGCCACGGATGTAGCCTTCGTCCGCCAGCACGTCCAGAACCCAAACACGCAGCTTTGACGCCGGAGTGGATACGGTGGATTTGCCGCGCATTTGCGCGTTGCGGATACGGGTGAGCATATCGCCGATAGGATCATTCATATCTATGTCTCCCTTACCAGCTCGATTTCACCATGCCGGGGATCTGACCAGCAGAACCCAGCTCGCGCAGCATGATACGGCTGACCTTCAGCTTACGGTAGTAAGCGTGGGGACGACCGGTCAGCTGACAACGGTTGTGCAGACGGGTAGCCGAGCTGTTGCGCGGCAGTTTCGCCAGTTTCAGACGCGCTTTGAAACGCTCTTCCATCGGCTTGCTCTCGTCATTCGCGATTTCTTTCAGCTCGGCACGCTTTGCGGCATATTTGGCCACCAGGCGTTCGCGCTTCTTCTCGCGTTCGATCATTGCTTTTTTAGCCATGTCTCAATCCTCCCGGCGCTTACGCGTTGAACGGCATGTTGAATGCTTTCAACAGTGCCTTTGCTTCAGCGTCGGTTTTCGCTGTGGTGGCAATTACGATATCCAGGCCCCAGACCTCGTCGACCTTGTCGAAGTCGATTTCCGGGAACACGATGTGCTCTTTCATGCCCATGGCAAAGTTGCCACGACCGTCGAAAGAAGGCTTAACACCGCGGAAGTCACGAATACGCGGCATTGCGATCGTGATCAGACGATCCAGGAATTCGTACATCCGGTCACCGCGCAGGGTCACTTTCGCACCCAGCGGCATGTCTTCCCGGACGCGGAAACCCGCGATCGACTTCTTCGCCTTAGTTGAAACGGCCTGTTGACCGGCAATTGCAGTCAGATCCTCGACAGCGGCTTTCGCTTTCTTCGAGTCTTTGACGGCCTCGGCACCACAACCGATGTTCAGAACGATTTTTTCCAGCTTGGGCAGCTGCATGTCGTTCTTGTAGCCGAACTCTTCTTTCAGAGCGGCACGGATGGTCTCGGCGTACTGCGCTTTCAGACGCGGGGTGTAGGTTGCGTTATCAAGCATCGATCACGTCCCCTGTGGTCTTGGCGAAGCGAACTTTCTTGTCGCCTTCCACGCGGAAGCCAACGCGGGTTGCTTTGCCGTTCTTGTCCAGCAGTGCCAGGTTCGAAAGATCGACCGGCAGAGCTTTGGGCAGGCGGCCGCCTTGCGAGGTTTGCGACTGGCGGGTGTGGCGGATGGCGATGTTGATGCCATCGACCACAGCTTTGCCGGCTTTGGGGTCAACCGAGGTGATAGTTCCCTCTTTGCCCTTGTCCTTGCCGGACAGCACGACGACCTTGTCGCCTTTGCGGAGTTTAGCAGCCATGATTACAGCACCTCCGGAGCCAGCGAGATGATTTTCATGAAGTTCTTCGCGCGCAGTTCACGAACAACGGGGCCAAAGATACGGGTACCTACGGGCTCGTTGTTGTTGTTCAGGATGACGGCGGCGTTGCGATCGAAACGGATCGCGGTGCCGTCTTCGCGACGGACTTCCTTGGCGGTGCGTACGACGACGGCCTTACGGACGTCACCTTTCTTTACGCGGCCGCGCGGGATGGCTTCCTTCACCGAGACGACAATGATGTCGCCAACGGAGGCGTATTTACGCTTGGAACCACCCAGGACCTTGATGCACTGAACTCGGCGTGCGCCAGAGTTGTCAGCGACATCCAGATTGGTCTGCATCTGGATCATGTGGTTTCTCCCGACCTGTGGGGGCTGGTCTGATTAAATCCCCCAGGGTTTCGACAAATGAAAAATCCCGGAAGCTTACGCTTCCAGAACTTCCCAACGTTTCGTCTTCGATTTCGGCGCGCATTCGATGATGCGTACAGAGTCGCCGACCTTGAAGGCGTTCTTTTCGTCATGAGCCCGGTATTTCTTGGACTTACGAACGGTTTTGTGCAGCAGCGGGTGCTTGAAACGGCGCTCGACCAGCACGGTGATGGTCTGTTCGTTGGCGTCGCTGGTCACGGTGCCTTGCAGGATACGCTTGGGCATCTGATTACTCCTCGGATGCCGCAGCAGCGGCCTTTTCGTTCAGGATGGTTTTGACGCGGGCAGCGTTGCGGCGGGCCGCTTTGATGCCAGCAGTGTTTTCCAGCTGACCGGTTGCCTGTTGAAAGCGCAGGTTAAAGCTTTCTTTCTTCAGGTTGACCAGTTCCTCGCGGAGCTGATCAGGGGTCTTGTCACGCAGTTCTTGGGCGTTCATCGCCTTTTCCTTTGCTCAAAACACCAGAAGGCCCCGTACTCGGGTCACCTTTGACCTGGTGGATGAATGATAGACATACGAATCGCCCGACAACGCCGGGAGACCGCAAGATGCCGCTCTATAGGGGGTTAGGGGTGGGGTGGCAAGGGAAAGTTTGCCATGCGGGAACAGGGAATTTCCCGAAATCAAAAACCCGCTTGTGTCACCGTGTCAGACCCTGGCTATTTGCCACTCTGGTCAATACGGACAGCATCTCGGAAACCTCTTCCGGCGAAAGACGGCCATGACCGTCCAGGAACGCTCCGATGTCACGCCCGGTATATCGCCCCGTCAGCTTCCCTTCGTCAAGGATCAGATTGTTTCGCGCAAGCTCCACGGCGGTCACATGGCAAATACGGCATTTCTCGATGAAGACACCGCCCGAGTCCCGGATAATCCGGAAATGAGCAAGCAGAACCTCGGCCTTGTCCGGAGTCACCCCGCCATGACCGGAGCGCAGGTAATTTTCGACCGCCCGTCCGGACCGGGCTCCGACCAGCACGCCATCTGACACACCAAGCTCATCCCAAACGAAATCACCGGAATGGGGGGCGTGGCATCCGGCACAGCTGTCTTCGTAGATGCGGTGCGGGTTCGCAACTTGCCCCACAGCACTTGTCGTGCAGGCAATTGTCGCAACCAGAACGAATGAGAATAGGGCTTGCATCGTAAATGCCTGACCAAATCCTGAACAATACACCTCAACATGACGGGCGGGTGCATAGCTTGGATTCTATCGTGTGTCTGAACCCAATGGAATGATTGAGATCAGATGGCTCAATTTCGCTTTTACGAAAAACGCGGCCCCGTTTGCACGAGACCGCGTCTGCAACTGTCTAAGTCTGGGCGACTTACGCCAGAGCGATGTTCACAGCCGACTCGCGGCCGTCACGGCCGGGCTCGATGTCGAATGTTACTTTCTGGTTGTCGGCCAGACCGGTCAGACCCGAGCGTTCGACAGCAGAGATGTGTACAAACACGTCTTTGCCACCGGTCTCCGGTGCGATGAAGCCAAAACCTTTAGTTGTGTTGAACCATTTTACGGTGCCATTGGCCATATCCGTATTCTCCAAATAATTGCTGTCCGCGGAATTGCGACAGCGCGGCGTGGTCGGTCTGGATCGAGAGACTGAACGCCGAATATCGGGAGACAGTGGTCGAAAAAGAAAAACGTAAGCGTGCCTCACATGGTCCATGTCGGCACATATTGCAAGTGTTATCGAAAACTCTTTGTGAATCGTGATTGGTAGGGGGCCGCCCGTTCGTCTCGCAAACGCTACACTGAACAACTACCGTGCAATGAGCTGATGCTCACTCCCACTTATAGTTGAAACTCACTGAAATCCGCTCTTCCTCGGCCATGTTCATCGGCACCTCGTGGCGCAGCCAGCTTTCCCACAGCAGAACATCGCCCACCTGCGGCTTCACATAGATGAAGGGCTGCAAATCGCGTCGCCCGCCTTTCAGCCGCGTCGGCGCGGCCATCATGCGGCCTGAGCGGGGGTCTTCCAGCTTCAGCGCGCTCGCGCCTTCGGGCATCGCCACATAGGTGGTGCCGGAAATCACACTGTGCGGGTGCAGATGGCTGGAATGCATGCCACCCTCGGGCAGGATGTTGATCCACAGGTCTTCCAGCTTCAGCTCACCCTCACCCAGATCAAACTCCAGATCCTTGGCAAAAGCCGCCACATGGCTGTCCAGCGCTTTGACCAGATCGGCGAATATCGGAAACCGCCAGGGCAGGTCGGTCAGCGAAGCATAGCTGGTGTAACCGGGATAGCCGTTTTCTTCGCACCAGTCCTGACCGGCCTCGTCATCCTCGGCGATGACAAGGCACGAGCTTTCCAACTCCTCCGCATCGATCGGGGGACCGAACTCGGACAAAGAGGCACGATAGAGGCGGGTGACGAAGAGTGATTCAATCTGTGGCATGGCGCTGTCTTAAACCAGCCGCGCGGTGAAGGCGATGGCTGTTTTGCGAGGCTCTGCCTCGCGCTCCGGGATATTTGCAGCCAGATGAAGAACGGATCCCCTGCTTCATCTGGCCCAAAATATCCCGGGGGAGGCGCGCGGCACGCGCGGCGGGGGCAGAGCCCCCTAAAGAAAAACCCCCGCCGGTGTTTCGACGGGGGTCAATCTAGTCACGAGCGGGGGTGCCCCGGATCGCTTACCAGTCTTCGCGAACCACGACGCGGGTCTTGATCGGCAGCTTCATCGCAGCCAGGCGCAGGGCCTCGCGGGCGATTTCGTCATTGACGCCGTCGATCTCGAACATCACGCGACCAGGTTTGACCTTGCAAACCCAGCGGTCGACCGAACCCTTACCTTTACCCATACGAACTTCGATCGGCTTTGCCGTGACCGGAGTGTCGGGGAAGATGCGGATCCAGACACGGCCCTGACGCTTCATGTGACGCGTCATGGCACGACGTGCAGCCTCGATCTGGCGTGCGGTTACACGCTCAGGCTCAATCGCTTTCAGGCCGTAGGTGCCAAAGTTCAGATCAGAGCCGCCCTTGGCTTCGCCCTTGATCCGGCCTTTGTGCAACTTGCGGAATTTTGTACGCTTTGGTTGAAGCATATCTTTCCCTCCTTAGCGACGACCGCCACCAGCACCACGAGGTGCAGGGCCGTCCTGGAGTTCCTGTGCTTTACGGTCACGTGCCTGCGGATCGTGCTCCATGATCTCCCCTTTGAAGATCCAGACCTTGATCCCGATGATCCCGTAGGGGGTCATCGCTTCGGCATGTGCGTAATCGATGTCGGCGCGCAGCGTGTGCAGCGGCACACGGCCTTCGCGGTACCATTCGGTCCGTGCGATTTCGGCACCACCCAGACGGCCAGCGACGTTCACCCGGATACCCAGGGCGCCCATGCGCATGGCGTTCTGTACGGCACGCTTCATCGCGCGGCGGAACGAAACACGGCGTTCCAGCTGCTGAGCGATCGACTCGGCAACCAGTTGACCGTCAAGTTCGGGCTTGCGCACTTCGACGATGTTCAGGTGCAGTTCGCTGTCGGTCATCGCAGCCAGCTTCTTGCGCAGGACTTCGATGTCCGCACCTTTCTTGCCGATGATGACACCCGGACGTGCGGTGTGGATCGTAACGCGGCACTTCTTGTGCGGACGTTCGATGATCACACGGGCAACACCGGCCTGCTTGCACTCTTTCTGGATGAACTCACGGATCTTGAGGTCTTCCAGCAGAAGATCACCGTAGTCCTTGGTATCTGCGTACCAGCGGCTGTCCCAGGTGCGGTTGACCTGAAGGCGCATGCCGATCGGATTGACTTTATGTCCCATTAGGCTTGCTCCTCAACTTGACGCACCTTGATGGTGATCTCCGAGAACGGCTTCATGATCTTGCCGAAACGGCCACGGGCACGCGGGCGACCGCGCTTCATGACCAGGTTCTTGCCAACCCAGGCTTCGGCGACGATCAGCTCGTCAACGTCCAGGTTGTGGTTGTTTTCGGCATTCGCGATTGCGGACTGCAGGCACTTCTTGACGTCCTGCGCGACACGCTTGTTCGAGAAAGTCAGGTCGGTCAGGGCCTTCTCGACTTTCTTGCCGCGGATCATAGCTGCTACCAGGTTCAGTTTCTGCGGGCTGGTGCGAAGCATGCGCGTTTTCGCCATTGCTTCGTTTTCAGCCACGCGGCGGGGGTTCTTTTCCTTGCCCATGACTTACTTCCGCTTCGCTTTTTTGTCTGCGGCGTGGCCATAATAGGTCCGGGTCGGCGAGTATTCACCGAACTTCTGACCGATCATGTCTTCCGAGACGTTTACCGGGATATGCTTCTGGCCGTTGTACACACCAAAGGTCAGACCCACGAACTGGGGCAGGATGGTGGAACGACGCGACCAGATCTTGATGACTTCGTTGCGGCCCGACTCGCGCGCTGCTTCGGCTTTTTTCAGCACGTAAGCATCGACGAAAGGACCCTTCCAAACAGAGCGAGACATGGATTAACGTCCCTTCTTCTTGGCGTGCCGCGAGCGGATGATCAGCTTCTGGGACGCTTTGTTCTTGTTGCGGGTACGCTTACCCTTGGTGTCCTTACCCCACGGCGTAACCGGCGTACGGCCACCCGAGGTACGGCCCTCACCACCACCATGCGGGTGGTCGATCGGGTTCATAGCAACACCACGAACCGACGGACGCACGCCCTTGTGGCGCATACGACCGGCTTTACCGATGTTCTGGTTGCTGTTGTCGGGGTTGGACACGGCACCGATGGTGGCCATGCATTCCTGACGGACCATGCGCAGCTCGCCCGAGCTCAGACGGATCTGAGCGTAGCCGCCATCGCGGCCAACAAACTGAGCGTAAGTACCGGCCGCACGTGCGATCTGACCGCCTTTGCCAGGCTTCATCTCGATGTTGTGGACAATGGTACCGATGGGCATACCCGAGAACGGCATTGCGTTGCCCGGCTTGATATCGGCCTTTGCCGACGCGATGACCTTGTCACCAACAGCCAGACGCTGCGGAGCCAGGATATACGCCTGCTCGCCGTCTTCGTATTTTACCAGTGCGATGAACGCGGTCCGGTTCGGGTCATATTCGATCCGCTCGACGGTTGCCGCGACATCAAATTTGTTCCGTTTGAAGTCAACGATCCGGTAGAGACGCTTTGCGCCACCGCCGCGGCGGCGTGAAGTGATCCGTCCGGTGTTGTTCCGGCCGCCCGATTTGGTCAAACCCTCTGTGAGAGACTTGACCGGACGTCCTTTCCAAAGCTCCGAACGGTCGATCAGCACCAGCCCGCGCTGGCCCGGCGTCGTCGGCTTGTACGACTTGAGTGCCATGCTTTCTGTCTTCCGTTTAGCAAGTGCAGGGGAGGTCCCCCGCTATGTGATAGGCCCCCGTAGGTGCCAAAGGTATAGGGCCCCGAAGGTCCCCGGTTGCAAAATATCTAAGGCCCCGGAACGAATCCGAGGCCACAAGATTGGGTGCGTTTAGCAGTGTTGGGGGTGGGTGGCAATAGGGCCGAAGCCAATTCTTAAGAACTCTTTTGTATGGACGGAGTAGTACAAAGTCGCCAGACCGTTTGACCGCGTTTGATCGATTAGCCAGAGCTTACCTTGACCTAGACAATAACGTGTGCATCGTCACGAGCATAATACTTAAGCGAGTAGAAAATGTCAGAAATTGAAAAGTATCAGCAATACATTGAAATTTGGTCAAAGGCGGTCGATACGCAAATGCATTTCAATGAGATGCAGGTAAAGTCTCGGCAACTTGGTTTGACGTTCGTAGCCGCAGCACTCGGCGTTGCAATCGTTCTTCTAAGCGATGGAAAAGACTTTGCGTTCAAGATTTCAATTGGCGAGTTGGAACTACAATTGCACGTCTCAGTTCTGCTTGTTCTGGGCGCGGGGGTCGCTCTTGAGGCGGTGAAATTACTGGACCTTGGAGTTTATCACCGGATGCTAAGAGGGGCGGTCACCTTTGGGGAAGACTTCGAAGAAAACTTCATGTCTCAAGTCTTCAATCTCGACAAGGGAATGACGCAGTCGATATCGCACTTCAGCCGTCACGAAAACGCCGCTGTACATAGAGGCGAGGATGGTAAGTACGTCTACACTGGCGGTACAAAAATCACCGCATTTGACAAAATCCAGAAGTTTTACTCTACAACTCGACTGTTCCTAATTGTTGCAGCTCTTCTTTTGCTCGTCTTCACTAATGCTGCGTCCATCTACGGATGGTGGGTGGTTGACTCCAAACTGTCACAAAAGGATGTAACAACAGAACAGACTGCCCCAAGCGAGCCTAATAGCAATTGAGGCGAATAGAATCTTAGAAGCCAACGGGATCCGATGAAGAAGCTGCTGATATGCGACCTCGACAACACTCTGTATGACTGGGTCGGTTACTTCGTTCCATCGTTTTATGCGTTGGTTGATGAAGCGGAGAAGATTCTGGGTTGCAAAAGGGAAGATTTGCTCGACGATTTTCGGTTGGTGCATCAACAGCACCACGACACTGAACATCCTTTTGCTCTCCTGGAGACCGGCATTGTAAGGCGTGAATATGGCAACCTTAGCAGACGCGAACTTGGCGTCGTTTTCGATAGCGCTTTTCACGCCTTCAACTCAACTAGGAAGCAAACACTTCACCTTTATCCGGGAGTTTCAGAGACACTTAGTGCTCTCGAAGAAAAAGGAGTTGTGTTAGTCGCACACACCGAGGGCAAACTCTACTCAGTATTAGATCGCCTAAATCGGCTCGATATTTTGCAGTACTTTTCTAGGATCTATTGTCGAGAAAGATCTAGCGTTGGACACATACGCAAGGAAGTTGGTGAGAGATGGCTAGATGGCTATCCAATGCAAAAAATCACAGAACTTTCTTTGCACCAAAGAAAGCCAAGTCGATCGGTTCTTCTTGAAATACTCGAAAATGAAGGCGTCGAAGCAAGTCAAAGTGCTTATGTCGGAGACAGTATCGCTCGCGATATGATGATGGCCAAGTCTGTCGGGGTAAAAGCCGTTTGGGCCAAATACGGCACAATGACTTCCGCAGAAAACTATGCGGCGCTGGTTCGGATATCACATTGGACAAAAGACGATGTTGAAAGAGAGATACAACTGAAAGAAATGTCTTCAGGCCTTGATCCAGACTACATTCTTCAGAAGAACTTCTCGGAAATCCGGACTTGCTTTAACTAAAAAAAACCTCCGCTTTCGCGGGGGCTTTTACCTCTCTCCAAAGACGGGTTCGATCAGAGACCGGTGGACACGCCGATGGTGTTCCCCTCTTCCAGAGTCACTTATGCCTTTTTTGACGTCTTTCCGAAAACCCAACTGGCCGCGGAACCTACCGCTCACCCATAAAGCGCGCGGGCCTCGGCAAAGGACAGCAGACGGCGGCTTTGCTCATCCCACAAATGCAGCCGCGCGTTGGCGAGGCTTTCGCGGATGGTCATCCGGTTGCTGTTGGCCAGTTCATCATGGTCGCGCAGCACTTCGGTCAGGCGATAGAACGGAATGCGGCTGTAGAGGTGATGCACGTGGTGGATACCGATATTGGCGGTGAACCACTGCAACACGGACGGCAATATATAATGAGAGCTTCCGTGCAGCGCCGCTTCGTGCAACTGCCAGTCTTCATCGGCGTCCCAATGCGTGTCCTCGAACTGGTGTTGCACATAGAACAGCCATACCCCGGCGGTGGCGGCAATCAGGGTCGAGGGCAGGAAGATCAGCACCATCGGCATCAGCCCGCCAAAATAGTAGATGGCCACAAGCGCAACCAGAATGGCAAGATTGGTGGCCATCGCGCTGACCCAGAACCGGACGCTGTCGGTCAGACCCAGTGGAAGGCGGTTCTGAAACAGGAACAGATATCCGGGGCCAAAGACGAACAGGGTGATCGGGTTTCGATACACACGATACCAGAACCGGTTCATCGGGGTTTTCGCCTGATACTCGGCCACGGTCAGGGTGTGGATATCGCCCATCCCGCGTTTGCCCAGATTGCCGGAACTGTTGTGATGTGTGGAATGCGTGCGGCGCCAGACATCATAAGGTGTCAGCGTCAGAACTCCGATCGAGCGTCCAACCCAGTCACTGACCGTCCGGTTCTTGAAGAACGCGCCGTGCCCGCAATCGTGCTGGATGGCAAACAGGCGCAACAGAAAGGCCGCGTTGAGAACGGAAATCGCAAAAGCAAGCCAATAGCTGACCGACAGCGACATCCAGGACAAAGCCCAGAGCGCGAAGAAGGGGATGATACTGACGCCCAGCTCAAACGCGCTGCGCAGCTGGTCGGGTTCGCGATATTTGGCAAGCGTTGTTACCCAGTCACGTGCAGCGGTAGTCTCCGGCTGTTTCCGGGTCGAGAGAGTGGTTTCAGTCATGCGCCTGCCAAGTTCTTGTTTGTGGCAATCCGGATAGACTACCGCCCGGTCATGGCAAGCGATAATTGCCAAAATCGCCATATTTCGTGCTCGATTTTCGGTCAGACCCCGGTGAAGGTGTCCTTTTGGGTTCACCCGCGGGGCCGGTCCCGGGGCTTTTGCCGGTCATGACAAGCGGCTGGCGATCTACAGTCTTGCCAAGCCCTGCCATCGGGCCTATACGCCTGCGGTGGCTTTTTGGCCGCGAGAATCAAAACCAAGAAATGCCGTGTTTGGCCCATCACGCTTCGGGGGTCATATCCGGCTTAGGAGAAGCGAAATGAAACTGAACGAATTGCGCGACAATCCTGGCGCCGCCCCAAAACGCACCCGCGTTGGCCGTGGTCCGGGTTCCGGCAAAGGTAAAATGGGTGGCCGTGGTATCAAAGGCCAGAAATCCCGCTCGGGTGTGGCCATCAATGGCTATGAAGGCGGTCAGATGCCCTTGTACCAGCGTCTGCCCAAGCGTGGCTTCAACAAGCCAAACCGCAAGGAATTCGCCGTCATCAACCTGGGCCTGATCCAGAAATTCGTCGAAGCCGGCAAGCTGGACGCCAAGGCCGCGATCACCGAAGACGCTCTGGTTGCGTCCGGTCTGGTCCGCCGCAAGCTGGACGGTATCCGCGTTCTGGCCAAAGGCGAGATCAGCGCCAAGGTTGATCTGGAAGTGACCGGTGCGTCGAAAGCTGCCGTCGAGGCAGTTGAAAAAGCGGGCGGTTCACTGAAAGTCACAAAAGCCGCTGCGGCAGAGTAAGCGCTTGTGAGCGGGCAAAGACCCGCTTACATAGACTTCAGAGTTTTCCAAGACGCCGTCCGAGCCGGAAAACGGTTCCGGGCGGCGTTTGCATAAGAGAGACCGACTTTATGGTATCAGCAGCAGAACAAATGGCAGCCAACACAAGCTGGGCTGCCCTTGGCAAGGCCACCGATCTGCGCAACCGCATCCTGTTCACGCTGGGTTTGCTGATCGTCTATCGTCTGGGCACCTTCATTCCGGTGCCGGGGATCGACGGAGCAGCATTGCGCGAGTTCATGGAGCAGGCGGGGCAGGGCATCGGCGGTATGGTTTCGATGTTTACAGGCGGGGCGCTTGGCCGAATGGGCATCTTTGCCCTTGGCATCATGCCCTATATCTCGGCCTCGATCATCGTGCAGCTGCTGACGTCGATGGTTCCCGCGCTCGAACAGCTCAAGAAAGAGGGCGAGCAGGGCCGCAAGAAGATCAACCAATACACCCGTTTCGGCACCGTGGCGCTGGCCACCGTCCAGGCCTATGGTCTGGCCGTTTCGCTGGAATCGGGCGATCTGGCGACCGATCCGGGGCTGTATTTCCGCATGTCGACCATGATCACACTGGTCGGCGGCACCATGTTCCTGATGTGGCTGGGTGAGCAGATCACCGCACGCGGCATCGGCAACGGTATCTCTCTGATCATTTTCGTCGGCATCATCGCCGAGGTCCCCGCCGCCCTGGCGCAGTTCTTCGCGTCGGGCCGTTCGGGCGCAATCAGCCCCGCCGTGATCGTTGGCGTGATCGTGATGGTGATTGCCGTCATCATGTTCGTGGTCTTCATGGAACGGGCGCTGCGAAAGATTCATATTCAGTACCCGCGCCGTCAGGCCGGGATGAAAATCTACGAAGGCGGCTCCAGCCACTTGCCGGTCAAGGTCAACCCCGCGGGCGTGATCCCGGCGATCTTTGCCAGCTCGCTGCTGCTGCTGCCGGTGACGATCTCGACCTTCTCGTCGGGCGCGGCAAATGGGCCGGTCATGTCGTGGCTGCTGGCCAATTTCGGCCCCGGACAGCCGCTGTATCTGCTGTTCTTCGCGTCGATGATCGTGTTCTTTGCGTATTTCTACACGTTCAACGTGTCGTTCAAACCGGATGATGTGGCGGACAACCTGAAAAAGCAGAACGGGTTCGTGCCCGGTATCCGCCCGGGTAAGAAAACCGCCGAGTATCTGGAATACGTGGTCAACCGCGTGCTGGTTCTGGGGTCGGCCTATCTGGCACTGGTCTGCCTGCTGCCCGAGATTCTGCGCAACCAGTTTGCCATCCCGTTCTATTTCGGCGGCACCTCGGTTCTGATTATCGTCTCCGTGACCATGGATACGATCCAGCAGGTTCAGAGCCATCTTCTGGCGCATCAATACGAAGGGCTTATCGAAAAGTCTCAACTGCGCGGCAAAAGCAAGAAACGCGGCAGGAAGGGACCCTCTCGTCGATGAATATCATTCTGTTGGGCCCCCCGGGGGCTGGGAAAGGAACGCAGGCCCGTCACCTGGTGGAAACACGCGGCATGGTGCAGCTCAGCACGGGCGACATGCTGCGCGAAGCCAAGACCTCGGGCACCGAGATGGGCCGGAAGGTTGCGGCGATCATGGATGCGGGCAAGCTGGTCACCGATGAAATCGTGATCGGCCTGATCGAAGAGAAACTGACCACCGAAACAGGGGCCGGTTTCATCTTTGACGGCTTTCCCCGCACGCTGGCGCAGGCCGATGCTCTGGCCGCTTTGCTGGCCAAGCTGGGCCAGTCGCTGCACACCGTGATCGAGATGCGCGTTGATGACGACGCGCTGGTGGGCCGGATCACCGCACGCTCAACCTGTGGCGGATGTGGTGAAGTCTATAACGACAACACCAAACCGATCCCGGCAGATGGTAAATGCACCAATTGCGGCAAGGAAAATGATTTCCAACGCCGCGCCGACGACAACGAAGACAGCCTGCGCACGCGCCTGATGGAATACTACAAGAAGACGTCGCCGCTGATTGGCTATTACTACGCCAAGGGCGATCTGCGTCCGGTGAATGGGCTGGCGGATATCAAGGAAGTCACCGCGTCGATCGAGGCGATACTGGGTTGACCGAAAGTTGGGGCTTGACGGCCCCACCAAAAGCCCATATCGACCCCCATCCCTAAAGGGAATCAAGACTGCATGCGGGATTCGTCCCAATTGCCCCGACCACCTCGAATAATACTGGACCCTCTGGCGTCACTGCCACGGTAAAGTGTTGTGAAAAAAGGTTCCGGAGTTACGGAACCGCAACAAAAAGGAAAGTGACACGTGGCACGTATTGCCGGCGTAAACATCCCGACTGCAAAGCGGGTTCCAATCGCCCTCACATATATCACCGGTATCGGCAACACCTCGGCCAACGCGATCTGCGAAGCCGTGGGCATTGAAGCGCACCGCCGCGTCAATGAACTGTCGGATGCCGAAGTTCTGGCCATCCGCGAACATATCGACGCCAACTACACCGTCGAAGGTGACCTGCGTCGTGAAGTTCAGATGAACGTCAAGCGTCTGATGGACCTGGGCTGCTATCGCGGTCTGCGTCACCGCCGCAACCTGCCGGTTCGCGGTCAGCGTACCCACACCAACGCTCGTACCCGCAAAGGCCCCGCAAAGGCCATTGCCGGTAAGAAGAAATAAGGGAGGGTCTGACTGATGGCACGCGATAAGACTCGCATCAAGCGCAAAGAGCGCAAGAACATCGCATCGGGCGTTGCCCATGTGAACTCGACCTTCAACAACACCAAGATCCTGATCTCGGACGTACAGGGCAACGCCATCTCGTGGTCGTCTGCCGGTACCATGGGCTTCAAGGGATCGCGGAAATCTACTCCGTATGCCGCGCAGATGGCTGCGGAAGACGCAGGCAAGAAAGCGCAGGAACATGGCGTCAAGACGCTGGAAGTCGAAGTTCAAGGCCCCGGTTCGGGTCGTGAGTCGGCTCTGCGCGCACTGGCTGCCGTGGGCTTCAACATCACGTCGATCCGTGACGTGACCCCTATTGCTCACAACGGCTGCCGTCCGCCGAAGCGTCGTCGCGTCTAAGCGATCTGAAATTAAGCTGGGGCTGTGTTTTTACACGGCCCCAGCACGTCATTTTGAACCTCGGGCGTCTGCACCTTGTTGGTCATGGGGCGCGGGCAGGAATGGAGGGATTACATGATCCACAAGAATTGGGCAGAATTGATCAAGCCGATCCAGCTGGAAGCCAAGCCGGGCAACGACCCTGCGCGTCAGGCGACCCTGGTTGCCGAACCGCTGGAGCGTGGTTTTGGTCTGACCCTGGGCAACGCCCTGCGTCGCGTCCTGATGAGCTCGCTGCAAGGCGCGGCCATCACCAGCGTCCAGATCGACAACGTCCTGCACGAGTTCTCCTCGGTTGCGGGCGTGCGCGAAGACGTCACCGACATCATCCTGAACCTCAAGCAGGTTGCCCTGCGCATGGAAGTCGAAGGCCCCAAGCGCCTGTCGATCAATGCCAAAGGTCCGGCAATCGTTACCGCAGGTGACATCAGCGAAAGCGCAGGTATCGAGGTTCTGAACCGCGATCACGTCATCTGTCACCTGGACGACGGCGCCGACCTGTTCATGGAGCTGACCGTCAACACCGGTAAGGGTTACGTTTCGGCTGAAAAGAACAAGCCGGAAGATGCGCCCATCGGCCTGATCCCGATCGACGCGATCTATTCGCCGGTCAAGAAAGTCGCCTATGACGTGCAGCCGACCCGCGAAGGTCAGGTTCTGGACTATGACAAGCTGACCCTGAAGATCGATACCGACGGTTCGATCACTCCCGATGACGCACTGGCCTACGCCGCGCGCATCCTGCAGGATCAGCTTTCGATCTTCGTCAACTTCGACGAGCCGGAATCGGCAAACCGTCAGGACGAAGACGATGGTCTGGAGTTCAACCCGCTGCTGCTGAAGAAAGTGGACGAGCTGGAGCTGTCGGTCCGTTCGGCAAACTGCCTGAAGAACGACAACATCGTCTATATCGGCGACCTGATCCAGAAGACCGAAGCCGAGATGCTGCGCACCCCGAACTTCGGCCGCAAGTCGCTGAACGAGATCAAGGAAGTGCTGTCCGGCATGGGTCTGCACCTCGGCATGGATGTCGAGGATTGGCCGCCCGACAACATCGAAGATCTGGCAAAGAAATTCGAAGACGCATTCTAAGCATCTTCGGCTGTGGCGGCGGGTCCAACCTGCCGTCGCAGGTTTTGTACATTTCGGACCAATGGGGTCTGAAAGCCGGTACAAAACGTACAATCCGGGCAATCCCGCCCCAAGGTGAGCCTCTGACACGCATCGGAGGCCGGACAAAGCAAAACGCGAAAGAAGGAATTGAAAAATGCGTCACGCACGTGGTTACCGCCGCCTGAACCGTACTCATGAGCACCGCAAGGCTCTGTTTGCAAACATGGCTGGCTCGCTCATCGAACATGAGCAGATCAAGACAACTCTGCCCAAGGCAAAAGAACTGCGCCCGATCATCGAAAAGCTGATCACCCTGGGCAAGCGCGGCGACCTGCACGCCCGCCGTCAGGCCGCAGCACAGCTGAAAGAAGACAAAGACGTCGCCAAGCTGTTCGAAGTTCTGGGCCCCCGCTATGCTGAGCGTCAGGGCGGTTATGTCCGCATCCTGAAAGCCGGATTCCGCTATGGTGACATGGCTCCGATGGCGATCATCGAATTCGTCGATCGCGACATCGATGCCAAAGGCGCCGCGGACAAAGCCCGCGCTGCCGCCGAAGAGGCCGCAGCCGAAGAATAAGCACGACGGTCATCGACCTGATGCGCCTGCCCGAGCAATCGGGCGGGCTTTTTTGTGCCTCAGCCAACCAATTGCCTTCATTCGATTTGCGCCATAAGTTCAGGCTGTTATGGCAAGTGAACCCACAGCAGGATACTCGGGCAAACCGCTCTGGGCGAAACTGGGATTCAAACCCGGATACATGGTCCGTACGCTCAACGCCCTTGCCCATTATGCAAACCTGACAGCGGGTGCCGACGGTGTTCTGTTCGACCCCGTAGCCGATCTCGCGGATGCGGTTCACATGTTCCTGAACCACCCGAACCAGATCGCCGAAATGGCCGCTGAGCAAATCGCCCACATACGGCCCGGAGGAATGCTGTGGGTGTCCTGGGCCAACAAATCTTCGCCACTGCACGCAGGTGTGACCGAGGATATGCTGCGCAGTGAAATCCTGCCGCTGGGCTGGGTCGACGTGCAGGTTTGCGCGGGTGACGCCGATTGGTCCGGGCTCAAGTTCCTGCGCCGCCGAAGCTGAGCGCGCGGCTTGCATTTATCGCCTTTGCCCCGCATATCCCAAGGATGATCTAATCCGGAGCCCCCATGATCCGCGCATCCATTATTTCTCTTATGCTTGTCATGGCCCTGCCAGCATTTGCCGAAACCCGCGTCCCGCAATCACAGTCCGAAATCTCTCTGGGCTTTGCTCCGGTGGTCAAAAAGGCCTCGCCTGCGGTGGTGAATATCTACGCCAAGATCGTGCGGCAGGGGCGGGCCAGCCCATTTTATTCGGACCCGTTCTTTCGGGATTTCTTCGGCGGCAGCCTGGGAACGCCGCAGCCGCGGGTTCAGAACTCGCTGGGCTCCGGGGTCATCCTGTCTGAAGATGGCTACGTTGTTTCCAACTACCATGTTGTAGGCTCGGCGACCGAGATCAGGGTCGTGACAACCGACCGGCGCGAGTTTTCTGCCACGGTCGTACTGGGGCATGAAGAAAGCGACATTGCGATCCTGCGTCTGGAAGAGGCGCAAGATCTGCCCTACCTGACCCTGCGCGATTCCGATCAGGTCGAGGTTGGCGAACTGGCCCTTGCCATCGGCAACCCGTTCGGGGTGGGGCAAACGGTGTCCTCTGGTATCATCTCGGGCTTGGCGCGCACAGGTACGGCGACAGGCAATGCACGCGGGTATTTCATTCAGACAGATGCAGCGATCAATCCGGGGAATTCCGGCGGTGCGCTGATTGATATGAACGGGGACCTGATCGGGATCAACACCTCTATTCTGACACGCTCGGGCGGGTCGAATGGCATCGGTTTTGCCATCCCCGCAAATCTTGTGGCCGAGTTTCTGAAACAGGCACAGCAGGGCAATGACAGTTTTGTCAGCCCTTGGGCAGGCATGACCGGTCAGCATATGAGCGCGGACATTGCCGAGTCCCTTGGTCTTGCCATCCCGCTGGGTGTTGTCATCTCGGACCTGCATGACCTTAGCCCGCTGCGCGAGGCGGGGCTTAAGGTGGGGGATGTCGTGACCCATGTGGACGGGGACGAAGTGAACTCACCTGCCGAGATGAAGTTTCGCATGTCTGTCGCAGGGGTTGGGGGAACATCGGTTCTGACACGGCTGCGTGGCACCCAGAGCGAAGAGGTTGAGGTGGCACTGATCAAAGCGCCCGAAGTCCCGGCGGCTGAAGAGACGACATTGGATGAAGACACTGTCCTGCCGGGGCTGGTGGTGTCCCGCGTCAACCCTGCGGTGATCTCTGATATGGGCTTGCCACTGTCCCAGACAGGTGTCGTTGTTGTTGATCCCGGTCCCTATGGTGGACGCGCGGGTTTGCGATCGGGGGATATTCTTGAAAGCATCAATTCCAATGACATCGAACGTCCTGGGGATGTAGAGAATGCGCTGACAGATCCGGGTCGTCGTGTGCAGATGGGTCTTCTGCGCGGTGGCCGGTCAGTCTCATTGCGGTTCCGGCTGTAACCCGTGAGCGATCTGTTCGATACCGGGCCAACGGAACCCACCGCTGCGCCACACCGTCCCCTGGCGGACCGGTTGCGCCCGCAGACTCTTGCCGAGGTCATCGGTCAGGAACAGGTTCTTGGCCCGAATGCGCCGCTGGGGGTCATGCTGGCGTCGGGCAGTCTGTCCAGCCTGATCTTCTGGGGGCCGCCCGGTGTCGGAAAGACGACGATCGCACGGTTGCTGGCGCAGGAAACCGATCTGCATTTCGTTCAGATCAGTGCGATTTTCACCGGTGTGCCGGATTTGAAGAAGGTTTTCGAAGCGGCCAAGATCAGGCGTCAGAATGGGCAGGGGACCTTGCTGTTCGTGGACGAGATTCACCGCTTCAACAAGGCACAGCAGGACGGTTTTCTGCCGCATATGGAGGACGGCACGATCCTTCTTGTCGGGGCAACGACCGAGAACCCGTCCTTTGAGCTGAACGCCGCTGTTCTCAGCCGGTCGCAGGTTCTGGTGCTGGAACGGCTTGGCCTTTCCGATCTTGAACGCCTGACCCAGCGTGCCGAAAAAGAGCTGGGCCGCGCGTTGCCGTTGACACCCGCAGCCCGCGATGCGTTGCAGGAAATGGCCGATGGGGACGGACGGGCGTTGTTGAACCTGATCGAACAGGTTTCGGCTTGGAAGGTTGATGCGCCGTTGGACACGGACGCGCTGTCGACGCGTCTGATGCGGCGGGCGGCGAAATATGACAAGTCGGGCGATGAACATTACAACCTGATTTCAGCCCTGCACAAATCGGTACGCGGGTCCGACCCGGACGCGGCGCTGTACTGGTTCGCGCGAATGCTGACAGGGGGCGAAGACCCGCGCTATCTGGCGCGTCGGATCACACGGATGGCGGTCGAGGATATCGGTCTGGCCGACCCGCAGGCGCAGGCCATATGCCTGCAATCCTGGGAAACGTATGAGCGGCTCGGCTCCCCCGAAGGTGAGCTGGCGCTGGCGCAGGCGCTGGTCTATCTGGCCCTAGCCCCGAAATCCAACGGCGCCTATGTCGGCTATAAGGCAGCGATGCGGCTGGCCAAGCAATCGGGAAGCGAGCCACCGCCCAAACATATCCTGAATGCCCCCACATCACTGATGAAGGATCAGGGATATGGTGCCGGCTACGCGTATGACCATGACGCCGAAGACGGGTTTTCCGGTCAGAACTATTTCCCCGAAACGATGAAACGCCCGGTTCTGTATCAACCGGTCGAACGCGGGTTCGAGCGTGAGCTGAAAAAGCGCCTCGATTACTTCGCCAAGCTTCGGACTCAGCGCAACAGCTAGGCTGGCTGGGAATGCACTGATCGTGCCGAGAAGTGGCGGGCGGCGCTGAGCCCCCTCGAACGCCAAAGGTTCCTGTCTGATACCTTGACTCTTGCCGCGTTGCGCGCGAGAGACCCCCATGATTTCTGGGATACGGACAAAGACGCAATCCGGGCGGATCACCCGCGCGGCGCAAGGGGCAATGGCATGAGTGGCGTACAGATGATTACAGTCGCTGAAGGGGACGGCGATCAGCGTGTGGACCGCTGGTTGCGCCGCCTGTTCCCGCATGTCAGCCAGGGCCGCATCGAAAAGATGTGCCGCAAGGGAGAACTGCGTGTGGATGGCAGCCGGGCCAAGGCCTCGACGCGATTGGAGGTCGGGCAGGTGGTTCGTGTGCCGCCGTTGCCGGGGCCTGATCACAAACCGGTTGAGGTCAGGCATAGTATCTCGGATGCGGATGCCAAGATGATCCAGTCCTGCGTGATCTACCGTGATGATCATATTCTGGCCCTGAACAAGCCGCAGGGCCTGCCGGTTCAGGGCGGCAGCGGGCAGACCCGGCATGTCGACAGCCTGTCCGAGGCGTTGCGGTTTGGGTATGACGAAAACCCGCGTCTGGTTCACCGCCTGGACAAGGACACGTCAGGTGTTCTGCTGCTGGCCCGCACGCGCGAAGCCGCAAAGGGGCTGACAGCCGCTTTCCGTCACCGCGATACACGCAAGATTTACTGGGCGCTGGTTGCAGGTGTTCCCACGCCATATCTTGGTGAAATCAAGACGGGTCTTGTGAAAGCAGCTGGTCATGGCGCGCACGGCGAGGGTGAAAAGATGATCCCCGTCCATATGAACGAGATCGACAGCACCCCCGGTGCGAAACGGGCACATACACATTATGCGACCCTCTACCGTGTGGCCGGGCGCGCCGCTTGGGTCGCGATGGAGCCAATCACGGGCCGCACCCACCAACTGCGCGCGCATATGGCAGCGATCGGGCATCCGATCATCGGCGACGGCAAATACGGTGGCTCGGGGCAGGAAAACCTGGGTGATGGCTGGGGCGCGCAACTGGGTGGGATCATCAGCAAAAAGCTGCATCTGCACGCGCGGCGACTGTCATTCCTGCATCCGATAACGCGCAAACCTGTGATCGTGACAGCGCCCTTGCCGGAACATATGAAACACAGCTGGGACACCTTCGGCTGGACCGAGGATCTGGCCGCCGACGACCCGTTTGAGGCGCTGCAATGAGCGCACCCCTGCGGCTGGTTCTGTTTGATGTAGATGGCACTCTGGTCGACAGTCAGGGCAGTATCGTTCACGCCATGACCACCAGCTTTCAGGCCGCTTCGGTCCCTGTACCGACGCGAGAGGTGATCCTGTCCATCGTCGGGCTGTCCCTGCCGCATGCTATCGCACGGTTGGTGCCGGACCAACCTTCCTCGGTCCAGAACGATCTCGTTGAAGGGTATAAGGAAGCCTATCACGCGCATCGCTTGGATTTGGGCGCGGCCAGCTCTCCGCTCTATCCCGGTGCGAGAGAGGCGATTGAAGCCTTGCACGCCGTGCCCGAAGTGCTTCTTGGGGTGGCAACCGGCAAATCCCAGCGCGGGCTTGATGCGTTGATCGAAGTGCATGGGCTTGAGCCCTACTTCGTCACCCGGCAGGTTACCGACCACCATCCGTCGAAACCGCATCCATCCATGGTGCAGACCGCGTTGGCCGAGACCGGTGTCGAACCCGACTGCGCGGTGATGGTCGGCGATACAAGCTATGACATGGACATGGCCGCAGCCGCAGGGGTGCGCGGCATCGGCGTGGCATGGGGGTACCATGATCGGTCTGCTTTGACCTCGGCCACCTGCGTGATTGAGACCTTTGACCAGTTGCCCAATGCGCTGGCCGGGATATGGAACTGAAACATGAGCGACTGGAAACCGAAACGCTTCTGGAAGGAAAGCCGGATCACCGAGGTCGACGGCGGGTTTACGGTTGAACTGGATGGCCGCCGCGTCAAGACCCCTGCCAAATCGGCGTTGATCCTGCCGACCCGCGCCATGGCCGAAGCGGTTGCGGCAGAATGGGATGCCCAGCAGAAAGAGGTAGATCCGTCGACAATGCCATGCACCCGTTCGGCGAATGCGGCAATCGACAAGGTTCGGTTCCAGCACGGGGAAGTTGCCGATATGCTTGCGGATTACGGCGATTCTGATCTGCTGTGCTATCGGGCGACACACCCGTCAGAGTTGCAGGAACGTCAAAGCGCCGAATGGGACCCGGCGCTCGACTGGGCCGAGGCTGCGCTGTCTGCTCGCTTGCAGCCAGTTATCGGTGTGCTGCACAAGCCGCAATCTGATGCTGCCCTGTCGGCGCTGCGTGCTCGCGTCCACGCGCTGGATGCGTTTCAACTGGCGGCGTTCCACGATCTGGTCAGCTTGTCGGGGTCATTGATTCTCGGGTTTGCGGCGGCCATGGATTGGCGCGAACCAGCCGAAATTTGGCGCATTTCGCGGCTGGACGAAACCTGGCAGGTCGAACAATGGGGTCACGATGACGAGGCCCATGTGGTCGCCGAAACGAAGAAAGCCGCGTTTCTGCATGCTAAACGCTTCTTTGATATGTCGGTTTGATCCTTATTTTCCGATTTTTGGCCAAATGTTCAAATTGGTTGGGGTCTGATCCATCGTTTTCGATGATCCGACCCTTGACGTTTGTTTATGAATACGCCCAAACTCGGTGCCACTAAAGGGGAGACACCTTTGGAGTAACCTATCCGGCATCCACTTGCCGGGCAGAGCCGCCTCTGATGGGGCGGGAAATCAGGAAGAGGTAAAAATGAAAAAATCCGTAATCTTGGGCGCGGCAACGATTGCCGGTCTTGCTGCTGGCGCAGCCGTGGCAGGGACCGTTGACGACGTTAAAGCGCGCGGCAAGCTGAACTGTGGCGTGACCACCGGTCTGGTTGGCTTTGCTGCTCCCGATGCCAATGGCGAATGGCAGGGCTTTGACGTATCGCTGTGCCGCGCCGTTGCTGCTGCTGTTCTGGGCGACGCAAGCGCGGTAGAATTCGTTCCGACCACCGGTAAGACACGTTTTACCGCTCTGGCCTCGGGCGAGATCGACATGCTGGCGCGTAACACCACCTGGACTTTCAGCCGCGACGTCGACCTGAAGTTCGAATTCACCGGTGTGAACTATTATGACGGTCAGGGCTTTATGGTTCCCAAGGCACTGGGCGTAAGCTCGGCCAAGGAACTGGACGGCGCAACCGTTTGCATCCAGACCGGCACCACAACCGAGCTGAACCTGGCGGATTTCTTCCGTTCGAACAACATCAGCTACGAACCGGTTCCGATCGAAACCAACGCCGAAGCACAGCAGCAGTATCTGGCTGGCGCATGTGACGTTTACACCACCGACGCTTCGGGTCTGGCGGCAACCCGCGCCACATTCGAAAACCCCGGTGATCACATCCTGCTGCCCGAAATCATCTCGAAAGAGCCGCTGGGCCCGCTGGTCCGTCACGGCGACCACGAGTGGGGCGACGTTGTGCGCTGGACTCTGAACGCGCTGATCTCGGCTGAAGAGCTGGGCGTAACCTCGGCCAATATCGATGAACTGGCCGCTGGCACCGAAAACCCTGAAATCAACCGCCTGCTGGGTACCGAAGGCACCCTGGGCGAGATGCTGGGTCTGAACGCTGACTGGGCAGCCAAGGCGATCAAAGCCGGCGGCAACTATGGCGAAGTGTTTGCCAAGAACATCGGTGAAGAAACTCCGATCGGTCTGGCACGTGGCCTAAACGCACAGTGGACCGAAGGTGGCCTGCTGTACTCGCCGCCGTTCCGCTAATATCGACGGAAAAGGGCGCAGGGAAACCTGCGCCCTTTTTCACTAAAACTTACGCGAACGGACGTAGAGCGGGGACAACCTCGCCACAAAAACAAAGTCCGCTAGCCACGGGGATTCCAAAATATGTCGACTATGACTGACCCGCCGAAAGCTGATTTTCGGCTGTCGATGCTCATAAACGATACCCGCTACAGATCGCTGACCTTTCAGGTGATTGCGGCAATCGTTATTGCGCTTAGCATCTGGTATCTGGGCAACAACCTGATCCAGAACCTCAGGGCCGCTGGCCTTAACATTTCCTATTCATTCCTTGGCGATCCGTCTGGGTACGATATCAACCAACGCCTCATTGAATATGACAGCCAGGCCTCTCATGGGCGGGCGGCGATTGTGGGTATTCTTAATACGCTGCTGGTCGCCTTTCTGGCTTGCATAACCGCGACCATCTTTGGTGTTCTCGCGGGGGTTCTGCGCTTGTCCAACAACTGGCTAATCTCAAAGCTGATGGCGTTTTATGTCGAGATTTTCCGGAATATTCCGGTTCTGATCTGGATCCTTATCATCTTCTTCATCATCACCGCTACGATGCCCGCACCAAGGGCCTATTTGGGTGAGGATGCCGATCGTGAAATGGTGCTCGGACTCTTTGCCTTCACCAACCGGGGAATTTACGTACCGCTTCCCTACTTTACAGGTGGTTTTGGCGGCGTTGCGAACTGGTTGCTTGTAATTGCAGTATTGGTCGCGTCCTATTTCTCTACGCGGTTAGTGAAAAAAAACGCCCAGATCAAGCAAGAGGAAACAGGCGTCAGACCGAACACCTTGCTGTTGAACGCTGCGATTTGGTTCTTGCCGGTTATCGTTGTTCTGTTTTTGTTGGGACTGTCATGGGACCTGCCTGATCCTTTGGCCAACCGTTTTAATCTGCGCGGGGGTCTTCAAATCGGTGCACCACTAATCGCATTGTGGTTCGCCCTGTCGATTTACACCGGTGCCTTCATTGCCGAAAACGTACGTGCGGGTATTCAAGCGATCAACAAAGGTCAGACCGAGGCTGCCGCGGCGCTGGGTCTTCGCCCTGGACGGATCATGAACCTCGTGGTCCTGCCGCAGGCGTTGCGGGTGATTATCCCGCCACTGATCTCGCAGTACCTGAACATCACCAAAAACTCGTCGCTGGCGATTGCCGTGGGCTATGCGGATATCACCGCAACGCTGGGTGGTATCACGCTTAACCAGACAGGTCGTGCAATCGAATGTGTTTTGCTGCTGATGCTGTTCTACCTGACAGCCTCGCTGCTGATTTCGACGGTGATGAACATCTACAACGCATCCGTCAAGTTGAAGGAGCGCTGAGCCATGAGTGATGAAACGACGAATTCGATCGCCTTCGTGGCCGAAGGCACAATCCCCCCCTCACCGCCCCCGGCAAACGAGGTCGGTGTGGCCAAGTGGATGCGCGAGAACTTGTTCTCGGGTGTGGCCAACACGATCCTGACGGTGATCTCGCTGATCCTGATCTACCTCATTTTGAATAACACGCTACCGTGGATTCTGAATGGAGTTTGGAATGCGAACTCGCTGGCGGAATGCCGCGAAATTCTGGCAGGAAAGACTGGTGCCTGTTTCGCCGTCCTGACCGAACGTTGGCCGCAACTGATCTACGGCTTCAAGTACCCGGCCGAAGAATACTGGCGCCCGAATCTGGCCTTTGTGCTGATGCTGGTGGCATTTGCGCCGGTGCTGTTCTTCGACCTGCCGCGCAAGATGCTTATCTTCACAGCGCTCTACCCGTTCATTGCGTTCTGGCTGATCTGGGGTGGTACCATTCTAGTTCCGTTTGCGGCTCTGCTGGGTTGCGTGGCCGGTGGTGCCGTGTTCCAGAAATTCGGCAAGAACAGCTTTGCGGCAGGTTTCTTTGGCGCCATCATCGTCGCGCTTGTCGTCTGGAAGATCGGTGGGGCGCTGATCCCTGAAGGGGCGTCAGAGAACGCAATGCTCTCCGCCGTTCCCAGCCGTGATCTGGGTGGCTTCATGCTGAACATGATGCTGGGAGTCACTTGTGTGTCGCTGTCAGTTCCGCTTGGCATCGCCCTTGCGCTGGGCCGTCAGTCCGACATGCCGCTGATCAAGTGGGTTAGCGTCATCTTCATCGAATTCATCCGTGGCGTGCCTCTGATCACGCTGCTGTTCGTGGCTTCGGTGATGCTGTCGTACTTCTTCCCACCTGAAAGCACAGTTGATCTGTTCCTGCGCGTTGTGATCATGATCACAATGTTCTCGGCCGCCTATATCGCCGAGGTGATCCGCGGCGGTTTGGCAGCGCTTCCACGTGGACAGTATGAGGCAGCAGACAGCCTTGGTCTGGATTACCCTCAGGCGATGCGTCTGATCATCCTGCCGCAGGCTCTGAAGATCTCGATCCCTGGTATCGTAAATGTGGCCGTTGGCCTGTTCAAGGACACCACACTGGTTTCGGTCATTTCGATGTTCGATCTGGTGGGTATGATCAGGGGACCCATCCTGGCGTCGACCGAGTGGAACGGCGTCTATTGGGAGCTTCTGGGCTTTGCCGCGCTTCTGTTCTTCGTCGTCTGCTACGGCATCTCTCAATATTCTCAGTGGCTCGAGCGTCGCCTTGCCACGGATCATCGTTAAGGAGTTCAACACATGTCTGAACTTGCAATTGACCGCGAAATCGACCGTTCCAAAATGCAGGTGAGCGACGAGGTTGCCATCGAAATCACCAACATGAACAAGTGGTACGGGTCCTTTCACGTGCTGCGCGACATCAATCTGACCGTCAACCAAGGCGAGCGGATTGTTATCGCGGGCCCGTCTGGATCGGGGAAATCCACCCTAATCCGCTGCCTGAACGCGCTGGAGGAACACCAGCAGGGCACGATCATCGTGGATGGGACCGAGTTGTCGAATGACCTCAAGAACATCGACAAGATCCGGTCCGAGGTTGGCATGGTGTTCCAGCACTTCAACCTGTTCCCGCACCTGACCATTCTGGAGAACTGCACGCTGGCGCCGATCTGGGTGCGCAAGACGCCCAAGAAAGAGGCCGAAGAGCGCGCGATGCATTTCCTGGAGAAGGTGAAAATCCCCGAGCAGGCCGACAAGTATCCTGGTCAGCTTTCGGGTGGTCAGCAGCAGCGTGTGGCGATCGCCCGCTCACTGTGCATGATGCCGCGGATCATGTTGTTCGACGAACCGACATCGGCGTTGGACCCGGAGATGATCAAAGAGGTGCTCGACACCATGATCGAACTGGCCGAGGAAGGCATGACCATGCTGTGCGTGACGCACGAGATGGGCTTTGCCCGTCAGGTTGCCAACCGCGTGATCTTCATGGATGCGGGCCAGATCGTGGAACAGAACGAACCGGAAGAGTTCTTCAACAACCCGCAAAGTGAGCGGACCAAACTGTTCCTCAGCCAGATTCTGGGACACTGAACGTTTCAAGATGGTGGAAAGGCGGGGTTTTGTCCCGCCTTTTTCTATTCCAGCAACTCACGCGCGGTGGTGAAACCCAGCACAGTGCCCGTATGCCAGCGCACGTCCGACCAGCTGTCGGCGTCAAATGTCATCACAGTTGTTGCACAAGTCGGATAGTCTAAAAAGCGCATGTGATCCGGCGACTGTCGCACAAGTTGGCTGGCGAACTCGGCGATGCCGGGGTTATGGCCCAGCATCAATATTACGGGTTCCGTAGCGCCTGCCAATTCACGCAACATGTCTTCTGCGTCGGCGTGGTAGAGCGCTTTGTGAAAGCGGACCTTATTGGCCTTTAACCCCATTCCATCCCATGTCTCGCGGGTGCGGTTAGACGTCGAGCTGAGCACTTCATCCGGCATCCAGCCGTTTTCGCGCAGCCATGCACCAATGGCCGGGGCCGACCTGCGCCCGCGCTTGTTCAGGGGGCGTTCATGGTCGCTAAGTCCCGGATTGTCCCAGCTGGATTTTGCGTGTCGCGTCAGGATCAGGGTGCGGGTCATGACGGATGAAAAGCCTTCATATGATGGGCTGATTGTTCGGGGTCGCGCCCTGCTCCCACGCTGAGCGGGCAGGCGAGACGGGCCAGACAGCCGCCTGTCATGCAGGTCTGACCCTCAGCAGTTTCAAGATGGTCGTGGCAGGCAACAAGGTCATAGAAGTTTTGCGCGTTCAGTGCGCCGACAGGGCAAGCTGTCGTGCACGGGGCGGCGCAGGTGTCACAGGGGGAAACGCCGGGCGCCTCAGGGATGGTAAGCTCATGGGCGAAATGCAGTGCGCCGCGATATGAGATCATCATGCCGACCGTGTCATGTACCAAGGCCCCCACCGGGCTGCTGAAGGTGCGTCCCGATTTCAGGGCCCAGTCGATGAAAGGCGCATAGGGTGGATCACCAAAGGGGAAATAGGCCTGTGCACCGAACGTATGTGCCATCTGGCCGACGACTCTGGTTGACCAGCGGTCTACTGGATCAGGCCCCCGCCATTCGGGCGAGGCTTTCAGAGCAGGCCAAAAATCAGAACCCGCGCCCAGCAAGATCAGCGTGCCTGTGTCGAGTTGCCGGGCTGCCACGCGATGGGGATGCAGCGCGCCCATGACAATCAACCCCGCCTGACGCGCCGCGTGTTCAACGCGGCCATAAGTTCCCGCATCCGGGCCAGAGGTAGGTCGCGCGAGATCTGTCATCTTTCCTCGGCTGTTGCAGTGATCAGTCTGGCCGTATCAGAGACCCGGCGCCATGTTCTGTGAACAGTTCAAGCAGAACCGCATTTGGCGCACGCCCGTCAAGTATCACGACGGCCCGAACGCCGCTGCGCAGGGCGTCCAGGGCAGTTTCGGTCTTGGGGATCATGCCGCCTGCGATGGTGCCTTCGCGGGTCATCTCGCGGATCTGGCCGGCTTTCAGCTCGGTCACCACTTCACCAGCCGCGTTCTTGACGCCCGAGACATCAGTCAACAGCAGAAGGCGGTCAGCTTTCAATGCCGAGGCAATCGCCCCGGCTGCCGTATCGCCGTTCACGTTGAACGTTTCACCCTCACGGCCCGCACCCAGCGGGGCGATTACCGGGATCACATCATGTGAGAACAGATCATGCAGGATTTTCGGGTTCATCTCGGCAGGGGTGCCGACATAACCCAGCGACGCATCCGTCTGGTCGCAGATCATCAGGTTTGCATCCTTGCCCGACAAACCCACGGCCGAACCGCCCTGACCATTGATCGCCTGAACGATGCGCTTGTTCACCAGGCCAGACAGAACCATCTCGACAACTTCAACGGTTGCCGTGTCAGTCACGCGCTTGCCGTTCACAAAGTCGGACTGGATATTCAGCTTGTCCAGCATCGCGTTGATCATCGGACCACCGCCATGCACAACGACGGGGTTCACGCCGACCTGACGCATCAAGACGACATCGCGCGCAAAGCTCTCCATCGCCTCGTCACTGCCCATGGCGTGCCCGCCCAGCTTGATGACGACGATGGCTCCATCATAGCGCTGCAGATAGGGCAATGCGCTGTTCAGGGTTGCTGCGGTGGCGATCCAGTCCCGGTTCATGTCACGTGTCTTCATTGCTAAGGTCCCTCTGACCGTCCGTGTTAGGGCCTTTGCACCGCGCTGCCAAGGGCGAAGCTATTCCAGATGCGCAATGATCGAGCGCAGGGTCGGAATCCCGTCGCCTTTTTCGGACGAGGTCAGGACGATTTCCGGGAATGCTGCGGGATGTTTGGACAAAGCCGCACGGGTTTGTTCCAGAACCTTCTCGCGCTCGTTGGCCTTGACCTTGTCGGCCTTGGTGAGAACGCATTGAAAGGTCACGGCACTGGTATCCAGCAACTTCATGATTTCAGTGTCGACCGGTTTTACCCCGTGGCGCGCATCGATCAGGACAAAGGCACGGCGCAGTGTCTGACGGCCGCTCAGGTATTGCTTGAGAAGCTTCTGCCATTTTTCAACCACGTTAACCGGTGCATTGGCATACCCATAGCCCGGCAGGTCCACCAGATAGAGGTCCGGGCCTTGCGTGAAAAAGTTGATTTCTTGCGTGCGGCCAGGTGTGTTCGAGGCACGCGCCAGACCCTTTGTTCCGGTTAGCGCATTGATCAGGCTGGATTTGCCGACATTCGAGCGACCGGCAAAGCAAACCTCCAGCCGGTCAGGAGCGGGCAGGCCCGTCATGGCGACTACGCCTTTGACAAATTCAGACGGGCCGGCAAACAGTTTGCGACCGCGTTCTTTTGCGAAGTCATCCGGCTCTTCGGCCAGCGGAAACGGAAGCGTGGTCATAACACCTCCAGGGTATCATTCAGGCGGATTTCACCACCCTGAACAACCTCGGCATAGACGCCGAAATCCTGATGATCCCAGCTGTTCAGCGCGCCCAGAGTATCCGCGTCGCGTTCGCCGGTTTCCGGATTTGCGGTGGTGGCCAGACAGCGGACTATACGCTCGCGAACCCGGAGCACGGTTTCGCCAATGCGAAGGTCTCGGCCCAGCCAGTCGAATTCATCCCACTCAGGCAGACCTTCGAACCAGATGTTCCCGCGCCATCGCGCCGCAGACAAAGACTGGCCCAGCTTTTGTTCAACAGCGCGATGAGACGCCATGTTGCACAGGCTGATTGACGGGAAATCGGTATCGGTCATGCCGCGCCCGGGCACCCGGACAATTCGGGCGGACGCAGCGCGATCCGTGGGCATAAGCGGTTTTACCCAGTCCAGGAAAACCGATTCTTCTGTGTCAGGATGAAAGCTCAGATTCGGGCGGTCCGGGTGGTGCAACGTGACCTGCTCGCCGTCCAGTTTCGCCCAAATCGCCATAAGCTTGGGGGCTTTTGAACCGCGACTGAAATTCACACACGGGGCCCATTCCGTTCCGTCGGTCTTGGCCGCTTCATGGGCAACGGCCCAAACGCGATCCCCGGGCATGGTCCGCCCGGGGTTGAGGGTAATCTGGCTCAGGGCTTCACGCCCATGGCTTTTGATCGGGTGACGCCAAAGGCCTGAAACTGTTCCGCTCATTTCTTGTCCGTGTTCGGCAATCGCTTAAATCCGGATTTGATGTTTCCGAACACGTCCGGCGTATAGCCCTGACTGCGCATGATCAGATACTGTTGGGTAAAGGTGATCGTGTTGTTCGCAATCCAGTACACGACCAGACCGCTGGCAAAACCGCCCAGCATGAACATGAAGACCCACGGCATCCACGCGAAGATCATCGCTTGTGTGGCATCGGTTGGTGCCGGGTTCAATTTCTGTTGCAGCCACATCGAGATTCCCAGCAGCAGCGGCAGAATACCGATAAAGATAAGCGCCATCAGGGTGTCCGGCTGCGGGCCGGCCCAGGGTAGCAAGCCAAAGAGGTTCATGATCGAGGTCGGGTCAGGTGCGCTCAGGTCCTGGAAGGGGCCGAACCACGGTGCCTGACGCAGTTCGATCGTGACGAAGATCACCTTGTACAGTGAAAAGAAGATCGGGATCTGTAACAGGATCGGCAAACAACCGGCAGCGGGGTTCACCTTTTCCTTCTTGTACAGCTCCATCATGCCCTGCTGCATCTTCTGACGATCGTCGCCCGCGGCTTCCTTCAGGGCTTCCATCTGCGGCTGCAGTTCCTTCATCTTCGCCATCGAGACGTAGGATTTGAAGGCCAGCGGGAACAGGATTGCCTTGATGATCAGCGTCAGGCCGATAATGGACCAACCCATATTGCCGATCAGTGCATGAATGTTGTGCAGCAGCCAGAAAATCGGCTTGGTCAGGAAGAAGAACCAGCCCCAGTCGATGCTGTCGATGAATTTCTGCACACCGTCAGCCTGGTATTCGCGGATGGTCTCCCATTCCTTTGCGCCAGCAAACAGCTGCGTTGTCACCTGCTCGGTTGTTCCCGGTGCCACGGTCAGCGTCGGAAGTACCGTTTCTGTCTGGTAAATCTTGCGACGCGAGTCGTATTTGGCAGCCGCCTTGAAAGCAGAACCGGGTTCCGGGATCAGCGTGGTCATCCAGAAGTGATCGGTGAACCCGATCCAGCCGTTTTCCTTGACCTGGAATACCTCGGCCTGCGCGCGTTCGTCCGGATCGATATCGAAATCACGAACGTCGCCATAATCCACTTCGGTCAGAGTGCCGTCGGCCATACCGATCACACCTTCATGCAGAATGAAGAAGTTTTTCAGGTCCGGCAGGTCGCCGTCTTCGCCAATGCCGTGGCGCGCAAGAATGCCATAAGGTGCCAGTCCAACTTCGGTTCCGGTGGCGTTTTCGACAGATTGCGTGACCGTGAACATATAGTTCTCGTCAACCGCGATGGTGCGGCGGAATGTCAGTCCATTGCCGTTTTCCCAGGCCAGCGTCACCGGCGTGTCAACACCCAGGGTTTCACCCTGCTCAAGCGTCCAGATGGTATTTGGTCCGGGTACGTCTGTACCGGTCAGGCCCGCGCCGGGGGCCCAGCCATAGAGGGCGTAATAGGCGGATTGCGATCCGACTGGCGACAACAACTCGACAATCGGAGAATCCTCGGCCAGCGAGACCTTGTAGTCTTTCAATGACAGCTCGTCGATCCGACCGCCAGCAAGCGACAGGCTACCGGTCAGGCGGGGCGTGTCGATATTGATGCGGGGCGCTTCGGCCTCGGGTTCAGCTTCGGCAGCTGCCGCAGTTGCCTCTCCGACAGTACTGGTGTCGGCCGCACTGGGCGTCTGAACCTCACTGCCTTCGACGCTGGTTATTTCAGTCTGATCCGGCGTTGTCGTCTGTTCCGGAGGGGGGAACAGCACGAACCAGACCAGGATCACGAGAAAGCTGAGCGCGGTTGCGAGAATAAGGTTCTTGTTCTGATCGTCCATCGGGGACAGCCACCTTGAGCAGTGAAAGACACCCGCAGGGTTCAACAGAGTGCAGACCCAAAGGTCAAGCGGAATCGCCCGCCATTTCGTCACGGAGGGGTCTTCTTTGTCACGATTTCCGGTTCCCTACCGCGTTTGCCGCCCGATTTTTGGAACACCTTCGACCTTGTTGCGGTAAGACGTGATCCAATCCTTGGTTTTCTCAAATGGCATGGGCTTGCCGATGCCAAACCCCTGAACATGATCGCAACCCAGTTGGGCCATCAGAGCGTGCTCACCCGGTGTTTCGACACCTTCGGCCAAAGTTTCCAGATGCAAACGTTCCGCCATCATCAGAATGGCGCTGGCAAGCTGTTGCTGGCTTGGGTCCAGATCCGCTTTGGCAACAAATGACCTGTCGATCTTGATACGGGATACGTTGAACCGTTTGATAGAACCGATCGAGGCATGTCCTGTCCCGAAATCGTCCAGATCAATACAGCACCCCATTGCGGCAAGCCCGGTGACGTTGCGGGTGATGACATCGTCGGGCCGTCTGGAGAACACGGTTTCCAACACCTCGACCGCCAGCCTGTCAGGAGTCAGATCGAATTGATCCAATTCCCATTTCAGACGGTCGATCAGGCCCGGATTGCGCAGTTCGTCAGATGAGAAATTGATCCCGATGCGCGGCACCGACAGCATGGACCGATCCCATTCGCGCATTGCAGAGAAGGAATGATGCCGCATGGCCTGCCCCAGCCGGTCCATCAGTTCGGCCTGTTCGGCAAAGGGCAGGAACACATTGGGAGCAAGAACCCCTTTTTTCGGATGTTCCCAGCGGGCCAGAGCCTCAAACCCACTGATACGCCCAGTATCGGTTGAGATCTGGGGTTGAAACCACGGGCGGATTTCACCGCTGTCCAGCGCCGCTTCGAACTCTTTGCGCAAGTTGATCCTGACCTGCGCCCGTCTGCGCGTCTGAGAGGAAAAAGCGCGAATCGTGGAAGGCCCATTTTGTTGCGCCTCCAAAAGGGCGTTATTTGCGGCTTCCTGCCATTCGATTGCCGAGCCGTCAGTGATATTGCTGCTCAGGCAAAAGCCAATGGAACAGGACATATACACGCCGGTGCCATTCAACATGATGGGGTCTTCAACGGCGTTTTGCATACGGCCCGACATCTGAATACATGCTTCCAGATCCAGTTGCCGTGCCGGGTGCAGAACAACCATCATCCTGTTTCCACCCATCCGGGTTGCGCAATCATTGGAGCGGATCATGGACAAAACGCGCGAGCAGAATTGCTGTGCAACGTGGTTTGCCGCCGCCTGTCCGTGCAGATCAAGCAATTGCGTGAAGTCATCCAGAACCACCGCGAAACAGGCCGAGTTTTCCCCCTTCAGGCGGGCGTCGGCAAATACCTTCTCCAAAACTGTTTCAAACTGGTCCTTTGACAGCAGACCGCCGGGGCGCCAAAGCCCCTTACGCGACGGATCGGCTGCGAATGCATTGATGCCTGCGACGATCAGAGGCAAAATCAGGGCCAGTGCAACCAGGGCCTGTTCACCCCCAATCCAAAACGCACTCAGACAAAGCGCAGGAACAAAGGCCAGCGCGGCTGGGCCGCCCAGAACGGTTTTCAACGAATGGACAAAACGGTCGGTAAGGGGATGGTTCCGCATCAGCTTTCTGGCCTTGGGCATGATCTGCACAAGGCAAAGCCTATGAAACCAGTCTAAGTCAGTCGTTAACGCAGAAGCGGAATCTCTTCTAAGTTCCCAGATTTTTCGTCGGAATTTCGTGAAAGGTTAATGAAATCAAACAGCTTTCCATCCAGAAGGTGCGATGGCCGCGCGTTTGTTAACGCTCGGAACATAACCTGTCGCCGACCCGGGCTGTTCTTTTCCCATTGATCCAGAATCTGTTTGACCTGCTGGCGCTGCAACCCATCCTGACTGCCGCACAGGTCACAGGGAATGATCGGGTATTGCATCGCCTTGGCAAATTTCTCGCAATCGGCTTCGGCGACATGGGCGAGCGGGCGGAATACAAAAAGATCGCCTTCTTCGTTCACCAGTTTCGGCGGCATCGTGGCCAGGCGTCCGCCGTGGAACAGGTTCATGAAAAACGTCTCAAGGATATCGTCGCGGTGATGCCCCAGGACGACCGCCGAGCACCCTTCCTCGCGCGCGATGCGATAGAGGTTGCCACGGCGCAAACGGGAACACAGGGCGCAATAGGTCCGGCCCTGCGGAACCTTGTCCATCACAACGGAATATGTGTCCTGATATTCGATCCGATGCGGCACGTCCATTCGACCCAGAAACTCGGGCAGGACCGTCGCCGGAAAGCCCGGCTGGCCCTGATCCAGATTGCAGGCCAGCAGATCGACAGGCAACAGGCCCCGCCACTTGAGCTCGTAGAGAACGGCCAGCAATGTATAGCTGTCCTTGCCACCCGAAAGGCACACCAGCCAGCGGGGTGGCTTACCATCCTTTTTGTGGGCGGACGGATCCACCATCCCGTATTGCTCGATCGCTTCACGGGTCTGGCGCACAATGCGTTTACGCAGCTTCTTGAACTCGGTTGTCGAGGGCGCGCCGGCAAACAGCGGGTGGATATCGTCTGCATCATCAAACATGCGCCGTGGTTACAGCGGACAGAAGGCCCGGGCAAGGCGTAGAAGCAGGATCAACCGCATTTGGAGAGTAGTTACACCCGTGTTACCCTGCGCGTATTTTTCAGGAGGTATATTATGGACTATTTCTTTTCCGTCCGCGCCCGCAGCGGCGAACACTATTCAAATAAGATGGGCACCGCGCGATATCTGGTTATTCCGGGGAATGTCGGGCAACCGGCACGGCAGCATGAAATACCGCAATCTCAATGGATAAGCCGGATTCAGGCCGAAGCCGGGGCGACGGCTACCGAGAACGGGCATATTGTTGTCTTCGTGCACGGGTTCAATACCGAGCAATACCAGATGCTGGAACGTCACCGCAAAATTCGCACCGGTCTTGAGATGCATGGCTTTAACGGTGTGGTCATCAGCTATGACTGGCCAAGCGATGGATCTGTTCTGGGCTATAACGTTGACCGGGCTGACGCGCGGCGTGCGGCAGAGAAATTGTTCAGTCACGGGATCACGCGGCTGTCCCGGATGCAGACTGCGGATTGCCGGTACAACGTCCATGTTCTGGCACATTCCATGGGCACGTTCTTGGTGCGAGAAGCCATGGATTATGCCGATGACGACCACGAAACCGCGCAACACAGCTGGATGACCAGCCAGATCGCGTTTGTCGCGGCGGATGTATCCGCGAAATCGTTCCGCGATGGCAGTTCCAAGACGTCCTCTCTGATGCGACGTTGTACTAGGCTGACATGTTATTACAGCCCGTTTGACGAGGTTTTGTCGATCTCAGAGGTCAAGCGTGTCGGAGTATCGCGCCGACTGGGCCGTGTCGGAATGCCAAACGACCGGCCTGAAAAAGCGGTTAATCTGTATTGCGGGTCCTATTTCAAAAATACCCGCGATGAATACGGGGATGGGCCATCTGCGACACACAACTGGTATTTTGACTCGCCCCGGTTTTTCGAAGACCTGCACCATACATTGATGGGAAAACTGGACCGAGAGGTCATTCCGACCCGCAGCTTCACCGACCGCGGCAATCTGGCGTTGATTTAAGGGTCTGTATTGTCGGGCACCGGATCGTAACCGTCACCGCCCCAGGGATGGCAGCGGCATATCCGGTGCGCAGCCAGCCATGATCCCCGGATCGCGCCATGTTTTTCCAATGCTTCCAGCGCATAGGCCGAGCATGTGGGCTGATAGCGGCAATTGAAACCAACCCAGGGGCTGAAAATCAGCCGGTACGCGCGAACGGGCAGGGCGACGATATGGGACAGGAAGGTCATTTTTGGCCCGCATGCACTTTGCGAAGCGCATACCGCAAGTCGCTCAGCAGGACATCATAAGGAAGATCGGCGGTTACATCAGCCCGCCCGATCAGCACATAGTCCCATCCCTCAAGACCGGACACAGGCAAGACCGCCCGTGCGACTTCTCTCAGGCGGCGCTTGGCACGATTGCGGGCCACGGCATTTCCGACTTTCTTTGAGCAGGTAAAGCCAACGCGCAGCCCGACCGCTTCATCCGGAGCGCGTCGGCGGGCCTGCACCATCATCGAAGACGTTCCCTGTCTGCGCGCGCGCGCGGCTTTCAGGAAATCGGCTCTTTTTTTTAGGATCGTCAGAGATGTGGGTAGACAAACAGAAGCCGCCGGGGGCGTATTCCCGGGGTGGTTCTTACCATCCTCAGGGGCCTCCGGCGGCATCATGTTCATACCCTGATCAGTGGGCGGTTTTACGCGCTCAGCGATTTGCGGCCGCGGGCGCGGCGCGCATTCAGGATCTTGCGGCCGGCTTTTGTGGCCATGCGCGCGCGGAAACCGTGGCGGCGTTTGCGAACCAGGTTCGAAGGCTGATAGGTGCGTTTCATCGCTCCGTCTCCAATCTATAGCGGTCGGGTGCGGCGCGGATTCGCCTGGCCCTAGTGTTCGAAGCCCGTCCTCTACTGCCAAGCGAAGTGTAAGTCAAACCCCAACGGCCCGGTTTTCGCGGCTTTTGCAACAATTCTGTAAACCGATTGCTGAAAAGATTTCAAATCGGTCGATTATCGTCTGAAACTGTCACGTTCGCGGCCACATAGATCAAGGCCACGTGAACCCCCTGTTGCCAAAAGCGCAAGCAGCACATGTTGGGCGTAAGATGAAACAAGAAGAACCGGAAGGCCAGATGTCCGAAACAAGCCAGGCTCCACGAAACGGGTTGGCGCGTCATATCCCCTTGCTGGTGATTCTCGGTGTCGCCGCGGTGGGGTTTTTCACGCTGGGTGATTACCTGACATTCGAAACCCTGCGCGACAACCGCGAAGCGTTGCTGGCGTGGCGGGACGCAAACTATTGGGCCATGGTGGCCGGGTTCGTTGCCGTCTATATCGTAATCGTCGCGTTTTCGCTGCCCGGGGCTGCTGTCGCCTCGATGACAGGTGGGTTCCTGTTTGGACTGTTTGCCGGAACGGTGTTCAATGTATTTTCGGCCACTATTGGCGCATCCTCCATCTTTTTGGCTGCCCGCTGGGGGTTGGGCAATGCTTTGACGGCCCGGCTGGATGCTTCAAAGGGGACGATTGGGAAGCTGAAAGACAGGTTGCGCGAGAACGAAATCTCGGTGCTGTTCCTGCTGCGGCTTGTCCCGGTTGTGCCGTTCTTTGTGGCCAATCTGGTGCCTGCGCTGGTGGGCGTCAAATTTCGCAATTTTCTGATCACGACGGCGCTGGGCATTATTCCGGGGGGTATCGTTTACACCTGGATCGGCGTTGGGCTGGGCGGTGTGTTCGACCGTGGCGAAACACCGGACGTATCTTTGTTGTGGGAACCCTTCGTCATTGGCCCCATTGTCGGCTTGTGTGTGCTGGCTGCTTTGCCGATTGTCATCAAGTCCCTGCGTGGCGGAAAGGACGCCTGACCCATGCAACACCTCAAGACAGATATCCTGGTCATTGGGGCCGGGTCCGGTGGGTTATCGGTTGCGGCCGGTGCCAGCCAGATGGGTGCGAAGGTGATCCTTCTGGAAGGGCACAAGATGGGCGGCGACTGCCTGAACTTCGGCTGCGTCCCGTCGAAAGCGCTGATCGCAAGCGGCAAAGCGGCCTTTGGTCAGGCGCATTCCGCCGCGTTTGGCGTGGCCGATGTAAACCCTCAGATCGACTATGCGGCGGCGAAGGATCATGTGCGGGATGTGATTGCCCAGATCGAACCGATGGACAGCCAGGAACGCTTTGAAGGTTTGGGTGTCCAGGTGATCCGCGAATATGGCAGCTTTATCTCCCCGACCAAAGTGCAGGCCGGAGATCATGTCATCACCGCGCGCCGGATCGTGATTGCGACCGGGTCGTCGCCAATGGTTCCGCCAATCCCTGGTCTGGACACTGTATCTTATCAAACAAACGAAACCATCTTCGACCTGCGCGAGCGTCCGGAACACCTGCTGATCATTGGCGGTGGTCCTGTGGGTATGGAAATGGCGCAGGCTCATGTCCGTTTGGGCTGTAAAGTAACAGTCGTTGAAGGGCAAAAGGCGTTGGGCAAAGACGACCCCGAGGCCGCGTCCGTTGTGCTGGAGGCTTTGCGCAGTGAAGGTGTCGTGATCCACGAAAACGCCGTGGTGGCCCAGATTCGCGGAAAGGATGGCGTTGTGGAGGTCGTGACCGAGAACGGCGATATTCACCGGGGCTCTCACCTTTTGATCGCTGCAGGGCGCAAAGCCAATATCGAGCGTCTGAACCTGACTGCGGCGGGAATTGACCGCACCAGAAACGGAATCAAGACGGATGGCAGCTTGCGGACGTCAAACCGCCGGGTCTATGCGATTGGCGATGTCGTGGGGGGGCTGCAATTCACCCATGTTGCCGGGTATCATGCGGGTATCATCATTCGATCCGCCTTGTTCGGCCTGCCCACCAGGGCGAAAACGGCGCATATCCCATGGGCAACGTTCACCGATCCTGAACTGGCACAGGTAGGTCTGACCGAAGCTCAGGCCCGCGACCGGCATGGCGACAGGCTGGAGGTTGCGCGCTTTGATTTTCACCACAATGACCGCGCTTTGGCCGAGCGCAAAACCAAAGGGTTCATAAAGGTCATGGTGGTGAAGGGCAGGCCCGTCGGCGCCACGATTGTGGGCCATCAGGCGGGCGAGTTGATAAACATGTGGTCGCTGGCTTTGGCCAATAATCTGAAGATGGGACAGATCGCTGCTATGGTTTCACCCTATCCGACAATCGGAGAGCTTAACAAACGCGTTGCTGGCGCTTATTTCTCTCCAAGGCTGTTTGAGAATCAGACAGTTAAACGTGTGGTCAGGTTTGTTCAGCGTTGGATTCCCTGACCTGTAAAGGAGCGTAAATTGAACTCGCTGTCGGGCCGATTTCTGATCCTGACGACGGTCTTCGTTATGTTGGCCGAAATCCTGATCTTTGTCCCGTCGATAGCCCGGTTCCGCGAGGATTTCCTACTGAACCGTCTGGAACGCGCTCAGATCGCATCGCTGGCTTTGTTGGCAGATGATATGCTGGCCGAAGATCTTGAGGCGGAATTGCTGGCGAATGCCGGTGTCTACAACGTTGTGTTGCGTCGGGATGAAGTCCGCCAACTCATGCTGTCGTCTCCGATTCCAGAGGCAATCACCAAAACATTTGATCTACGGGATGCCGGTCCATGGATTTTGATCCGGGATGCGGTGAGCCGGATATTCATACCTGAAAATGAAGTCATTCGTATCATTGGCGAGCCGGTCAAGGGCGCGGGACTGCTGATCGAGGTCACCATCGACAGCGCTCCCCTCCGTATGGCGATGGTTGATTACGGCCTGCGCATTCTGGGGCTGTCCTTTGTCATCTCGATCATCACGGCGTCCTTACTGTTCCTTGCGGTGCGCGTGGTTCTTGTCCGGCCCATCAAAAGCGTGGTTGGATATATGCAGCGCTATGCCAGCGCACCCGAAGATGCGCGCGGCATCATCTCTCCGAATTCCAGAGTGACAGAATTGCGCGAGGCGGAAGAAGCGCTGAAGATGCTGCAAACGGAACTGACGCAGGCTCTCAAACAGCGCGAGCGGTTGGCGCAACTGGGTGGGGCGGTTGCAAAGGTCAGCCATGACCTGCGCAACATTCTGACATCGGCGCAGCTGTTCACGGACAGGATCGAATCCAGTGATGACCCGCTGGTCCGGCGAATGGCTCCGAAGTTGGTGAATTCGATCACCCGTGCTGTATCGCTGTGTGAAAGCACATTGGCATTCGGCCGTGCAGAAGAACCTGCGCCCACCTTGACGATGGTGCCCCTGCGGACAATTGCGGCTGATGTCGCCACCAGCGAACAGCTGGCGGTCGCAGGGGGCTGCGTCGAGATCGTGAACGAAGTGCCGGAAGATCTGATCGCCCGCGCCGACCCCGAGCAGTTGTTTCGTGTCATCATGAACCTCGTGCGTAACGCAAGACAGGCGTTGGAAGCCTCGGGTAAGCCGGGTCACATCACCATCGTCGGGTGTGAATATCAGGATGCCTGGTGTCTTGAAATTCGCGACACCGGGCCGGGTCTTCCGCCAAAAGCACGTGAAAACCTGTTCACACCGTTTCAGGGTGGGGTCCGCAAAGGAGGCTCTGGCCTGGGCCTTGCAATCTCACAGGAACTGGTGCGCGGGCATGGCGGTAACCTGACACTGAAGGAGACCGGACCCGATGGAACGATCTTTGAAATAAGGCTTCCGCGCGGAGACATGACTTTTTGATTTTTTTTTGAAGAATCGGCTTGCACGTCTTTGACCACAGGTCTAAACAGCGCCTCACCAACGCGGACCGATAGCTCAGCTGGATAGAGTACTTGACTACGAATCAAGGGGTCGGGGGTTCGAATCCTCCTCGGTCCGCCACTTGGTGATTTTCCCAAATCTCAACGAGATACACTAGGTTTCTTAAACCTCTGTGTTTTATGGCTGTGGCCGCGTTGGCTGGTTTCGTTGGATTTTGTCCGATCATACCCGTATACTTTCGTTGAGTGGTATATTTTGTGGTATTTTCATGGCTGCTCTCAGCGGGAAGCTGACAAAGAAGCTGGTAGAAAATCTTGGCCCGGGTCGGCATGGCGACGGTTCTGGTCTGTATCTTGTTGTTGATCCCTCTGGTGCGCGGCGCTGGATCGTGCGTGTAACGGTCAAAGGACAGAAGAACCGCAAGGGCGCTCCGCTGCGCACGGATTTTGGGTTGGGTGGCGCTGATGTTGTCACTCTGAACCAGGCTCGAGAAAGAGCCCTCGAATATCGACGCATGGCAAAGTCAGGGCTGAACCCTCGGTTCAATGCCCAGCGTGAAATCCCGACCTTTGAGGAACTCAGCCGACAAGTTCACATTGACCGCCTGCCAACATGGAAGAATGCCAAGCATGGGCAGCAGTGGCTCAACACTTTGCGCGACTATGCGTTCCCCAAGATCGGGCGCATGCCAGTCGACAGCATTGATCAACCCGAAGTGTTGATGTGCCTGTCGCCCATTTGGACCGAGAAACACGAAACCGCGAAGCGACTGTCTCAGCGGATCAAAACGGTGCTCGACGTGGCAAAGTCCAAGGGGTTCCGCTCGGGCGAGAACCCGGTGACCGCTATCCGCGAAGGTAAAGTGCTGCCAACCGTCAAAGCCAAGGTCCAACACCACGACGCAATGCCGTGGCAGGAGGTCCCCGCGTTCTATGCCGAGTTGCAGACCCGCTCAGCTATGGCCGCCAAGGCGCTGCAGTTCGCCATTCTGACCGCCTGCCGAACCTCAGAGGTCCTGGAGATGAAATGGCCCGAGGTCGATGTTGATGCGCGCCTGTGGACCATCCCGGCGGAGCGCATGAAGGGTGGGCAAGTCCATCGTGTTCCTCTCACTGACGAAATGCTGGCCATTCTGGAGCCGCTGCGTGCGCTGGCCTCCGACTATGTGTTCGAGGGGCAAAGGCGGCATCATCCCTTGTCGAACATGTCAATGCTAATGTTGCTGCGCCGGATGCGGCAGGATGGCGTCACCGTGCATGGCTTTCGTAGCTCGTTTCGGGACTGGGCGGCAGAGGCTGCTAATGCGCCGCGCGAACTGGCGGAGGCGGCTTTGGCCCATCAGGTAGGATCAGATGTGGAAAGGGCTTACGCGCGGTCGGATTTGCTGGAACGGCGAAGAAGCTTAATTTCTGATTGGAATAGATTTGTGAGTAACACCAGTCTTGAGGGCTGCTAGAGATGGCGGAAGACAACAAGTGGGTTAAACCCAACAGGCTCACAGAAATAGTCGCACATCACATCTTTCCGGTAGTGATAGGGGATAAGCTTTCGCCCAGTCTAGAACTGCTCACTGGCGCGTATTACCAAGATCGTTTCGAAGAACTCCAAGAAGGAGACACAATTTGGCAAGTTTGCGTTACAAGTCGTACTGGTCTGGATAAAGAACAAACAGGGTTTTCATATTTCCCGACCGAGGATGCGGCTCGTGAATTCTTGAAGTCTATGCCGATCGGCCTGACGTACGGAGAACACTGCGGTTACCCAAAACGACTAAAAGACTTGTTTGGTTCCGATGACGATCCATGCAGGGTGATGACTGCGATGTTTAGGCGTTGCGACGATGATGATGTTCACTCGGTGTGCTATCGGGCTCTTTCTGAAGCTGGTGTCAAAAATGAATGGGATTACGAGACAGCCCCTCGTGTACTTGAATGGCTAGGTGACGAGCACATTGCTTGGATGAAAGAGAAATTTGGAGAGAATTGGTCCGTCGTTGCGGAATTTGAGTACTGCCTGAACCATTTCCCGGACTCTTCACTGGCTAGTCTTGCGGCGCATTTGTTTTTGTTCCAGTTTGTGACTTACGACGATTTTGCCGCTGGTTACTACACCAAGGAAATACAGTCGATTGCAGGCGGGACAGAAGAGGCCGCAATTCTTGCAAAAAAAACTCAAGAGAACGCGGGAAAAGCCGGGGCACGTGCATCACGACAACGCAGGCTCAAAAACTTGGAGCTGTTGATGCAGGAAATTGAACTGCTGTCAGACGCCGTCAATCTTGTCAGTGAAGAACGCATTGTTGATCAAGCTTTGGAAAAGGCAGTTGAGAAACATAAGGACTTCCCCAAATCGCAAAAAACTCATGCGGACTACGGAACGGAGTTGCGGTCAATAGAGCATTTCAAATCGAGGTACGAAGCAGTGTTCAAGAAAAACGCCTAAGCGTTTTCTCGCTTCTGGAAAGCGCTTAGGCGCAGGAAATAGTCTGGTGACAAGTCTAGAATGCTGCCCATAATTGGGAGCCATCGAAACTAATCCAAGGGGACTTTAACGATGGCAAGCGTCTTCAACGACGACCGGGTCTATTTCCCAGAAGACCCTGAAATGCAATTGCTGGGAAACCGCGAAAAGCTGGCTCAATGGCGCCACCGTATGTGTGGTCCTGCCTTTCTCCGCATCGGTCGGCGGATCGCCTATCATGGCGCCGATCTGAACGCCTGGCTGGCAGCACGGCGCACAGATCCCAACAACGAGGCTGCATAATGAAAAACCCCAACTCCAAGCGCGGAGATGGGGCTTTTCTAGTGACATCAACTGCCACCCTAGCAAGTCCAGTTGATGCCACAGGATGTCCCGCGCCGACAAGACAAAACGAGCGCCGGTACTACTGGTCGCCCCTGAGCCACTCGGTCGAACGGGTGATCATACGGAAAGGACGGATCAAGCATGGCTGATATGTCCTTTTCCAAGCCGAACAGCACGAGTCTCGACAGGGGGCCAGACACTGGCCTTCTTTCACGAACCGATCATCGGGAAACTGCTGAGAACTACGGCGGCGAACTCTTTCGTCATGGTATCTACCGCGTCTCTGACTGCCGCGATGGTATCCAATGGCTGTTTCAGCGCCAGAGACCCAAATTTCCGGCCGGGGGAGCGGCGTGGGACACGCTCGGGTACTGTGTGATCAAATCCGGCCTAACCCGGCTCGTCCGGGCGCATATCGGCTGCGACGTTCCGGAGTTGGATGCCCTTCCCGAGCGTTTCCAGCGGAGGTGTCGCGATGAGTAGACGGCGGTCTCCCAAGGGCAAACGGTCGGATGAGGGGCAATACATCCCTCTGCCCTACGCAATGATCAAATCTCCGGCGTGGCGGGCTTTGTCGGGACCTGCAATGAAGCTCTGGCTGGAGCTTCACACCCGCTTCAACGGCAGCAACAACGGCAAGCTGTTCCTGTCGATGAACGAAGCGGCAGAGATTCTAGGCCTAGGTAAGGCCACCGTTCAACGCGCTTTCGAGGATCTGCAGGACAAAGGCTTCCTTGTGCTGGAGCAGGAAGGCAACTGGTATCACCGTCGCGCCCACGAATGGCGGTTAACGACTAAGACCACACAAACCCGGTCCGGCAAAAAAGCCGCCACTAACAACTGGCGTTTCTGGCAGCCCGAAAAAACAAAACGCGGTTCTGGTACGGACCCGTCAGCATCCTCTGTGGTTCCGTTTGAGAACCCAAAGACCCCGCATGGTTCCAAATCAGAACCCGTCAGGCCGGTTTTTCGTCGGTCCTTCGGTTCTGAATCGGAACACTAATACTAACCACTCCCTGTTACGCGAGGCGGACATGAGCAAGGCACAGAAAGACAATGGCAATGATCTGCAGACAAAGGACCCCGAGCTTACCGAAGCGGAGACCAATGCGGTTGCCGATCTGAGGGAACGGAAGCGATCACGCGTCCGGGCCCCGGATATCACGTTGGATTTTGATGAAGACACACGAAGGCTCACGGTGGGGCACACAGGAAAAGACCCAACGGCGGCCTGCGCATTGGCGATGCATGAGCTAGGCAAAGTCGATTATCGGTTCTTCGAAGGCGTGATGGATCAAGTCGCGACTCTCGGGCAACAGGACAGCTCTGTTTCTGAGGCAGCATCAAACTTCGTGATGTCTGTTGTTGCCGGGGTTGGGCCGCGAGACGAGATCGAAGCGATGCTTGCGATCCAGATGGGCGCGATCCATCAGGCGACGATGATGAGGGCACGCCGCCTGAACCACGTAAAAACTCTCACGCAGCAAGACTCGGCGGAACGGGCGCTCAACAAACTTGCGCGGACCTTCACTAACCAGGTTGAAACCCTGAAACGGTATCGCTCCAAGGCAGATCAAACCGTCCGGGTCGAACGCGTTGAAGTCAAAGAAGGTGGTCAGGCAATTGTTGGAAACGTGCACAACGGGGGGCAGTCGGATGACAAAAAGTAACGACAACCTCATGGACCCCACCAAACGGCTCAATGATGCGCCCAGGTGCACAGCAACGGCGAAGTCCACTGGCAAGCGGTGCCGCGCACCCGCCGTTCAAGGCTGGAGTGTTTGTCGCATGCATGGGGCTGGAGGTGGGCAAGCCGCTGGGCCAAGCCATCCGTCATGGAAGCACGGAGAACGATCGAGAGAAACCGAGGAAATGCGCAAGACGATCAATGAACTTATCCGCGCTGACAGGGAACTGCAGAAATTGATCGGCTGACCAGGCACTGCCTCGCAAGCAAGGTTAAAGCAGTCATTCGACAGAGCTGTTTCGATGGCCGCTTCGAGCCCAAAATGACCGATGCTGCGCTTTGCATGAATGTCCAGATCAAAGGACATCCTGAACACAACACAATCAACGGCGGTTTGACCTGAGAATGGGTACGCGCATACGCTGTCGCTAACAGAAAAAGCGACAAAGGTTTTTCCATGACATTTCAATTGGCAGGTAACGGACCCAAAATCTACGAAGAAATCATGGTGCCCCTTTGGTTTGGCCGATGGGCTGAGGCGCTTGTTGAACAGGCTTCACTAGTTTCTTCGGAACGTGTCTTGGATGTTGCTTGCGGAACAGGTGTGACAACCCGACTGGCAAAGTCAAAGGTTGGAGCAAGCGGGAAGGTCGATGGTCTGGATATCAACGCGCCAATGCTCGCCAAGGCAAAAGATTTAGCCGGTGATCTCGATATTCAATGGATTGAGAGCGATGTATGCAGCAGCGGACTGCCATCAGGGTCTTACGATGTCATTCTTTCGCAGCATGGCTACCATTACTTTCCGGAACAGCCCAAAGCTCTGAGTGAGTTCTTGCGGCTCCTGGTTCCAGGCGGGCGTTTGGCCTTCTCAATCTGGGATGGTCATAGCGCTTACACTGAAGCCCTCTGCTCTGCCGTTGCCCACCACATCTCCCCCGAGATTGCAGAAAAGCAGAGCGCTCAACGGCAGACGCCACCGGTGGAAGAATTAAGAAAACAGGTCGCGGATCAAGGGTTTTCGGATGTGGCCGTTCAGAGGCAAGAGCTGATGATCGATGTTCCGCTTGCGCCAGAATTTGTTCCCATGCATCTGGCGTCTATGCCTATTGCAGGCGCATTTCTCGCACTCGAAGAAGATGCGCAAAGTGCCTTGATTCAAGAGGTCGCGGAAATGCTCGACGCATATGTTGTGGGCGATAGACTTGTCTACCCTGACGCGGTGAATGTCGTGACAGGACGCAAATAATATCCTCGCGTCGCTCATGCCCGCGTGAATCCACAACCCAGATAGGTTGATATCTAACTGCAACGTTGCTGCGTCAGGCGCTGAAAGCAGACACTTGCGCCCGTGCAGCGAATTCACGCTGCGTCCCGCTACCCGGACATAAACGCATATTTGTTTACCGTCCGCTTCTGCGCAAAGCTGCCAGTCATGGCCTAGGTTTTGAAAATTTCGCAGTGAACGTCGGCTCTGGGGCTCTGAACTGTCATCCGACAAAATAGCTTGGATGACCAGGTTGAGCCCAAACTGTCAGGAGGCCGTTCCTCCACCGTGCTTCAGTACCTTGAACAAAGCCATCACATGCTCTTCGCCGTAACCGGCTTCGATTGCCTTCTCGAAAAGGCCGCCAATGTGGTTTGGAAACCCGGCATCCATGCCAGCGTCAACAGCTTGCCGCTTCAACAGTTCCAGCGATGCCTGCCATACGGATAACGTGGCCGTTCTTTGATAGTACGTGCCATCCCGTATCGTTCCGACATGATGCTCAATGCGTCCATTGTCGCGAAACATCGAAATGAATTTCTGCAGTTCGACCCCTTCTGCTAGGCAAATGTTCGAAGCATGCAGCATTCCCATGAACTCACCGAATCGCGTCGACAACCATGCTAGGTCAAGCACGGATACGGCTGCGATGTCGTCGCCAAGATACTCAATCTTCCCGCCCTGATGGCTCAGGAGGCCTTCAACAGGCTCGTAAGCGGCAGATGGGCCGGAAAGCAGAATGTTACCGTCTTTAGTTCCCAATTGTTGGGGGCCACAGTGAATAGCTCCGTAGAGAAAGTCAGCGTCTCTTTTAGCCAGCCATTTTTGGTCCTCTCTTACCTGTTTTGGCAGACTGGTGCTGAGTTGAATTATCGTTCGGCCACCCAGCTGCGGCTCAACCTCGCAGTGGCCAAAGAGCGTAAGAACCGAATTGGGATCGTCTACACAGATGATTGAAACGGGGCTCGCAGTAATCGCGTCCGAAACCGATTGAGCGACGACGACATTCTCAGGCCCTAACGCTTCTGCTTTCTTGATCGTGCGGTTCCAAACGGTCACCGGAACTCCACCTCTTTGGTAGGCTTTGGCAAGCGCCGATCCCATCAATCCAAGCCCAAAGATTGTCACTTCGCTCATTTCCTAATCTCCAGACCAAATGCATGACGAGTGCACTGACACTATGTGCAAAGAGCAAGATGACCAAGGTCGGCTCTGTCCCGCAGATCGGTCATTCGTCGCAACTCTGTTCAATGTCTGCTTCGCGGACCTTCCGGGCCTTGGACTCAGAATTGCGAACGGCGGCTTCCCCTGCTGAAGCGCCCAACTTTCCAAACGTCCGGACACCCCCGTTGCAAGGGGTGACGCGACGCTTTCCCAAGTGCCGAGTTGTTCAAGACCGGAAACTCCAGTTTCGCAGTCAATGCGCCACCATGATGTGTCTGACCGCAGTGTAATCCTCGAGCGCATACATGGACATGTCCTTGCCATAGCCCGATTGCTTGAGCCCGCCATGCGGCATTTCCGTTGTCAGCATGAAATGTGTGTTCACCCAGGTGCAGCCGTATTGCAGCCTGGCGGCGACATCCATCGCTCGGCCGATATTTCCGGTCCAGACCGACGAGGCCAGGCCGTATTGGCTGTCATTGGCCCAATCGACGACCGGGTCGTCCTCGGTGAACCGGGTGACCGAGACCACGGGGCCGAACACTTCGCGCTGGACGATTTCGTCTTCCTGGCGGGCGCCTGCGACGACGGTGGGTTTGTAGTAGAAGCCCGGCCCGTCCACCGTTGCGCCACCGGTGGCGATCTCGACATGCGAGAGGTCAGCGGCGCGCTGGACAAAGCTGGCGACCCGGTCGCGCTGGCGCGGCGAGATCAGCGGCGGGATCTCGTTCAGGCTGTCATCGGCATTGTTATAGACGATGCTGGCCGCTGCGTCGGACAGCTCGGCCACAAGGTTTTCATAGATCCCTGCGCCCGCATAGATCCGGCAGGCTGCGGTGCAGTCCTGCCCGGCATTGTAATAGCCAAAGGCCTTGAGCCCTTCGACCACCGCCGACAGGTCGGCATCGTCATAGACGATGACCGGAGCCTTGCCGCCTAGCTCCAGATGGGTGCGCTTGACGGTGCGCGAGGCGGCCTGAAGCACCTTTTTCCCCGTCGCCACATCCCCGGTGATCGAGACCATATCGACGCCGTCATGGTTGATCAGCGCGTTCCCGACCGAGCCGCCCTTGCCGGCGATCACGTTCACCACGCCTTCCGGCAGGATATCGGCTAGGATCTTGGCGAAAGCCAGTGCGGTCAGGGGCGTCTGCTCGGACGGTTTCATGACAACGGTGTTGCCGCCTGCAAGGGCCGGAGCCAGTTTCCAGGCCATCATCATGATCGGATAGTTCCACGGCGCAATCGAGGCGACGACGCCGATCGGGTCGCGGCGGATCATGCTGGTATGGCCCGGCAGGTAATTCCCGGCAATCGGCCCATGCATGTTGCGCACCGCGCCCGCGAAGAAGCGGAAACAATCCGCGACCGCCGGAATTTCGTCATTGCGCACACCGTCGATCGGCTTGCCGCAGTTCAGTGCCTCTAGCTGGGAGAGCATCTCCAGATTGGCCTCGACCGCATCCGCGATCCGCAGCAGATAGCCCGCGCGCTCGCCGGGGGTGGTCAGCGCCCAGCCGGTGAAGGCCGCGCGCGCCGCCGTGACGGCGCGGTCGATCTGCGCCGGGTCGGCCTCGGGGATCTGGACAATCACCTCGCCCGTGCGGGGGTTCAGGACCATTTCTTCCTGATCCGTGCCTGCTTCGAAAGAATTGCCAATCAGCATGTTGGTTTCCATCAGGGAGCCCTTTCTACTTTATTTGCCTTGCCCGGCCACGCTCTCCGTGCCGCGGGTCAGATAATATGCGCCGAGGATCGGCAGGAAGGTCACCAGCACCACGACCATGGCAACGACATTCGTCACGGGGCGCTGACGGGGGCGCACCAGCTCTTCCAACATCCAGATTGGGAGCGTCTGCTGCTGCCCGGCGGTAAAGGTGGTCACGATCACCTCGTCAAAGCTGAGGGCGAAGGCCAGCATGCCGCCCGCCAGAAGCGCCGTGGCGATATTGGGCAGGATGACATAGCGGAAGGTCTGGAAGGTATTCGCGCCCAGATCCATAGAGGCCTCGACCAGGCTGCCCGAAGTCCGCCGGAACCGCGCCACCGCGTTGTTGTAGACAACCACGATGCAGAAAGTCGCGTGGCCCAGGACGATGGTCCAGAAGCTGAACGGGATGTCCCCCAGGTTAAAGGCCGCCCGCAGCGAGATGCCGGTGATGATGCCGGGAAGTGCAATCGGCAGGATCACAAGCAGCGAGATCGTCTCGCGACCAAAGAACTTGGCGCGTGCCACGGCCGCCGCGCAGAGCGTGCCCAACAGAAGCGCGATCACGGTCGAGATGCTGGCAACCCGCACCGACAGGGAGAGAGCCTCCCAGACGTCCGGACGCTCCCAGGTGACGGCGAACCATTTCAGTGTCAGGCCGGGGGGCGGCCATTGATAGGATTTGTCCTCGGTCGTGAAGGCATAGACGAAGATCAACAGGATCGGCAGGTGCATGAAAGTCAGCCCCGCCCCTGCTGCGAGTTTCAGGCCGAAGGAGGCGCGGTCAGAGTGCATCGAAAGCCCCCTTTCGTTGTGCGACATAGAGATAGACGCCCATGATCAGGATCGGAACGATGGCAAAGGCGGCCGCAAGCGGAATATTCCCGGCCGTGCCCTGGAACTGATAGACCGCCTGACCGATCATCCTGGCCGAGGTGCCAACGATCTGCGGAATGATGTAGTCACCCAGCGTCAGCGAGAAGGTAAAGATCGACCCCGCAATGACACCCGGCAGCGCGAGCGGCAGCAACACATGGCGAAAGGTCTGGCCCGGCCGGGCGCCCAGGTCTCCGCTGGCCTCGAGCATCGAGGCCGGAACGCGCTCGAGCGCCGCCTGGATTGGCAGGATCATGAAGGGGATCCACACATAGAGGAACACAAGGAAGGTGCCGGTCCAGCTGACCGAAAGCGAGTTACCGCCCAGCACCGGGATCGAGAGGTAGGCCTCGAGCAGCCAGGTCAGGTGCAGCTCTGCAAAGACCCAGCTCAGGATGCCCTCCTTCGCAAGGATCAGCTTCCAGCTATAGACCTTGACCAGATAGCTGGACCAAAGCGGCAGCATCACGCCCAGATAAAACAGCGCCTTCCAGCGCCCACGCGCGAAACGCGCGGCGTAATAGGCGACCGGAAAGCCGATCACCGCGGCCGCGATGGTCACGCTGGTCGCCATCACCACGGTGCGCAGGATGATATCCAGATTGGCCGGGCGGAATAGCTCGCCATAAGTGCGCAGGGTGAATTCGTAATTGATCAGGCCCGAGAACTCGTCAATCGAGAAGAAGCTTTGCGCAAGCAGCGCAAAGAGCGACCCCAGATAGATCACGCCAAGCCACAAGGCGGGCGGGCCGATCAGCAGCAGAAGCAGAACCCGCGGCCTGCGCCAGAGCAGATCCGACAGGCGTCCGAACGCGCCGTTTGGGCGTGCGTCAGCCATTAGCGCCCTCCATCAGGTAAAGCGCATCGGCCTCCCAGGACAGGTGAACAGTCTGACCCGGCACCGGTATCTCTGCGCCTTTGGGCAGAAGAACGGCGACCTGTTCGCCATCCCAGTCCAGCGAAACACGGGTCGCCGAGCCCAGAAAGGCGCAGGACTGCACCGTGGCCGCCGGGCCTTCACTGGTCAGGCGGATCGCCTCGGGGCGCAGGCTGGCATGGGCCGATTTGCCGGTCAGTTTGCGGACCAGCTCTGGGTGGAGCACGTTGGAAGAGCCCACGAAATCCGCCACGAACGGCGTGTCGGGGCGGTCATAGATATCCTCGGGCGAGCCGATTTGCTGGATCTTGCCCTGATCGAAAACGGCAACCCGATCGGCCATCGACAAGGCTTCGCTCTGATCATGGGTGACAAAGACAAAGGTGATGCCCAGCTGCCGTTGAAGGCTTTTCAGCTCTTCCTGCATGGCCTCGCGCAGCTTGAGGTCCAGCGCGCCCAGCGGCTCGTCCAGCAGCAGAACCTTGGGGTTGTTGACCAGCGCACGGGCCAGCGCGACACGCTGACGCTGTCCGCCGGACAGGTCCGAGGGCTTGCGGCCGCCATAACCCGGCAGTGCGACAAGCTCCAGCGCCTCTTCGGCGGCGCGGCGGCGCTCGGCTTTGCCCAGCCCCTTAATCATCAACCCGTAGGCGACGTTATCGGTCACGCTGAGATGGGGAAACAGCGCATAGTCCTGAAAGACGGTGTTCACAGGGCGGCGATAGGGCGGCACGCGCGAGGATTCCGCTCCAAAAATCTCGATCTCGCCAGAGGTCGGCTGTTCGAACCCGGCGATCAGCCGCAGGCAGGTCGTCTTGCCCGAGCCCGACGGGCCAAGCATGGCAAAGAACTCACCGGGCGCAACCTCAAGGTCTACGCGGTCAACAGCTTTCACATTTCCGAAATGGCGGGAAACGCCGCGGAATCGGACGGCAGTAGTCATGGTGTCTCTCTAGGATAGCAGTCTGCCGCCCCGCAGGACCGGGACGGCAGAGGTTTCAGGTCAAATCAACGGCCGCCAATGACGCCGATATAATCCGAGACCCAACGATAGTAGGGCACACATTCGCCCTGGCTTTCACATTTACTGACCGGGGTCTGCCAGAACGCGATACGCTCGAAATCGTCAAAGCCGTTCTTGGTGCAGCCCTCGGCATTCTGCATGCCGCGGCCATCGGTACAGGCGGCGGGCACAGCCGGGTTGGCACCGAACCAGACCGACAGGTCGCTCATAAGGTTCGAGCTCAGCGTGTGTTCCATCCACATATAGGCACAGTTCGGATGCTCGGCATCGGCATGCATCATGGTGGTGTCGGCCCAGCCCGTTGCGCCCTCGACCGGGATGACCGAGGCGATCGGTGCGCCATCACCCTGCAGCAGGTTCACCTGGAACGGCCACGAGCCCGAGGCCGCCATGCCTTCGTTCTTGAAGTCGTCGATCTGGATGAAGGCGTCATGCCAGTAGCGGCCGACCAGCTTGCGCTGACCGCGCAGCAAATCCAGCGCAACCGCATATTGCTCTTCGTTCAGCTCGTAGGGCGATGTAATGCCCAGCTCCGGCTGGTGATGCATCAGGTAGAGCGCGGCATCGGCGATGTGGATCGGTCCGTCATAGGCCTGCACGCGGCCCGAGTTGCTCTGCCCGTCCGGCAGGGTCTGCTCTTCAAAGACCACATTCCACGAGGTCGGCGCGTTGCCGCCAAAGGCCTCGGTGTTATACATCAGCACGTTCGGGCCCCACATATAGGGCGTGCCGTAATGCTTGCCGTCGACGGTATGCCAGGGTGCGCTTTCCAGACGCGGGTCCAGAGTGCCCCAGGACGGGATCAGCGCCGGGTTGATTTCCTGAACCCGACGACCGGCAATCATGCGCAGCGACGCGTCGCCCGACGCGGTGACAAGGTCAAACCCGCCTTCGTTCATCAGCGCGACCATCTCGTCCGAGGTGTTCGCGGTTTTGACATTGACCATACAGCCAGTGGCGGCCTCGAAGCCGGTCACCCAGTCGAAGGCCTCCATCGTTTCGCCACGCTCGATATAACCGGGCCAGGCGACGATGCTGACTTGGCCTTCGCCCGCGCCGAGCGAGGTCATCATCTCGGCATAGACCGGCTGAGCTGCGATACCGACCGCAAAGGTCAGCATGGTGCAGGATTTCAGATAGCGTTTCATATCACTCCTCCCAAAGTTCGATATGTTTTTTGAAAGGATGCGCCCTGCGGCCAGATATCGCAAATTCAAAAATCAGATGGTTAGGTATCGTTTCTTCCGATGCCTGACACCGTCACCGGACCCCGGACGCGGTTAGTGTCTGCATCATCGTGATAAACTCGCGCGTGGCTTCGGACATTCCGGCGCCTTTGCGCCAGACCAGCCCGACCTGGACTACCGGCAACGTCCCGGAGACATCCCGGCTGACGATGCGATCGCCCTCCAGCGACCAAGGCCGATAGACCAGATCGGGCAGAATCGCGACGCCCGCCCCGGTTGCCACAAGCGACCGAACAGCCTCGACGCTGCGGGTGCGGAAGGCCAGCTTGGGCCGTTTACCAAAGGCCGAGAGTAGCTTGACCGCCTCCTGCTCCATCTCGTCGACATCCAGAACGATCAGGGGTTCATCCGCCACATCCGGCAGCGCGATGCTTTGCTGCTTGGCCAGCGGGTGGTCGATCGGCAGCCAGAGGCGGAAGGGCGACACCTCGAAAATTTCGGACTGAAGCGCGTGAACATTGCGCAGGTTGGTCGTCACCATGACAGCGACGTCCAACTCCCCGCCGACCAGAAGATGCTCCAGATATTCCCCGGTATCTTCGATGGCGGTCACCTCGACATCCGGATGAAGGCGCCGGAATTTCGACAGCATCTCGGACAAAACATAGCCCGCCGTCAGAGAGGTCACGCCAAGGTTCAACTGCCCGCCAACGCGCTTTGAACCCTCGGCCAGCACGCGGGTCGCATTCGCAACCTCCGCCAGGATCGCGGTGACGCTGCGCTGAAACCGCCGCCCCTCCGGCGTGATGTGTAGGCCGCGGGGGTGGCGCTCGAACAGCTTCACGCCCAAGATCGCCTCAAGATCCTTGATCGCCTCAGTCACCGCGCTCTGCGAGATCGACAGCGAATGCGACGCGGCGCTGATCGAGCCCATCTCGGCAGCTGCAGCGAAATACCTGATCTGTTTCAGCGTGAAAGACATGGCCCCAACCATGCACATTGCGGGACACAATTAGAATAGGAAACCATTTAGCCAATGGTTATTGCAAGTGGTGGCCACATCCCCTTTTGTGGCGGACGTTCTGGCCGAGAGTTCACGATTTTCGTATCCGGGATCGGCGGAGATGCACGATGGAACCAACTTCCCTATTGCCGTGAAATCGCAAAGCGGATGTTCGATCGCTACGCAACATCCGATGTTTTGGGCCCAGACCGGCCCAATGCGCCCGCAGCGTGTTCCAAAGAACAAGCAATCGTACAACGGCCATTCAAACTGCCTGTAAAATTCAGGCGTCAGCGCTGTGCTGATGTCTGGGTTTGGCGGGAGGATTGGAGGGCGCACAATGCCAAGAGTCCAACTTCCCGCTGTCACCCCGAAACGAAGAGCCTGGAACAAGGGCCAGATCATCGGCCAGAAACGGCCGCTTTTCCCGAAACAGGTCTGGGCGATCCGCGCGCGGCTCGAGCTGGCGGGCAACCTGCGCGATCTTGCGCTGTTCAACGTGGCCATTGATAGCAAGCTTCGCGGATGCGATTTGATGAAACTGGCCGTCACCGATCTGGTGAGGGATGATCGCGTTCGCGAATGCGTGTCCGTGATCCAGAGCAAAACCAAGCGGCCCGTTCAGTTTTAACTCTCTGAAAACACGCTGGATACCATTGCCGCATGGATCAAGTCACCGGAGATGCTCGGCGGCCGTTTCATGTTTCCCAGCAGGTTTCATGACCGCCCGCATTTCTCAACGCGCCAATATGGCCGGCTTGCGAGGGATTGGGTTGCCGCAATTGGGCTGGAACGCAGCGGATATGGCACCCATTCGCTGTGCCGGACCAAAGCAGCGGAGATATACCGCAAAACCGGAAACCTCAGAGCGGTTCAACTTCTGCTCGGACATACCAAGGTTGACAGCACTGTCAGATACCTTGGCGTCGAACTTGAAGATGCGCTGAGCATCGCCGAGCAAATCGACATTTGAACTATGTTGGCGGGCGGTTCTTGCCGTTCGCCAATCCTGAGCGGGCCTGCATTCGCGGTACAGCGGTAGTTCGGATCGAGCCCGAAGTCACGAATATCCATCTGTATGGGCCCAAAAGCGTAGTTGGCTGAAAATTCTGTCTACTACAACCCAAATGAGACACGGCAAATTACCGGTCAGGCCACGATAAGCAAAGCCTCGCCTAATACTAGTTATCTGGTAAGATGTCACCGGGAGGGCAAGAATGGTAGAGGATTTTAAACGGTGGCTAGAGCGGCTAGAGCTCGGAAAATATAACGATCTGCTGGTAGAAAACGAAGTAGCGCTGCTAGATCTTCCCCATCTCACCGAACTGGATCTGAAGGAACTTGGTCTGCCGCTTGGACCACGTCGCCGATTGCTCGCTCATGCGGCCAAGTTGGCACAACAGAGCCCTGAAACAACGGCCGAAGACGGCGATCCGGCGGTTCCAAAAGCCGACCAATCCCCCGAGCGACGCCAGCTGACCGTGATGTTCGCCGACCTGGTCGGTTCAACATCCCTGTCGGCAAAACTAGACCCAGAAGACATGCGCGAGGTGATCCGGGATTTCCAGAATGCCGTTGCTGGAGAGATTGCGCGCCTTGACGGTCACGTTGCCAAATTCATGGGGGATGGAGCGTTGGCATATTTCGGATGGCCTAGAGCACATGAAAACGAGGCTGAGCGAGCGGTCCGGGCTGGCATTTCGTCGCTTGAGGCTATCCGACGCCTGCGCGCGCCGGACGGATCGGCCCTGTCAGCCAGGATTGGAATCGCCACCGGATTGGTGGTGGTCGGTGACCTGGTTGGCGAAGGATCAGCGCGCGAAGAGGCCGTGGTGGGTGACACACCAAACCTCGCAGCGCGCCTTCAAGCGCTGGCGATGCCAAACCAGATAGTGGTGGCCGAGGCGACTACTCGGTTGCTGGGCGGCTTGTTTGAGCTGGAAGACCTGGGTCAGCAGAAAGTGAAGGGCCTTAGAGTTCCAGTTGCCACCTATGCGGTGATCGGTGAGCGAACACTGGAGAGCCGTTTTGCTGGGCGTAGTTCGGAGGTTTTGTCAGAGATCGTTGGCCGAGATCAGGAACTGGCGTTGTTGATGGAACGATGGGGCCAGGCATGCAAAAGCGAAGGGCAAATGGTCTTGCTGACGGGCGAGGCCGGGATTGGCAAGTCTCGCATAACACAGGCTCTGTTCGACGAACTGCAAAACCACGACCACACGAAGATCCGCTACCAGTGTTCGCCCTACCACACTGACAGCGCCCTCTATCCAGCGATCCAGCAATTGCGCCTGTCTGCCGAGTTCGCTGCACAAGACGACAACGACGCGAGGCTGAACAAGCTTGAAACCTTGCTGGGACAAGGGACGTCGAACACGGCCGACCACGCAGCGCTTATTGCACCTTTGTTGGCCCTCGACGCGGAGAGCCGCTACGGAGTTTCAGATCTCAGCCCGGAGCAGTTGAGGTCTCGTATGCTCCAGGCGTTAATCGATCAACTCGTGGGTCTCGCGGAGTCACGACCGGTTTTCTTTGTCATAGAAGATGCCCACTGGATTGACCCAACAACATTGGAACTAGTTGAGCTGGCTTTAGATGCGGTTGCCCATTCACGCATCCTAGTTCTCATGACCGCTCGCCCCACTTTCGAACACGGGTTCGGTGGCCACCCGGTTGTTACCCGCCTGATGCTGAACCGTTTGGGCCGATCCCAGGTCGCTGACATTGTGGCCCGTGTTTGTGGTGGCAAGCACCTGCCTGATCCAGTGCTCGATGAAATCGCGGCCAAAACCGACGGCGTCCCGTTGTTTGTCGAGGAAATAGCAAAAGTGGTGCTGGAATCCGGTGCCGTGCGAGAGGAAAACGGAGCCTTTGTCTTGGCAGGACCGCTCAGCGCGCTGTCCATCCCGGCAACGCTCCACGATAGCTTGATGGCGCGCCTGGATCGGTTGCATCCGGTCAAGGAAGTTGCCCAGATTGCATCGGTGATCGGAAGGACTTTCGACTACGGAACGCTTGCTCAAATAACCGCTCAATCGGACACTGAGGTGGCATCGGCGCTGGATCGGCTGGTGGAAGCAGAACTGGTCTTTCGCCGTGGTACACCACCCGAAGCCAACTATCTTTTCAAACATGCGCTGGTGCGTGATGCAGCCTACGAAAGCCTTTTGAAGTCACGTCGCCAGGTAATTCATGCCGACCTTCTCGCCGCGCTTGAAGCAAAAGGTGACGTACCTCCGGAGATTTTAGCCTACCATGCCGAACAGGCCGACGCCACGGAACGGGCGATCCAGTATTGGGTACAGGCCGGCGATGAGGCGTTTGCGCGTCCGGCCCACCGTGAAGCCATCAGCCACTTCGAAAGCGCACTGCGCCTTGTACGCGGTGCAAAAGATGGTGATTTCGACAGGGAACGTGAACTGGAGCTGCTGTTACGGCTCAACCACACGAACATGGCTGGGCGTGGCTACGCGCATCCCATCACGGTTGACGGCTTTTCCGAAGCGCGCCGCCTTGTTAATAGCATTGGCGAGTCACCGCACCGGTTCCCCATCTACTATGGCAACTGGGTTATCAATCATGTCAGTGGTCAACAGGCAAACGCACTCGAAATTGCCGAGGAAATGTTTGATGCAGCTTCGGGAGACCATAACCCGGATCACTCGTTCATGTCCGCCCGATCCTTCTACCTGAGCCGAACTATGACCGGTGCTTTTGACACTGCGGAGAGAGACTACGAACGGGTGCTTGAGCTGTATGACTCAGATCGCGAACCGGATCTGACTCGGCAGTACGGCCAGAGTCCCCATCTGGGCCTGCGATGTTACCGCGCGATTGGTCTGGCCTGTCGTGGGTTCCCAAACAAGGCATGGGACGAGATGATCGGCGTCCCGGAGCGTTCTGAACAGCTGGGTCACTAAAACACCATTGGCTACGCTTATACCCACTACGGGTTGCTTGCCTGGTTGCTTGGTAAGCCCGAAACAGTCGAAGAATTCAGCCGCCGAGCGATCCTGGTAACGGAAGAGCACGGGTTGGTGATGTGGAAGGGGATCGCCATGCTGGTTTTGGCGGCCGTGTTACCATCGAGGGGCCTACCGGAAGAAGCTGTCGATTTGATGGAAAAAGGCATGGCAAAATGCAAAGAATCAAACACAAATATTTATGTGCCCTACCTTTATTCCCATCATGTCGGCAATTTGTTGGCCGTGAACCGATATCAGCAGGCGGCGGAGGCGCGGGACAAGGTCATCGGCATGCTTCGGCAGGGTTCGGAGCGGTGGGCAAATGCCGAGATGATCTGCTTGCTCGGCGATGCCGAAAGAGCAGGGCAAGGTAGCGCTTCTGCTGCCATGGAATTCTATATCCAGGCGCTTACACTTGCCCGAGAGCAAAAGGCCAAACTTTGGGAGCTGCGCACCTCGGTCGGGCTCGCGGACCTGATGCGAAACGAGGGTGACACCAACAGTGCCCGCGATTTGCTATCGCCGATCTATACTTGGTTTAAGGAGGGTCACGACACTCCGGATCTTACCGAGGCAAAGCGGCTCTTGGATGGTTTGTCTTAACTCAGCGGCATCAACTGTAACAGCTATCGGCGCCCCCATAATATCCAATGCTGGGGCCGGGCGCATGCTTTGAGATGGTTCAGATCATCAAGTCGTTCTTTGTCCGCAAGTTGGCCGGACCATTTCACGGGCCCGGACATTAACCGATCCTAGAGCCGCCGTTCGCGCACGGCGCAGCAGATTCAACTAAGAGCCCAAAGCGGAATGCAACATGCTCGACAACCATTCAGTGCGAAACAAAATGTGCCATTAAGAAATCTAACCCATCACTAAATGCATTCACCGCCATCGATAACCAAGGCTTGCCCCGTCATAAAAGCGGATTCATCTGAAGCTAAATAGACGATCCCATGGCCAATCTCTTCAACTGTCGCCCATCGACTCATAGGGATCGCCTGCTCGATGTAGCCTTGCAGTTTGGCACGACCACCCATCTGCTTTTCGAAGCCTGCATTGAAGGGGGTGTCTACAAATCCTGGACAAAGGGCATTGAAACGGATTGCGTGGACAGCGTAGTCGGCTGCCATCTGCCGGACCATCGCAACAGCTGCGTGCTTTGTAGTCGCATAGGCGATCATACCCCGGTCGTATTGAACCCCTGAATTGGAAGCAGTGACGATCACGCTGCCTCCACCTTGTGATTTCATATGGGGGACGGCAGCGCGCGCGGCAATGAAGTGAGCGCGGACATTCAATGCCCAAGAAGCATCCATTCCATCTGGTTCCACTTCTTCCAGCGTTCCTTCGATCTGCAACCCAGCATGAGAGTGCAACACGTCAAGCCGACCGAAGTTTTTTACTGCTTCGTCTATGGCTTTGGTAAGGGCATCGTCATCGGTCACATCAAGCTGTATGGCAGATGCTTGATTCCCCTGCGCAACGATCGCGGCCACAGTGGCTTCAGCAAGTGTTGCATCGCGATCCGTTACCACAACATGCGCACCCTCTTGTGCCATTGCCATTGAACCTGCCCGACCAATTCCTGATCCCGCGCCCGTCACGAGCGCGACTTTACCTGCAAGCCGCATTTCACTTGGCTCCTTTATTTAACTATTCGATTTTGAGGCGCCTCGGCGCAAAAGCAGTTGCGCTGCAACGAGCAACAAGAGCGACGCGCCCATAACCATAGCGCCGATGGCATTGATCTCGGGAGTTACGCCGCGCCGGATGGATGAGAATATGTAGATTGGCAGGGTTGTCTCCGAGCCAGCTACGAAGAACGCGATGATGAAATCATCAAATGAGAAAGTGAAGCTGAGCAGAAAGCCTGCCAAAATTGCCGGTGCTATCAACGGCAGCGTCACCTGCCGAAAGGTGCCCCAAGGCGTCGCAAAGAGGTCAGCCGAAGCTTCCATGAGGGCACGGTCCATACCCGATAGCCTTGCACGTACGATGATTATGACCAGCGCCATTGTGAACATGGTGTGTGCGGCGACAAGCGTGGGCATCCCCATGGAAAGTTGCGGGGGATTTGCTCCATCGGACCATAGGCTCGCAAGAAGCGGGTTTAGCCAGCCGAATACGGTGACTAGGGCAATGAGTGTCGCGATACCGATGACGATACCTGGTATCATTATCGCAATATAAATCATCGCATCGAACAAAGTTCGGAGCCATCCCTTAACCCCTTGTAGTGCGATGGCCGCCATGGTTCCGAGTGTGGAGGCGAGGCAAGCAGTTATGAATGCCGCAAGCAGACTGGTCTCGAGCGCGTCCATAACAAATGGGTTGTTGAGCGCTTTGCCATACCATTGGGTCGAGAACCCCATGAACTGGCTTGCGTGTCGTCCGGCATTGAAGCTGAAAAGCGCGATGATGCCGATTGGAATATAGAGAAAAAGGTAGACGCAAATCGCGTATAAGCGCATCGGACCCTCACATCAGCGAGACATCTTCGCGCTGGCCACCCAGGCGCGAGATGAATTTCATGTAAATTGAGACAGTGACAAGCATTACGACAACCAGCGTCATTGCGACCGCCGATCCGTACGCCCAGTTTCGAGACTGCAGGAACAGGTCCACCAGCGCATTTCCGACGAAAAAGACCTTTCCGCCGCCCAAGATCGCTGGGATCAGAAACTCGCCCATCAGCAAGATGAAGACCAGCATGCAGCCTGTTGCGATACCAGGTACCGACAGAGGAAGTGTCACCTGACGGAACGTACGCCATGGGGTAGAGCCGAGATCAGCCGATGCTTCCAGAAGGCGTTTATCCAGTTTGTCCAAGCTTACAAAAATCGGGAAAACCATCAAAGGTAGATACCCATAGACAATCCCGACAAGCACAGCGAAGGGCGTATTTATCAGGCGGATATCATCGATGCCGATTGACTCCAGTAAAGCGGGCAAGCCACGCCCCCCAAGGATGAAAATCCATGCGTATGACCGGATCAGGATCGATGTCCAGAACGGCACGATCACCAGGATCAACAGCGAAGTTCTCCACTTTGGTGAACAACGCACCGCAAGAAAGTAGGCGAGCGGGTAGGCAATTAACAACGCAGCGATAGTCCCCAGAGGTGCAAGGATCAAAGTGTTCTTAAACGCCGTCCATCGGGCAGGAAGGTTGGCATATTGTTCGAAAGTGAACGCTGGAACATAGCCTCCGGCGGCACCCCGTTCGCCAAAGGAAAAGACGAAGACGACCAGCAGAGGAAGGGCAAGCATTACCAAAAGCCAAACCCCTGCCGGTGCCAGCAACAGTGCTTTTCTGCCTCGTTCGGTCATATTGTCCTCGTCTTTTCCGATATTGGCGGCCTTACCGCTTAGGCCGACTTGAAGCGGGCGAGCAACTCGGCACGGTTTGGATCGGTTAGCGTAGCCGCCGCGCCAAACTCGAGCGCATTCAGAAGGTCGGCTGCCGGATAAAGGATCGGATCTTCCAGCAATTCCTTCGGCAGCAACGCATTGGTGCGAGCATCAGCCGATGGATAGCCATGAGCGAGGACTTCTTTCGCATTAACTTCCGGGTTCAGCAGGAAGTCGATCAAGGCATAGGCGGCATCCAAATGGGGCGCGCCCTTCGGAATAGCATAGTAGTCGGACCAGAGTTCACCGCCCTCGGCACCCAGAACGTAGGCGATTTCAGGCATGTCGACGTTCATCTGCTTTCCGTCACCTGTCCAGCACATCGTCATCCAGGCGTCACCGTTGCGCATCGGTGGCTGATAGTCAGACGAAATTGCAAACAGATGCGGCTTAGCATCCAGCAACAATTTCTCTGCATCGGCCAGTTCCTTCTCATCGACCGAGTTGAAGGAATAGCCAAAATACTTCAGGGCATTACCGATAGTGGTGAGTTGGTAATCGTGCACCATTGTCCGGCCTGAGTAACCCGCCATAGTCAGGTCCCAGAACTCTTTCCATGTGGTTGGAGTCGTAGCGCCATCAAGCTTGCTGGTATTCACTGCAAAGCCGGTCGTGCCCCAGTTTTTCGGCACCGCGTAAAGCTGGCCATCGACAGAACCAGCATCGGAAAAGCGCTGTTCGAATGAACCTGCGTCGTAGTTTGGCAGTTTGGACGTATCGAGCGGGATGATCAGATCTTCGCCCACATACGTAGTGATCGTGTAATTGGTTGGAACGAACACGTCCCAGCCAGAGCCTCCGGCCTGCAGTTTTGCCAACATCTCTTCGTTCGAGCCAAAAACATTGACCTGAACATGGGCGCCGGAGGCTTCCGTGAAGGCTTCGAAGTTCATCTCGTCATGGTAGTTCGGCCACGTGGCGAGGATCACTCGGTCGCCAATGTCTCCGGCAGCAAATGCCGGGCGTGGACGCAACCCAGGCATGGCCGTGCCCAGAACGGCCGTTGCCATCCCAAGACCTGTCACGCCCAAAAAATGTCGCCGGGTGACCGAACCCTTTTGGTACCGGCGAAGCTCTTCCATGAACTTTTGCTTGGAAATAGTCCCGTTATCATTGGTCATCGTGAACCTCTCTGTTGTTGGATTGCGGGAATTGTTATTTTTCAAGGATCAGCAGTGCGCCTTCGCCCCATGAGACAAAGGCTTGCTCTCCTGCATTGAACGTCCCCTCGTTCAATTCCGCTTGCCTTGGAACAAGCACGTGGAAATCACCCAGTGCTTCGTTGCGCGCAAGGTATTCTGTGTGCTCCCCAAGGAAGATCCGATTTTGAATGGTAACTGGCAGAGCAATTTCAGCTGCGGGCAGCGCGCGGGTCAGCGTGATCTGTTCAGGACGGATACTGACGCACACTTCCTGTCCTGCATCTATTGGAATCTCCGGAGTTCCGTGCACCTTTTGGCCACTCGCTAAACGCACAGTGATTTGGTCGGCTACTGCGTCAGTTACAGTTGCATCAAAGAAATTCGAGGTGCCTACAAATCCAGCCACGTAACGGCTGCGGGGCATGTCATAGAGTTCGCGTGGGCTGCCTACCTGCACAATACTGCCACCTTCCATCACACAAATTCGGTCGGACATTGAAAGCGCTTCTTCTTGGTCGTGCGTGACGAGGACAAAAGTTATTCCCAGTTGTCGTTGCAGGTTCTGCAGTTCAAACTGCATTTCTTTTCGAAGCTTTCGATCCAGAGCAGCCATTGGTTCATCGAGCAGCAAAAGCTTGGGCTCGTTTACGATCGCACGCGCCAAAGCGACGCGTTGCTGCTGACCACCAGACATCTCCCAGATGCGACGTGGGCCAAACCCACCAAGACGGACAGTTTCCAGCGCCTGCTTAACCTTTGTCGCGATTGTTTGCTTGTCTATGCGTGGTCGTTGTTGGCGCAGGCCGTACGCGATGTTGTCGAACACGCTCAGGTGAGGAAAAAGAGCGTAGTGCTGAAACACCATGTTGACTGGGCGATGGTGCGCATCCAAGTCGTTGACGACTTCGCCATCGAGCAACACCTGACCTTCGGTTGGTTTCTCAAAACCTGCCAGCATTCTTAGTGCTGTGGTTTTGCCGCAACCAGATGGGCCCAAGAATGACAGAAACTCTCCTTTCCCAATGGAAAGGTTCAGGTCTTTGGCAGCGACCACATTCCCGAAGGTCTTGGTCACTCCTCGGAGTTCCGCAATCGTCTGCATGGTGACGCTCATGTCAAAGCTCATATACTGCCGTTTTCCTTTTGCTTGATTTTTTGGCATTTATTGGCATACCACTCAAACAAGAAAAAAGTAACAATAACTCGGAATAACTGTATATACCACAATTAGAGTATAGAGGTTCTTTTCGAGAATCTGGAGCGGCGTGTGTACGATTGGATGGAAGAGGCCGGCAGGGTCGTGGAGAAGATCGGAACCCCAGAATTTCCATGTGCTTTGGCAGATGGCTTGCGGCAGGTCGCACCATTCGATTTTACAGTGGTGTTTGGCCATGTCGGAACCGAAGCACCGATAGACCTTCACGACGATTTTCCCAAAAGCAAACGGCGTATTTTTGTTGAGGATTACCAAGCGGGGCCCTACGTACTTGATCCATTTTTTTTGGCCGCGACAAAACCGATAACACCGGGTCTGTACCGCATGCGCGATATCGCACCGGACAGGTTCTATCAGGGCGAATACTATCGCAGCTATTACAAAAGGACTGGGTTAGCAGAGGAGATTGGCTACTTTATCGATATCCCAAGCACTGGGATGGTTGTGGTCTCGCTCATGCGATCAGTGAAACCTTTTTCAGCCAAGGAAATTCGTCATTTGCACGCTCTATGGCCGCTCGTTCGGGCAGCCTGTTGCAAACATTGGAGTGACTTTCCAACGATGACCCGCGGCGCCGCAGCAAATGGCGTTAGTCGTCGCGTCGATCTTGCTTTCCAGGCATTTGGCGATGGCGTTCTGACGCCACGAGAAAGAGAAGTCGTTGAGTTCACGTTGAAGGGCCATTCGGCAGAAGCTGTCGGCACAATTCTCGGCATCTCTCCAGGCACAGTCCGCATCCACAGACGCAACATTTACGCGAAACTTAGGATCAATTCGCAGGGTGAACTTTTTTCAAAGTTCATTGAAAAGGCACTTTAAAAGGTTCCTTGAATACCCGCTTTGTCCGCTCCTCGATGGTCTATCTCGGCTGCGGCGATAGTGTAGTTTCAGTTCTAGTCAACGCAACGCCTGTCAACGACCGCTCTGGCGACACCGACTGCTACGCAGCATACGACCTGCTGCACCCGCGAACAAATGCTGCGCCAGCAACAAGTTCGAACATCAATGTCGGGAAAGTCCGCATTGCAGTCTTCGTCGATCCGGACCTCGAAAGGCAGAATTTCGCAACCAACGGATGATTTACAGCGTCGTAACGAACCGCGAACATCGCTGAAGCGGTTTTATGTGAAGCGATCTCTGGTTTAGTGATGGCCGCTGAATGGAACAAATACGAAAGGCTGCCTCGCGGACTCTGCCGACATTGCCGTTTCCGGTGTTTGCTGACGCAGCATTTGCTCACGAGCGCAGTAGGTTTTTCGCTGCGATGCAGCCCTTGTCGCCAGAGCAGTCATTGTAGATCGCGGTGCAGTGGCGAGCGGAGCTGTTGTTTGCAGCGGAAAAGCTCCTGTTACTTCGGGTCGGTCAAGAACTCTAAAAGTCTTCTGGTGTTGTGGGGCAATGTCGTGCCCTTTGGGTAGCATAGGTGATACGACTTCTTGGTTTTCAAACTCATGGTGCCGACTCGTACCAATGCACCCTCGTCAAGTTCCTGTTGCATCATTGGCAGATGCAGGAGTGCCACTCCTTGCCCTTTCCGCGCCATGGCGACGGACTCGATGTAACTGTCGCATTGAAGGACCGGCCAGTTTTTGATCTCGGAGTTCCAGAGCTGCTTCAAACATAGCTGCCAGTTTATCCAGTCTGGGTTCATATTCACGAACTCAAGCAATGGCGGCCCCTCCGACTGCGGGTCGCTGCCCGAAAACATGCCTCTATGATCTGCCACTTCAGCGACTGCTGGTTTGGCAGCCGCGATCAATTCGCAGTCGAAGATCTTCACGCATTCCAGATCGGGTACGTCACCATCGCAGAACAGGACAACCAGATCGTGTGAGCCAGATGTGAGCTCGGTGGTGCTGTCTGTGGTCGTCACACACACGTTGCACGCACTCTCGCTGCGAGGAAAAGCCTTGAGGCGGTCGTAGAGCCAATACATGGATATTGTTGTGCTGGATGCTATGCGGACCGCCGGTTCCTCCGGGGCCTTGATCTTGCGCACCGCATGATCAAGGAAGTCGAGCGCAACTTCGACGTCCGACGCAAATTCCTTGCCAGCACTGCTGATCTTCAGATTTCGTCCGTCTCTGGAGAATAGCTTGACGCCGAGCCAGCTCTCGAGCCGGTGGATGCGCTTGCTGATTGCGGCTTGGGTCACAAACATCTCTTCTGCGGCAACGGTGAGGCTCTTGTTGCGCGCAGCGGCCAGGAAAAAGACAAGGTTGTCGAGTGGCGGCAGTGTTTTTCGGTGGTTTTTCATTCCCATTTGTTATGGGTTTTGTGGACAAATTTCAACATTCTCTGCCTTGGATACTCGAACTACGCTTAGCAAAAAAAATGTCAACGCACGACGTGCATGGAGAGAGAAACGTGATCGAAAATCACGCGATATTCTCAAAAGTAATCCAAGAGTTTAGTCGCCAAGGGAGGAGAAAATGGCAATGACGAAAGGAAAGGGAAAGCACCCCGTACTGAAGCAAGCAATTCAGGATATCCAGGCTGACAAGATCGACCGCCGGGAGTTCCTGGCCATAGCAAGTACCTTCGGCGCGAGTGCTTCGTTCGCATACGGTGTGCTTGGGCAGCCGCTGCCGGCAATGGCGCAAGAAACTCCCAAGCAAGGCGGTGTTCTCAAGATTGGGATGTTGATCTTTGATTTGAAGGACCCGCGAACATTCAACCAGGCAGAAATGGGCAACGTCGCTCGCCAGTTCCTTGAACCCCTTGTGCGTTGGGACATGGATTTCACCTTCAAACCGATGCTGCTTGAAAGCTGGGATGTCTCAGACGATGCCAAGACCTACACGCTGAACGTTCGCAAAGGCGTGACATGGAACAATGGCGATGATTTCACGGCGGATGACGTGGTCTTCAATATCACCCGTTGGTGTGACGGGAATGCCGAAGGCAACTCCATGGCCGGACGCATGGCGGCATTGATCGATCCGGAAACCAAACAGGCAAGCGAGGGTGCCATCGAGAAAATCGATGCGCACACTGTCAGGCTGAACCTGAACCGCCCGGACATCACCATCATTCCCGGCATGTCGGACAACCCGGCCCTGATCGTTCATCGAGACTATGATCCAGCAATTGGCCTGAAGAATGCGCCGGTCGGAACCGGCCCGTTCGAGCTTGTGAGCCATGAGGTCAGCGGATCCGCTGTGGTCAAATGCCGAGAGAATGGTAGTTGATGGGGCGGCGACATCTATCTGGATGGGGTTGAATTCCTCGACTTCGGCACCGATCCGGCGGCGACAGTGGCCGCCTTCGAAGCAGAGGAAATACATGTCAACGACTGGACAGACGCCGAGTTTGTCGAGGTCATGGATGGGTTGGGCCTTGTTCGGAAAGACAAGGCAACTGCCAACACGATCGTTGCGCGCATGCGTCCGGAGAAAGCGCCCTATGACGACCAGAGGGTCCGCAATGCCGTTCAACTCGCGGTGGACAATGCTGTGATCCTCGAACTGGAATATGCGGGACACGGAGCAGTTGGCGAAAACCATCATGTCGGCCCCATGCATCCGGAATACGCAGAACTACCCAAAATCGCGCAGGATGTGGAAAAGGCGAGGTCTCTGCTGGAGGAAGCAGGGCGCAGCGGGACGGAATTCGAACTGATTTCCGTAAGTGGCGACTGGCACTCGACCACATCCGACGCAATTGCGGCGCAGATGCGCGATGCCGGGTTCCAGGTCAAGCGTACGGTCCTGCCTAGCGAGTCGTTCTGGAACAACTGGACGGGGTACGACTTCTCAACAACCAATTGGGGCGCGCGGCCACTTGGTGTGCAAGTTCTTGGCCTGGCATACCGCTCGGGCGAGGCGTGGAATGAATCCGGGCACGCCAATCCAGACTTCGATGCCAAGCTGGACGAAGCTGTCGGAACTTTCGATGCCGACAAGCGGCGGGGAATGATGTCAGAGCTGCAAGCTATGCTGCAATCCAGCGGCGCGATTGTTCAACCATTCTGGATGAACGAGTTCCTGCATCACGTTCCTGCCGCGAAGAATTATGAACGACACCAGTTCCGCGAAATCCATCTGGAGAATGTCTGGATCGATGCGTGAGTGTGTTTCAAGCGGCTGACTGTTTGAGGCCGTAAGCAACAAAGATTGGCAGGTTTTGGAGCATCGGTTTCGGGAAGAACTGCTCTGGCCTGCCGGTCCGCACAAAATCGATAAATGTCCGGCGGTGTCTCAAGGCACCGGCAAGCGTTTCTATTGGAGTTCCAATTGGCACAAAATGTCGTCCTCACGTCTGACGAAGCTCGTGATCTTATCCACAACGCGCTGACCGGCAGCGGCCCCTCACCCGAGAATGCAGGTTACTTCACCGAAGCCATTCTCGATACGGAACTTTCCGGGTTGGAGGGGCACGGGTTCTACTGGCTGCAATACTACTGCTCCCATTTGCGCAGCGGAAAGGTGGATGGAACGGCTGTCCCGCAGGTCGAGAGGCTCTCCGACACCAGCTTTCGTGTGGACGCGCGGCATGGTTTCGCGCATCCGGCGATTGAGGCGGGGGTCAAGCAGCTGGTACCGGCGGCTAAGGCGCATGGGGTTGCGGTGCTGGGTATCTACAATTCCTACAACGCCGCCACGCTGGGGTTTCACACAGGCTACCTGGCACGTGCTGGTCTTCTGGCAATTGGCGCAACAAATGCCGTCCCCAATCTGGCACCGGTGGGTGGTAAGACGCCGATCATCGGCACCAACCCGATCTCATATGCAGTGCCGGCACCGGGCGGTGAAATCGCCTTTCTGGTCGACCAATCCGCAACGCAGGTGGCCTGGACAGCCGTAAAGCGTGCCGCCGAAGCCGGTGAGTCGATCCCGCTGGGCTGGGCACTTGATGAAGATGGCAACCCAACGACGGATGCGGAGGCCGGGCTTGCTGGGTCTATGGCGCCTGCGGGTGGGGTCAAAGGGTTCAGCATCGGGCTAATGGTTGAGGTTCTATGCGCCGCTCTCGCCGGGGGCAAGCTGGGGCCGGATCAAGGGTCTTTCACCGATGATGACGGAATGCCCATCGACAACGGGCAGTTCTTTATTGCCCTTGATCCGCAGAAGTTCTCCGGCGGGACTTTCGATCAAACAATCACCGCGCTGGTGGCCTCGATCACCGAACAGGACGGCGCAAGGCTACCCAATGCGCGGCGTGAGGCAAACAAGCTGCGCTTGGCGGAAGAAGGCTTGAAGCTGGAATACAATCTCTACAAGAATTTGGAGGCCTACACATGAGCGTCACCATCACAGACGTCAAGGTTACCCCTTTGGCGTTTCCCTTGAAGCAACCCTACATCTGGTCACAATCGATGCTGGAGCATTTCATGGTGAACCTGATCGAGGTCACAGCCTCGGACGGGACCACCGGCTACGGCGAGTGCGCGGTTGGGCCCGACCAAATTGGAACCATGCACATCCTCAACCGGCTAAAACAGGGTTTTATCGACGAGAACCCTTACAATTGGGTTGCCCTCAAAGACCGTGTCTTTGCCGATGCCTATATCGGCCAGGCAACCTGGACCATGCGCGCCTATAACCAGATGATGACCGGGTTTGACTTTGCGATTCTTGACCTGATCGGCAAGCTCGACAAACGCCCTGTCCATCAGGTGCTGGGCGGCGCCCACCGCGAAAAGGTAGGTTATTTCTTCTTTATGCAAGGCAGCAGCGCAGAAGCATTGGCACGTCATGCCGCTGAGGGTGTCGAGGCAGGCGAGCGTATCTTCTACATGAAGGTCGGACGCGGGGAAGCTTTGGATATCGACATGGTGCGCGCCGTGCGGGCTGAAATCGGCGATGCGCGCCTGCGCCTTGATGCGAACGAAGCCTGGGACATACAGGCAGCCATTCGCATGTGCCGGAAGCTGGAACCCTTCGACATCGACTTCATCGAACAACCCACCCCCTGCTGGTCGATTGATGCACTTGCGCAGGTGCGAAACTCCGTCGGCATCCCGATTGTTGCGGATCAGGCCGCCTTCACGATCTATGACGTGTACGAGATTTGTCAGAAGCGCGCGGCTGATATGATTTGTATCGGCCCCGTCGAAACCGGTGGGATCCAGCCGATGTTGAAAGCGGCGGCAATTGCCGAGGCGGCAGGACTCAATATCTGCATTCACAGCTCCTTTTCCACGGGCATCACCACAAGTGCCGAGTATCAGATCGGCAAATTGATCCCTAATCTGGACGACGGGAACCAGATCATGTGCCAGCTTCTGAAACAGGACATCGTGGCCTCTCCCGCATTCGCGCCGAAACAAGGCTGGGTGCATCTGGCTGATGCCCCGGGCCTGGGCATCACGCTGGACAAGGGCGCACTGCAAACGGCGCGCGACACCTTTTGCGATATTGCCTCGTCTTGAAGCCTTTGTTCGGCCGAGCCTGGGAAACAAACCGACATGACTGAAGCACCCGCACGATCCAAACGTCGCTCTTCGAACAAGCGTGGCAAGACCATTCCACAGTTGCCCTGGGGTCAGCCAAGATATCACTACCCCCTTGTGGAACCGCTGATGCATGAAGACGTGCTGAAGACGCATGCCAATGCGTTGCGTGTCCTGGAAGAGATCGGCATCCGCTTCCAGGATGAGGACGCAGTCGCCATCTTCGCAAACGCAGGATGCATCATCGGCGAGGACGCAACGACTGTGCGTATTGGTCGTGACGTCGTCGAACAGGCCCTGAAGACAGTGAAATCACAGGTTGTCCTGACGCCCAGAAACCGGGAACGCGCTGTCACCATCGGTGGAAATCACGTGGCCTTCGCGTCGGTTCTCGGTCCGCCCTACTGCTCGGATGTCGAGAGGGGGCGACGCCAGGGCACGTTGGAGGAATATTCCAACTTCGTGCGCCTGGGTCAGTAATTCAACGTCATCCACATGATCTCCGGTGCGCCGGTCGAAGCCATGGACATCCCCCTTGAGACGCGCCACCTGTATGGCACACTCAAGACTCTCGAGCTTTCGGACAAGGTTCCGTTCGTTTTTTGCCAGGGCCGCCAGCGCATTCATGACGCCCTGGACATGATCGCGATGGCCAAGGGCATGGACCGCGACGGCCTGATGGAAGAGCCATCGACATTCACGATCATCAACTCCAACTCGCCCCTTCAATACGACAAACCGATGGCGGGCGGCCTGATCGAAATGGCGAAACATAACCAGTTGGCGATGATCACACCGTTTTCGCTTGCCGGCGCCACCCATCCGATCTCTCTGGGTGCGGCGAATTCGCTCGCCGTGGCCGAGATGCTGGCGGCGCTGACACTGACACAGCTGGTCAGGCTGGGCGCGCCTGTGGCGTCTGCGGCCTATACGATGAATGTGAACATGCTGACGGGCTCGCCGGGGTTCGGATTACCGGAAACGAACAAATCCCTGCAGATCGGATCGCAGATGGCCCGGTTTTACGGCCTCCCCATAAGGTCATCGACTTTCACCTCCTCGCCAGCCCCCGATGCGCAGGCGATCTATGAATCCCTGGGGATGCTTTGGGATTCGATTACGTCCGGAAGCAATCTCGTCATGCACGCTGCCGGCTGGCTCGAGGGCGGGCTTCGGTCTTCGTTTGAAAAGTTCGTGCCGGACGTCGAGATGCTTCAGATGATGGTCAAGTATCTGGAGCCCGTGTCCGTGAACGACACGTCCCTGGCGTTCGATGAGATCAAGGCGGTCGGTCATGGCGGGCACTTCTTTGACACCGAGAGCACGATAGAGAATTACAGCACCGCGTTTTATGAGCCCATCGTCGCTACCGCCAAGAATTTTGGCCAGTGGGAAGAGGATGGCAGCCTGGACGCGACGCAACGCACCCATCTCGTATACAAGAAAGCCTTGGACGCCTATGTGCAACCTCAACTGGACTCTTCGACCAGTGAAGCTCTTGAGGCCTTTGTCAAAAGGCGAGAGGACCAGGGCGGCGCTCCAATAGATCTATAGTTCAGAGACCGGGCAGTGCTTCACGTCTGCGCCAAATGCAATTGTCCCATGCGTTTTTGTAAATTGCACTCACTTTTCCAGAGGCGTACAAATTGCATTCGATAACACCGCGCGTTGGCCAACCTCTAGCCGGTCGGTCGCACTTGGATCTTTCGCCCATAGAGAATTGCATAGCTTTCGATGAACGGCGGCTTGTCCCGCCGCGCTATAGCGACGTCCTTCGAGTCGTCGCAGCGATGATATCTCTGCGAGCGCACGCAGCGCGAAAATCGAATTCACGGGTTGGGCTCATTCTGGGCTTTCTCTGCACCTGAGACCAATGGCAGATGTCACTCTGCTCTGACGCGATGGAATACCTTTGAGTCGCCCCACATAATTTGTCAGGCGACACATAGTTCTGCCACCAGCGACAGAACCTTGACTTTTTTGCCTCACTTCCTTCATCCAGCACCTAGACCGATTTCATTGATCCTGACTTCCTTTTGGTAAAATCAGGGCTGATTTGCAGATCAGACGCCGACGGCGCCTGTTCCTGCTGATCTGCCACGTGACGAACACGGATGGGGCGCGCCTCCCCATTTCCAGTTGGGCTCGTATGCTGTGAAGTCCCGGTTCAACAGGTTCGGAGCGATATTGAAGGCGTTATTGCAGTCGGTCGTCACTTTGTATTACTTCGATCTCTCGACTCGTATGCCATTTTCACGCATCAGCCGACCAACACGACGATGCCCGACGCTCAGACCAAGTTCCTTCAACTCGTCAGTCCTTCGTGGACGGTCGTAGCTGCTCAGGCTGAGACCAGATCGCTCCTGGACATGAGTCAGCACGACCACGTTGGTCCGCTGCCTTTGGCTGGCTGGGCGGCTGCGATAAGCGCGCTGGATACATGAGCTGACATTCAGAGCTTGGCAAAGGCGGTTAATTGGGAATTCGCTTCCATGCTCTTAGATGAAACTAAACCTCATGGCTTCTGGCTCGCGAAGTAGGTTGTGGCCTTTTTTAGAATACCCCTCTCCTCATTGAGAACCCGGTTCTCCCGTCGAAGTCGCTCGTTTTCACGGGCGAGGTCCAGATCCTTGTCCGACACAACGCCGGCGTTACGATGCGCCGGTACCCACTTGTTCAGCGTCGAAAGGCCAATACCTAAGTCTAAAGCAACCCGCCGACGTGTCAGCCCGCTCGTCAGCGGAGTCTACACTGCATCAGCACGGAAATCGTCCGTCCGTTTCAGTCCCAAAGTCCGTCTCCTTTGCTGCAATAAGTGCCATCAAAGGAGCGGCATCAAACCGCGACACGTCCAGATCGGGCTTGAGAGCGATCGGATTTCGATTGCATTGCAAGTATTACTAGCCGGGATAGCCCCTGTCTGAATCTTTTGTAGAGCTGAGCAATGCACCTGGGCTGCAATCCATTTGAACTTATCCCGGTTAGGGCAACCTGCCTTCCAGAACGACTGAACGTGCAAAGCGTCCCGACCCGTCGAACCATTGTGTCGGCACGATCTCACTCAGGTCTCGGCGTCCGTTTCGTTCATACTGAAACTGAGCGAAAGCCTTGTTGCCTTTCCCATGGGTCTTGTTCGGTTTCGATGGTAACCAATTTGTGAAATTGACCGGCTCTCCGGTGTACCACCGCCAGCCTGTCACGGCATTTTCTTCCTTTGGGTCCTTCCGGAAGCCGAAATAGGGGCCAGCCTTGTAACTGGTGTTGGTTCGACTGTCATAGCCTTGTTCAAACAAGGCCGGATCATGGGCGATCATGCGCACCACGAATGCGTTCTCGTCAGCCGATGTCAGGGATGCAAGATCGATGCCACAGCTCTCGGCGAGGCGGCGCGCGTCGTCGATCGAGCCGGAATAAATCATGGCGATGTAGAAGCTGCCCCGGTACTTGCCGTAGATGCTTTTCCGCAGCCCAAGGCACCTGAGCACCGTTATAATCTCTTCATTCTCACCCAGCATTTCAAGGTCATCCGGCATTTGACGCACGGCAAATGGATTGCTGACAAAACTATCGTCGGCACCATCCTGCCATTCCATTCGCAAGCTTGCCAGAACGGCCGCATCGACATAGCCCGTCGGATCAAGTCCACTGGCCTCCTGCAAAGCCTTTAGTCCCGCCCGCGTCTTCGGTCCGAATGCGCCGTCCGGCACACCGACCTCGAAACCGGCGGTATTGAGCGCCTCTTGCAGTTGCTGTTTCCGTTCGCGGCCCGGTAAAAGGAAATCCTCCATTGTGGACAGATGGCCCTGTTTCTTCAGCCACTCCGGTGTAATCTCGGCCATGCGTCCCAGAATCTTAGGCTCGACGATGGTGGCCGCCCGGTACTTGCCAGCGACCAGCGACCAGCCACGCATGGTGTTCACTTTCATCGCGGCGCTGATTGCAGTGTCACGGGTCGCAAGGGGGCGCACGGCGGAGGGCATGGCCGTCTGGTCCGCAGGTGCCACCATTGCCACCTGTTCGACCTGTGGCACAAGGTAAATGTCTTCGCCAGGCAGTGAGCCATATGTAAATGGCTCCTGGAATCCATCCGTAAGCTCCACCACCCGATCGCGCACCCGGCGAAACATTTTCCCAAGCTCCAACCCCGGCTGTTCGATATGTTCCAAAAGTGCCGTCGCATAGGGGCTGTTCCGACCGCCCCCGTCCTGCGCCAGCGTTCCACCACGCGCGGCATAGCCCACGACAACCCCACCGGGTTCCACTGCGGCCAGCCCACGCCCGATCGACCGAGTGGCCGACGCGCGCGACATCTGCGCAACGAAAGGATTGTTGCGGCAGGCATCGACCAGAACCAGCTTCAGCCCCGGCGTATCGGCAATCGAATTCACGATTGCATCCAGACGGATGGCCTCGAAGTCGACATCGCGGTCGCTATTCAGGGCCGCACTCACCGGGATCAGGTAGTTGGTGTTCTCGATCTCAATTCCGTGGCCCGCGAAATAGACAAGCGCCACATCGGCCCCGGCGGCGGTTTCGGTAAAGTCCCGAAGTGCGATGCGCATACCGTTGTAATCCAGGTCCAGACCCGTGGTGACCTCGAACCCTATACGTGCCAGCGATTTCGAGATGTCCTGAGCATCATTGACCGGGTTCTCCAGACTCGAGACATGCTGATAAGCGGAATTGCCAATGACTAGAGCCACGCGTTTTTCCGTCGCCGCAAAGGCCGCTGCTGAAATGGTGCAGATCAGTGCAACGGCCAGCAGAGCGCAGCGTAGAGCCAGACCCGAAAAAGACCGGTATATCATCATGCGTCCCCCGCCTGTTTGCCGAGGGGTTGGAGCGTGTCCTATGGCAGCGAAATGCCAGCAGACCGGACAAGGCTCGCAAACCCCGCATTCCGGTTGACCCGAACTTTACCCGATAACTCGATTTCGACAAAGGGGTGCAGGGCATCGAACCATAATCCCTTGGCGGCCAAGGCCGGCACATCCTCTGCGGCGGGCTCTGGGGCGGTGACCCGTTCCACGTAAGTCGTCACCGTCGCGATGACGGCCCCCGCCTCAGGTTCCGCCAGAACCACTGTCCAGACATAAATACGCCCCGGCTCCAGCACGAGTTCCGAGCGCGACAGGTCGAGCGCGTAGAACCCTTTTCGGAACCGACCGTTGCCGGAAATACCGACTCCGTTCTGCTGCGACCCGACCGGGGCCAACTGCGCGGACATCTGGCCTGAAAAATTATCAGCCAAGTGCCAGATCAGCGGGGGTTTGCCCAATGTGGTCACGCCGCCGCCAGCCGGTGCGAGCACGGCCAGTGCTCCAGCCTCTTGCCCGACATCGCGCGTGGCAGCGCCGACGCGGTCCGCCGGGGCACCGATGGTGGGCGGAATGAAAATGACCTCGTCTGGATCAGCCTGCTGACTGCCTTCGCTTTCTTGCGCCGACAGGGAAATGGTCGAGCCCAGAAGCAGCAGCAGACCGGTTATCAAAGCGCCAAGAGTGTTTCCCGAACATGCCGGTGTCATCATTGCGATGCCCCCCTCTGTGCCGATCCTGTCAGCAAGAATAACGCAATTTCCCGCGACTTGTCGTCGTGGATAAGGTGCCCGACCAACTGAAACGTGAAATAGCGTCCAACGAGTTCTCGAAGATCAGCGCTGGCACAGATCGTGGTTGCCGACGCGCGCCTAACTTGCAACGCTTTTCCGAATGCCTCGATACGGGCTGCGATGTTCACCGTGTCGCCCATGATGTTGTATTGAAGGCTGCCCGCGCTGCCCAACGTGCCGCCCAAAACCACGCCACTATGGAGCCCGATCCGCAGACCATAAGGTGCCAACAGACCACCTTCTGCATTCAGTCTGTCAATCCGGTCAGAAATTTGCAGTGCCGTCCGGCAGGCCGCGACAGCGTCCTTCTGGATGTCCTCCTCGGTCGTTCGAGGCAGCGGCGCACCGAACACCACCAGGATTCCGTCACCGGTGAACTTCTCAATGAACCCGCCATTTTCGCGAGCGACCTGGCTCATTTCATCCAAAATCCGGCTTGTCCAGTCCATGAAGGCACCCGGTTCGGCCGAGCCGCCGACGGTCGTCGAGCCTTCCAGATCGGCAAGAAGGACACTGACGCGCAAGCGGCAGGGGCGCGGCTTTCCGCCAGCAAAAAGGATATCACGCGCGTTCCATATCTCGGCTGTGAGTTCCGGGGACAGATGATCCGAGAACAGTCTGGCGATGGCCTGGCGTTGCCGACGCGAGATGATCCCGACAGTGAGGAGCGCTAAAAGAAAGGCGGTAAACCAAGCAACCGATGTCGGAACGACCGGCAACCATATGCCACGAGACAAAAGGTTCGAAAGCGCCACTCCAATAGCGATGGCAAGGCCTGGTCCAAGTAGTATGACGGTCAGCACAGTGCGCGACAGAACCCCAGCTAATGCCCCGAACAATGCGCTGGCGAAGATTATCGCCAAGTGCGCACTTTGCCCGGGGCTGCGCATCGGTTGGCTGCGGCCCGCGGCATAATCGATTAATTGCTGGGTGGTGGCTGCATGCACCAATACGCCATAGCTGAATGGCGTCTGTGGCGGGTTGTTCAGCGGTGTGCGGAAATCGTCTTTGATCGACTTGCTGGTAACCCCGATCAGGGCGACTTTTCCTTCGATCATGTCCGCGTCTGCTTGTCCGGCGAGCAAGTCGCGGGCCAGTATGATCGGGGCCATCGGCAATGCGTTGGTGTAATCCAGCAGCACCTGATAGCCCGTATCATCTAGCCCGCGATAGCTGCCGAACCTGTCTTCCAGCCGTCGCACCGGCGTCTGACCAAACAACAGGGTCCGGGGATCGTCCGGCCAGGCTTTCAGGCTGTTTTGACCCGTGGCGCGCAGGGCCAACTGTGCGCTGAACGCCAAAGAAATGCGATCGGTGCCGCTGACCAGCAGAATACTGCGCCGGGCGACACCATCCGCGTCGACGGGGATATCAGCAAACCCCACGCTGCCGTCGTTCTGCGCAAAATCCGGCGCCTCGATGCTCAGCCCGCCGCTGTCGTTCAGTTTCACAACCCAGATCGCATTGGTCTTCAGGAACGCCGCTTCGAGTTGCTGCCGCCCCTCGATCACCTCATTGTCGCGATAGATATCGATACCGATTACAGCGGCACCTGCCGACGACAGTGCGTCGATAATATTCGCAATCTGACCATCTGAGAGGGGCCAGCCCCAGGTGCGCAAATCCTCGTCATCGACCGCGACCACGACAACATCCTGTGCCAACGCATCGCTGGCCCTGCGGTCCAAAACCCAATCGTAATGTGCAAGCTCGGGCCGCTGCAGGTAACCTTCAGAACGAAGGCCTGCGAGGATCGTGAAAACTCCAAGCGCGGCAAGACCCGCCACGAAAAGCGCCTGCATCGGACTGAGAAGCCTTTTGTTCATCCTACAAGTCTGCAGTTGTTCGAAGGTAAATAGCAACTTACGTTCGTTGATTTCTCAAGACCATCGGGGAGTTTGCGGGGCTGAACGCCGCTCAAACCGTGTCTTTGAGGGTGAACTGTACATGGTGGTCTTTTGATGAACCTGCTAAAGCTATCGGTTCAGGGTCGAGAAATTGACTCCGATATCGGCCACCACTTGTTTGCGCTTCAGCTTGGCTGTCAACGCCGCGTGCATTGCCCTAGCGTGCAAAGTCAGGGTTGGTTTGCATGCCATGTTGTTTCTCTTTTGTGATAAATATCAGGTCACATGGGCTGAACATGTCCGCGACAGGCTCGCAGAGTCTTTCTTTGCCCTAACGTCGTTGGCTTGATCCAAAGCAAAGCCCAAGGCTCAGCAGCAGTATAGAGGAATACCCGCAGCGAGTTTTCAGGCGGTGGAAAATGAAGAAAAACTCATTGATTTTTCTTGCTTTGGCTGCGCTCGCGATGGTGGGCGTGGTGGTCTATTCCCTGGTCTCTGAAAACGGGAACCAGTTGCCTGATGGATTTGCGCAGGGGAATGGTCGAATTGAGGCGGAACAGATTGAAATTGCGCCGACCTTAGCCGGACGTGTCGAAAGCGTCATGGCAGTTGAAGGCGGCATGGTCGCCACCGGAGACGTGCTGGCGGAAATGGACAATGATGAGTTGTCCGCCACGCTAGATCGTGCCAAGGCCGAAGTGGCGCTGGCACATCAGACCAAAGTGGAAGCGGAGGCACTTGTTGTGCAGCGGAAAAGCGAACTGCGCCGGGCCGCGCAGGAGCTTCAGCGCGCAACGGCGCTCCTGACTGGGCAGAATATCTCTGAAACGGTTTTCGAAGAACGCGAAACCATACACCAGGTTGCTGCGGCGGTTCTGGGCGCCGCACAGGCCCGTGTGGCAACCGCAGAAAGTCAGATTGCTGCCGCCGAGGCCGAAGTGCGCCGTATTGAGGCACTGATCGAAGACAGCTCGCTTTTGGCTCCGACACGTGGGCGTGTGCTTTATCGGCTGGCAGAACCTGGCGAGGTCGTTGCCGCGGGTGAACCAATCCTGACTCTGCTCAGCCTTGAGAATGTGTATATGGAGGTGTTCCTGCCTGCGCGCGAAGCCGGATTGCTGCCTATTGGTGCCGAAGCTCGCATCATTCTTGACGCCCTGCCGGACTATTCCATTCCAGCCTTTGTAACCTTTGTCTCACCTGAAGCACAATTCACACCCAAGCAGGTCGAGACTTTGGATGAACGCGAACAACTGGTGTTCCGCGTCCGTGTGCGCATCCCCGAGAATCTGGTCCAACGCCGGATTGAGCACGTCAAAACCGGGCTTCGCGGTGTTGCCGTGATCCGGATCGATCCAAACCTTGCGTGGCCAGAAGCGTTGGAACAGGGTATCCCGCCCGAGCTGTTCGAATGACGCCAGAGGCCGACATTGAGATTCGCATCACGGGTGTCACGCACCGGTATCGCAGCGATGTCGCGTTGCAGTCGGTTTCGCTTGATCTTCCCAGGGGCCAGCTGGTCGGCTTCATCGGACCGGATGGGGTGGGAAAGTCGACCCTGCTGGGGTTGATCACCGGTGCAAAGAAACTGCAAACCGGATCAATCAATGTTCTAGGTGGCTTGATCGACGACGCCGCGCACCGACGCCTTATCTGCCCGGCCATTGCCTTCATGCCACAGGGCTTGGGTCGAAACCTTTATTCTGAGTTGTCAGTACGCGAGAACCTTGAGTTCTTTTCGGGGCTTTTTGGCCAAGGGCAAGAAGAATGTGACATCCGGATCAATGCGCTGTTGTCGGCGACAGGGCTGGCGCCGTTTGAAGACCGGCTTATGGGCAAGCTTTCGGGCGGGATGAAGCAAAAGCTCGGCCTGTGCTGTGCTCTGATACATGATCCGAAGTTGCTGGTTTTGGATGAACCGACAACCGGTGTCGATCCACTCTCACGCCGTCAATTCTGGGCATTGATTAATGCCATTCGGGCAGAGCATCCCAGACTGTCCGTCCTTGTGTCCACTGCTTACATGGAGGAGGCGGAAAGCTTTGACCGAATTGTTGCAATGGACGGAGGTCGCGTCATCTTTCAAGGCAAACCTGCTGAACTGAAAGGGCAGGACCGGGATCTCGAAACCGCATACCGGCGCTTGCGGTCACACGATGGTTTTGGATTGGCGTCGGAACAAACACCTGTTCGGCAGGTCAACCCGAACCCTGTGATTTCTGCCCGAGGCCTGACACGTCGGTTCGGGGATTTCACCGCTGTCGACAGTGTCGATTTCTCGATCCATCGCGGAGAGATATTCGGTTTTCTTGGGTCAAACGGTTGTGGCAAATCCACCACAATGAAGATGTTGACCGGCCTGTTGCCAGTCAGTTCCGGAGAGGCATTGTTGTTTGGCAACCCGGTTGATGCACGTGATCGCAAGATGCGTCGCGACATCGGATACATGAGCCAGGCTTTTTCGCTCTATGGCGAGTTGTCAGTTCATCAGAACCTACAGCTTCATGCCCGGATATTTGCAATCCCTGATCGAGAGGAGCGCATATCGGAATTGACCGAACGTTTTGGTCTGACGGCCCATCGCGACACACTAGCTGCCGCGCTGCCTCTTGGAATCAAACAACGTTTGTCATTGGCGGTGGCGGTTATCCATCGTCCCCGAGTTCTCATTCTTGATGAACCAACCTCGGGTGTGGACCCCGAAGCACGCGATGTCTTTTGGGCTTTGCTGGTCGAACTTTCGCGCAAGGACTTGGTGACGATCTTTGTCTCCACCCATTTCATGGCCGAGGCAGAGCGCTGCGACCGCGTATCATTCATGCATGCGGGCCGTGTTCTGGCGGAAGGTACGCCCGCGGACCTGATCGCCGCAGAAGGCACCGGCAGCCTTGAGGAAGCTTTCATTTCAGTTTTGGAGGCCGCAGAAAAACCTGCACCTGTCGTGGCACCCAAAGTTGACTTTGTCACCAAGACCAAGGTCACCGGACAAGGTATCGGTCGTGCCCTGACTTACACACGACGCGAAGCGGTTGAAGTAGTCCGCGATCCAGTTCGTCTGGCATTTGCATTTCTTGGCTCGGCGATTTTGATGCTGGTGTTCTGCTTTGGCATAACACTCGACATAGAAGATCTTGAGTTTGCCGTTCTGGACTTGTCTCAAAGCCCGGAAAGCAGGGCTTACACGGAAGAAATATCGGGATCGCCTTATTTCAAGCAAACGCCGCCTTTGATCAGCGCCACAGAAGGGCGCAGACGGTTGCAGGCAGGGGACGTTTCGATGGTGATCGAGTTGCCACCTGATTTCGGGCGCAAGTTGCGCACAGGTGAACCTACCCAAGTGCTGGCAACCGTTGATGGCGCGATCCCCTTCAAGGGGGAAACAGTCGAGGGGTATGTCGCCGGGCTGCACCAGTCGTTTCTTGACGGGCAGTCGAGGACCACAGGCGAACACGCGGTTGAGATCGCCCGTATTGAACCCCGGTTTCGCTATAACCAGAGCTTTGAGAGCATTGCCGCGATGGCCCCGGCCATGCCCGCCATCCTGCTGATCATGCTGCCTGCCGTGTTGGCTGCGGTCAGCGTCGCACGAGAGCGCGAGCTGGGCTCGGTCGTCAATTTCTACGTAACACCGACAACGCGGCTCGAGTTCCTGATCGGCAAACAGATACCCTATATCATGATTGCCTACGTGAATTTCCTGTTGCTGGCCGCAATGATTATTTTTGTCTTCGATGTGCCGCTTAAGGGCGATCCCCTGCCTTTGGCATTGGGTGCGTTTTTGTATGTTTGGGCGACGACGTCTTATGGATTGCTGATCGCAACCATGACATCGAGCCAGGTGGCAGCGACTTTTGCCACTGCTATCGCTTCGGTCGTGCCTACCATCCAGTTCTCGGGTCTTTTGCAGCCCGTATCAACGCTTGAGGATGGTGCGCAGCTTATCGGCTCTCTCTGGCCCTCATCCTACTTTCTGCACCTCAATGTCGGGGCCTTCACCAAAGGGCTTGGATGGGAGGCGCTCGCACCGGACATTTTGGCACTGGCCTGCTTTGGACCGGCGTTGACACTGATCGCCGCGCTTTGCCTTCGCGCGCAGGAGAAGTGAATGCAGCGATTGTCCTTCATATTCTGGCTTGGCCTGAAAGAAGTGATGAGCCTGCGTCGGGACTGGGTGATGATGGCGCTGTTGGTCTGGTCTTTCACGCTGGCACCCATGATGGAGGCAACCGGCGTAGCGACCTCGGTCAACAACGCGTCGATTGCATTTTCTGATGAGGACAATTCTCCACTGTCCCGAGCGCTTGCCACGGCATTTTTTCCACCCGAGTTCCAGCCGGTCGTACAAATCGAACCAGGTAGCGGTCCAGCGCAAATGGACGACGGAGAATTCATCTTCATAGTTGTTGTTCCACCGGGATTCGAGAAAGACCTGAGGGCAAGGCGCAAGCCTGAAATCCAAGTTCTGATCGACGCCACGGCGATGGAGCAGGCCGGGATCGGTGCCAGCTATATCACCAATATTTTGGGTGCCGAAATTCGCCGCTTTGCGATCGGTGTCGATCTTGTAGATCCACCGCTGGTCGATGTCATCCTAAGAAGCGCTTTCAACCCCAACCGTGATACCGTGCGTTTTGCCGGGATCGTTGCCCTGATCGGACAGATCATGTGGCTTACCACCATTCTGACCGGCGCTGCCATGATCCGAGAGCGGGAGCACGGGACGATTGAGCATCTGCTGGCAATGCCACTGACCCCGTTTGACATTGCAGCAGCCAAGATCTGGGCCAATGCAGCAATTGTCCTGATTGCTGCCAGCCTGTCGCTAACCTTTGTCATGCAGGGTGCGCTGGGAATTGAAATCTCGGGATCAAAAGGACTGTTCCTGTTTGGCACCGCCCTGTTTCTGTTCACCGCGACCGCACTCGGGGTTTTTCTGGCAACGATTGCGCGTTCGATGGCGCAGTTTGCGCTTTTGGTCATGCTGATCGTCCTTCCCATGCTGATGCTGTCCGGAGGAGAGACGCCGGTTGAAGGGCAGCCAGACTGGTTGCAGGTCGGGACGCTGCTATTACCATCTCGTCACTATATGGCCGCCAGTCAGGCGATTGTTTTCAAGGGCGCCGGTCTCGAAACAGTTTGGCCAGAGTTCATCTGGATGGCTTTGCTGGGCGCTGTCCTGCTGGCAACAAGCCTGATCCTCTTTCGGAGGTCTGTTGAGTAATTGAACCAAACCAGTTCTGATTAATACTCAAGGGCGATTTCACAATGTCGCTGGGATGAGTGATTTATTCATGTGTGACCGGATGCACGGCCTCCGATCATATATGGAACACAAATTTGGAAAGGAACGACAATTTTGTGCAGGCCATCAAATCTCCATTCCTGACTCTCGGAAAGATGGGTTACTCGACCCGAGAAAGCAGCAGAAAAACAGGTAAGAGGTCCTCGAACAATTCTATAGTTCGTTCAATGAGGTTCGGTTCGATAGCAAAGGCAGGATTGCCTAAATCTGTCCAGACGGTAAAGCCTTTGCGGCGCAATGCCTCTTCATTTGGATGATCTTTGTCGAAACCGGAGGGAACACGTTTCAATTCAGGATCCCCGACCCGGAAACCACGCTTTCGCATCTCAGCGGCAAGCTGTATCACCTCTGCCCCATTGGGGCCTGCCATCTCTGTTCGGAAGGCATCCAACGCTTCCTTTTCGTACTGAAACACCCCGCAGCCAAGCGCCAGATCATCGGGTGAGAGACCGAAGAACCACATCGGCGGCTGATCCGCACTCCCGTCTGGAATAAACGCAATATGCAGGTGTGCGTTGTAAGGTGTTTTGTCCTTGGAAAATCGGACATCCCGATGAATACGGAAAATCTTGCTGCTGTGGGTCTGGCCAGTCAGATCACGCAAGGCATCCGCCATGTTATCCGCGAAGTGCGTGCCTGCCTGCTTCAAATGGGTCTCGTAAGTCGATTTGTTGGCTGCAAACCATTCCTTCGTGTTATTGGCTCGCAAATCCCTGAGAAAACCAAGCGCTTCGGGTGAGAAACTTTCAAACTGAGCCATTGCTTTCTCCGTTCAGTCTTTCGCGGGAAGGGCCGCGGCGTGTTCGAGACAAAGGTGTAACCAGCGCAGCAAAGCGGCGTCATCGCAATCACTCTCATCCACGCGGATAAAACCACCCAGTTTGCGTGCACCGTGAATCACTTCTTGAGCCGCAGGGTCCGCCAGCGCAATGCTTTCGTTGTCCTTGCCCACCCGGAACATGAAACGGCCCAGCCCGTCGTTATGCCGCCGCGCCCCGCACAGCATGTTGCCGTTCAAGAAAAAGCAATTGCCACCCATCATACGCTTTTCTGAAATGCCCACATGCGCGGCCAAAGCGTCACGAATGCGTGCGTTGAGGGATTCATCCACCGGCATCAGCTGGATGCCTCAAGCTGCCGGTGGATTGATGGCGTGAACGGAATATAATCGACGAAGTTTCCATGTGCCCGCATTACGCGCACGAACCTGTCGCCCCCATCCCATAGCGGATGGGCAACCGTCCTGAATCGACGCAGGTCAAAAGCAATCGCCAGTGGAACGGTTACCCAGTCTAATAACGCTGCAATAACCTGCACAATGTGCGTATTTTGTTCCATCTGCGCCCTCCTTTCAGACAGTTCTCAGGGTCTCATGCTTTCATAGGTGATCAATGCAAAGCGGGCACCTTGGGGGTCGTTCAGCGTGGCCATGCGCCCGACACCCGGCATATCCATCGCGGGTTGAAGAACTGTGGCGCCGTTGGCTTCGGCCTTTGCAACACTGGCATCCACATCGGGTACTGTGAAGAAGATCGTCCAGCTTCCACGCGCCTCTGGCATTGGTGAAAAGCCTCCGATAGCGGTCTCGCCCACAACTGCGGCTGAATAACTGGACCCATCCTGCATCGGCATATCGCTGATCGTCCAGCCCAGCACATCCTGATAAAAGGATTTGGCCTTGCTCTGATCCGGCCCGGAATGCCCGATCCATCCTGAATTTCCGACAGCCGTCATCTCAAGTATACTCATGGGTACCTCCGTTGGTTACGCCCGCCACATGCGGGTCTGACCCAAGGACGTACGAGGAGTGTGTGTTCCTACAGGCCCTCCAATTCTTTTTGACTGATTTTGATTTTTTCTTTGATCACGTCACATTCCAACGCGGTGGGGGAAAGCGCCAACACGGTTTCAAAGGCGGAAATGGCGTCTTTATGATCCCCCGCTTCTTGCAAAAGGCCACCTCGCATTGCGTGAAACCAACGATAGTTGGACAACTCCTGTGACAGCGGATCCATTGCTTTCAATGCATAGTGTGGGCCGTATAGCTTGGCCTGTGCGGCAATCTGGTTGAGCCGGATCACCGGTGTCGGCTGTAATGCGTAAAGGGCAGCATAGTGGCTTTCGATCAACGCCCAGTTGGTTTCTTTGGATGAGGTGGAACCGGCATGTGCCGCTGCGATTGCAGCCTGGATGATATATACCCCGCGGTGGCCAGTCCGCTGGGCTTTTTGCAACAGCGATGTAGCCTCAGCGATATTCGAGCGATCCCAAAGATCGCGGTTCTGATCGTCGAGTGCGACAAGCTTGCCTTCCACGTCAATCCGGGCCCGGCGCCGGGCGTGTTGAAACAACAATAGCGCCAGCAATGCGGCCTGCTCACCCATTGCAGGGAACAATGCGACAAGAAGGCGGGCAAGCCGGATGGCTTCTTTGCACAGCGTGAGCTTGATTTGCTGCGGCCCGGCCGAGGTCGACCACCCTTCGCTGAACATCAGATAAACCATTGTCGAGACTTCGCCCAACCGGGCTTGCCTCTCAGCCGGGCTTGGCGTTTCAAAGGCGACCGGGTTATTTGCGATCTTCTTTTTGGCGCGGGTAATGCGCTGTTCCATGGTTTTGGATTTGACCAGAAATCCGCTAGCGATCTCATCGACACTCAGCCCCACGACCACCCGCAAAGCAATGGCGATCTGATCCCGCCGATCCAGTTCCGGATGACAGCAGATGAACAGCAAGCGCAGGACATCGTCCCGCATCTCGTCAGGGTCGGGTGTTTCCGCCGGCATCCGTTGAAACTCCTCTGCGTGGCGAGACAGGATTGCCGTGCGCCGCCGGGATTTGCGTAATTCGTCCAGACCCGCATTCCGGGCCGTGGCCAGAAGCCATGCCAATGGATCACGAGGCGCCCCGTTCTGGGGCCAAACCGCCAAGGCTTTCAGGCAGGCGTCGGAAAAGGCCTCCTCTGCGGTGTCCAAATCCCGAAAAACCCGCGTCAGGGCAGCAATAGCGCGCGGGCGTTGTTCAGCAAATGTGGCCTCCAGCCAATCTGACATGATCTATTCCGACGATATGGCACCCCCGGCCCAGGCCACAGGCCGAACTTCCAGCCGCGCGACCGGTGAAGAGATCAGTTTTGCATGTTCCAACGCTTCCTCAAGGTCTTTGAAGTCAGCGGCGTAAAACCCAAGGAAGTTTTCCTTGGTCTCGGAAAACGGGCCATCGGTGATCAGGGGGGCAGCGCGCTCAGACGTGGCCGGTTCGACCATTACCGCTGACGTTGGCGGCATCAGTTTTATCGACACGAACTCTCCGCGTTCCGACAATACTGCTTGCAGGGCGCGATGGCCTGACATCACTTCGTCTTGGCGATCTTTCGGCAATGCCTCGAACACGCCCGGTTCCCCATAAATTGTGATTGCGTAAATCATTTTCGCCTCCTTGCGTTGGTCGCATTGTGCAAGGACGCGCGACGCCATGCAAATCCGACAACGACCAGAACCGACAAAACTGCCTAGGCCGCTTTTGTCTGAAAACCCAGCGGCCCGGGCTTCCATTTCCATCCAGATAACAGGTCGGGGGTTTTCAATAACCGGAGCAAAACCGGTACCTTGAAAACCGGTTCCCAGAAAAATGTCCAAATGGTAGGCTGCGAAACTATGGAAAGCCGGCCAAATCGTCGATTAGCAGCCATCTTAGCCGCCGATATCGCAGGCTATTCAAGATTGGTTGGCTTGGATGAAGAAGGCACCATCGACAAGCTGCGCCGGATCCGCGCTGAAGTCATCGAGCCCTTGATCGCCGGGTATTCAGGGCGCATTGCGAACACAGCGGGTGACAGTTTTCTGATCGAATTCCCCAGCGCGGTCGATGCGGTTCGCGCGGCCGTCGCGATACAGGCTGAACTGACGAAAAGAAACTCAGATGCGGAACCCGACCGCGCAATCGTTCTTCGGATCGGTTTGAATGTCGGCGATGTCATCTCAAACGCAGACGACATCCTGGGTGATGGTGTCAACGTGGCCGCACGGCTTGAGGCGCTGGCAGAACCTGGGGGGATTATCGCATCGCAGGCGATTGTCGGATACGCGCGCAACAAGGTGCCCTTCGCCTTTACGCCAATTGGCCCGCAATCCGTCAAGAATATCGCGGACCCCATTGAGGCGTTCCGCGTCGAAACAGATGCGTTGACCCCGGCGGTAAAGCAAAAAACGAAGAAAGCGCCGCGTTTAATGAAGCTAGCTGCAATCCTGATCGTGTTGGGCGCGACCGGGTATATCGGGACAAAGACATGGGAAAAGGGTCAGTTGCGCGCTTCTGAAGCACAGATGGCTTACCCTCTGCCGGACCTGCCCTCGATCGCCGTGCTTCCCTTGACGAATTTCACCAGCGACGCGTCCAACAAGATGTTGATAGATGGCGTTTCCGAGGATCTGATAACGGACTTGTCCCGCATATCAGGGTTATTTGTCATCGCCGGAAACACATCCTTTGCATTTCAGGACCGCGAAATTGATGTGGCAGGTTTTGCCGAGAAACTGGGCGTTCGCTATGTCGTTGATGGAAGCCTTAGACGTAGCGGAGAAGGTTTTCGGGTCAACATCCGCCTGACGGACACGTTGAACGGCAGATTGATCTGGGCGGAACGTTTCGACGGTGAAATCGACGAGATCTTCGACCTGCAAAACAACATTGTACTGGCGATTGCGCGCGAGTTGGATGTCCCGCTCGACACGCAAAGCCGGATTGCTATCGAAAGCATAGAGACTGAAAAGATCGAGGCGCGCGAAGCGTTCCAACGCGGGTGGGCGCTTTATTCACGCTTCAATGAACAGGACAATCTGGCCGCAATTCCGCATTTTGAGCGGGCTGTCGAGCTGGACCCGAATTATGCGCGCGCCTGGGCGATGTTAGCTATGGTACATTTGCGACCGCACATCTTCCACCACTGGTCAGGCTTTGCGAATGCTGAAGAACAGATGCATATCGGGCTGTTCTATAAATACTACCGTGAACTGACGCATCAGGACACCTCGCTTATCCACGTCATCAGGGCAATAGTCGCTCTCAACCTTCCGGACTGGGACAGCGCCGAGGGTGTAAGTCGGGGAACGGAAGAAGCGAGACAAGAAGCCGCGAAAGCCATTGCCCTGCAACCAAGCGACCCCGAAGCGCATGTGACAATGGGATGGGCCTTGATCGCGGGTGGCGAGCCAGAGGAAGGGTTGGCATTTGTACAGGCTGCAATGCGCCTCGACCCGGAATACCCCAGCCACTACGCGCTATTTCAAGGTGCTGCGCTGTTTGCGATGAATGATCTGACAGGTGCAGAGGCTGTTATTAGGTCTGAGCTGGACCGAAACCCGCAGGCAGTAGAGTTGATGCCATTTGCAGCGTCGGTTCTGGCCTTGAATGGCGATCGAAGCAGCGCGCGTGCAATGATCGAACAATGGCAGAATGGAAAAAACGAGAAGGTTCTGGGCGAAGCGGTGCGCGATTATTTCTTTATCGTGCGATGGATCGGCGAGCATCAGCATTTGAACAATCGCTTGAAAAACGGCCTTCAATTGGCCGCGCTTCCGCCGAGCACGACAGTTGCGAGCCTCAAAGCTGATCTGATGCGCGGAGATGCCAAGGAACAACGTGACGCGGCTCAGTCTTTGGCGCTCTTTGGGGCCGATGCAGCCCCAGCCGTTCCGGAACTGATCATGCTGTTGGGCAGCCCTTCGGTTTTTGTCAGAAAAGAAGCGGCCATCGCCTTGGGTGAAATCGGAGAACAAGCATCCCCCGCACTGCCTGCATTGGAAGCAAACGCAGACGGGTCTTTGTCGGGAAGATTTGCCGCCCGAGCCATTGAACAGATACGCGGAGCCTCACAATAACGACGACTTTGGGCGCTATCGACCACTTGGCTCCTGCTTTTCTGGAGACTGTCGGCTAGAAACACAGGCAGATATCCTTCGTCCCGTTGACCGCAACCTCAGGCAGGTGTTCTGAAAGCACTCAGGCTTTCGCTGAAATGCTCAATGAACTCCAGTGTGATCAAAGACGGCTGCTTCAAGACTGGGCGTACCAGCGAAAGCGTATGCGGCAAAAACGGCTTGAATGGCCTGTAGCTTAGCCCTCGGTCCGTATATTGGACTGCGTCCAGCTCGCTGACGATGGAAACGCCGACGCCTTTTATCGCCAATTCACATGCCGCCGTGAATTGCCTGACCTCGATATGCGAGTTGAGTGTAGCGTTGGCCCGCTGAAATGCCTTCGAAAGCCGTCCGAAAAAGTCGCTGTCGCGCCGCGTATGTATGATGTTCTCATCTGCAAGATCGGATGGCGCCACCTCCAAGAGGTTCTCAAGCGCGTGATTTTTCGGGAATACGCAAACCGTGCGCACATCGACATTTCTGCTTTCGACCCCCGGATGACCGTTAAAACCATCAGTGATTCCAAAGTCATATTGTTCGCCAACCATCCATTCCAATATCCGTTCCGGCCTGTCCGGTTCGATCGTCATGGTGACACCTGGCCGGTCTTTCAGAAAACTTGCCACAACATCCGGCAGATGGCTGGTGGCGAAACCGGGCAGGCAGGCGACGCGGATATGCCCGGCTTTACGCTGCGTGATATTCTGACTCGCGTCCGATATCTGCTTCATCAATTCCAGGACACGGTCCACGCTGGGTTGCAGATAGCGAACTTCCTGGGTTGGCACCAATCGCCCTTTGCGGCGATCAAAAAGTTGAAATCCAAACGATTTTTCAAGATCCGACAGCAACCTGCTGACAGCTGGTTGGCTCACCCCCAAATCGGCGGCCGCTGCTGTGACCGAACCATTGGTGGTCACCGCCATGAGTGCTTCCAATTGCCGAATTCTCAAAGTTTGTCTCATTGCAGACCCAGTTCCGCTTTTTCATTCACGCTGTATAACATTGTATTATGTTTTTTGCCAATAAGTAGGGCTTGAATTATATTTCTGTAACGGTAACGTCGTGAAATCGTCATGTGTGTCGAATACGCGTTGCAGTCGGTACTCAACGAAGCATCAAACCTGATGCATGGGAGGAATCATGAAAAAGAATTTGCTTGGCGCTCTTGCCGTTACAACTGCCTTGTCCCCCTTGGCGGCAATGGCACAAACCGAAGTTCAATTCTGGCATGCCTTCACCGGCCGCCTTGGCGAACTTGTCAAAGCGCAGGTTGAAGAGTTCAACGCCAGTCAGGATGAGTTTGTCGTGGTCGAAAGCCACAAGGGCAACTATTCGGAAACCCTGAACGCTGGTATTGCCGCTTTCCGCGCAGGTGAACAGCCACATATCCTGATGGTTTTCGAAGTCGGTACCGCAACGATGATGTCGGCAAAAGGCGCGATCAAGCCGGTCTACAAAGTCATGGCCGAAAGTGGCGCGTCTTTTGATCCCGATGCCTATATCGGTGCGGTGAAAGGTTATTACACCACCACCGACGGAGATATGTTGTCGCTGCCGTTCAACTCTTCCACGCCGGTCTTGTGGGTCAACCGCGATGCCATGCAGGCGGCGGGTGTTGATCCTGACACCGACCTGTCGACTTGGGAAAAAGTCGGCGATGTGCTGGAGCAACTCAAAGCCGGAGGCGAGGACTGCCCGCTGGTGACGGCATGGCAAAGCTGGATCCACCTGGAAAATCTGTCTGCCTATCACAACGTTCCGTTTGCATCGCAGGACAATGGTTTTGCCGGTCTGGATACAGAACTGATGCTGAACGGCCCGGTACAGGTCGCGCACCTGAGCGCCATGGGCGACTGGGCAAAGGATGGGGAATTCATCTATACCGGTCGCAGAAATGAAGGCGGCGCAAACTTCCGGGCCGGTGAGTGTGCCTTGTTCACCGAAAGCTCGGCCGGGTATGCCGGGATAAAAGCCGAGGCCGAGTTCGACTTTGATGTGCGCCCGCTGCCGTATTGGGAAGCGGTCACAAACGAGCCGCAGAATACCATCATCGGCGGTGCATCCCTTTGGGTGATGGAAGGTCATGATCCGGAAGAATATAAAGGCGTTGGCGAGTTCTTGAGCTTCTTGTCTTCGTCTGACGTTCAGGCGGCATGGCACCAAAATACCGGGTATCTTCCGATTACTGCGGAAGCCGGTGAAGCGACCCGTGCGGCCGGTTTCTATGATGAAAACCCGGGCACCGATATCGCTGTGATCCAGATGACCGCGAAAGAGCCGACAGCAAATTCGAAAGGTCTGCGTCTGGGGTCTTTCGATCAAATCCGCGGTATCATCGATGAGGAGCTTGAGGCCATCTGGTCCGGTGAGAAAACCGCCCAGGAAGCCATGGACAGCGCAAAAGAACGCGGTGACGCGCTTTTGCGCAGGTTCGAATCGGCAAATCAATAAACCTCTGAAATCCGATGCGGGCTCGGCAGAGCCCGCATCCACTTTTCCCGGCGGGTCATCAGGATGGAAAAACGCGTCACATTCCGCGGCTGGCTGTTGCCATTGGCGCTGATCGCCCCGCAGGTCGTCATTTCTGCCGTATTCTTCTTCTATCCCGCTGCACAAGCTGTATGGCAGTCGCTTTTCATCCCAGATCCGTTCGGGTTGTCGTCCAAGTTCGTCGGTCTTGGCAATTTTGAATTTCTACTGAGCGACAAGTTTTATCGCGCATCCTTTGTAACCACGGCGGTGTTTTCGACGCTTGTTACTCTCTGCTCCATGATCCCGGCCCTGTTTCTGGCAGTCATTGCAGATCGGCTGATCAAAGGATCCGGAGCTTATCGGACTCTGTTGATTTGGCCTTATGCAGTCGCACCGGCGGTTGCGGGTGTGCTCTGGCTGTTCATGTTCAACACGCGCGTCGGTGTCGTGTCGTGGTATCTTGGACAGCTGGGCTATGACTGGAACCACGTCTTGAATGGCACCGAGGCAATGGGGCTTGTGGTTGTCGCTTCGGCCTGGGGGCGCATCAGTTATAACTTTTTGTTCTTCTTCGCTGCACTCCAGTCGGTTCCGAGGTCGGTCATCGAGGCCGCCGCGATCGATGGCGCACGATTCTGGCGCAGGTTTTTCACGATTGTCCTGCCGTTGCTGTCACCTACAGCGTTCTTCCTGCTTGTTGTGAATGTGGTTTACGCGTTCTTTGAAACTTTTGGCGTAATCCACACAATCACCGGCGGCGGGCCGCAGCAGGCCACGACCATACTGGTCTACAAGGTCTTTTCAGACGGGTTCGTCGGTCAGGATCTGGGCTCGTCTTCGGCGCAATCGGTCATTTTGCTGATTGTCGTCGGCCTTCTGACCGTCATTCAGTTCAAGTACGTGGAAAAGAGGGTGCATTACTGATGGCAGCCCAACAGCACGGAATGGTCGAAAAGCGCGGAGCGGGTATCTGGCTGACACATGCCCTGATGATCCTTGGCGTTCTGGTCATCTTCTTTCCGATTTGGCTGGCATTTGTCGCCTCAACCGTTACCCAGCCGGAAGTTGTATCACCACCCATGCCGCTTTTGCCGGGTGATCAGTTCTGGGAGAACTACAAGGCAGCCCTGTTTTCCGGCGTGAATGTCCCCGTCGCAACGATGCTGTTCAACAGCCTTGTGATGGCCATCGGGATCGCAGTGGGCAAGATCGTCATTTCACTGCTGTCGGCATTTGCAATCGTCTATTTCCGCTTTCCCGGTCGAACAACGTTCTTTTGGCTGATCTTCCTGACCCTTATGTTGCCGGTCGAAGTGCGCATCGTTCCGACATTTGAGGTCGTGGCCGGGTTCGGCATGCTCAACAGCTATTACGGGCTGATCTTTCCGCTGATCGCCTCGGCCACGGCGACCTTCCTGTTCCGTCAGTTCTTTCTGACAATCCCGGACGAGCTGGCCGAAGCTGCGCGTGTGGATGGTGCCCGGCCTATGCGGTTTTTCATCGATATCGTCGTACCGATGAGCCGGACAAACATCGCGGCACTGTTCGTCATCCTGTTTATCTATGGGTGGAACCAGTATCTGTGGCCGCTGCTTATCACCACCGACCCTGAAATGAACACCATTGTGATGGGCATCAAGCAGATGTTCCCGTCTGGCGATGATGTAGCTGATTGGCCGGTCATCATGGCAACCTCCATTCTGGCGATGATCCCGCCGGTCATCGTGGTGGTGTCGATGCAAAAGCTTTTTGTCCGCGGCCTTGTTGATAGCGAGAAATAGAAAATGGCAACAGTAACCCTGGAGAATGTCAAGAAGAGCTTTGGCCCGACAGATGTCATACATGGCATCGACATCCACATCGAAGATGGCGAGTTTATTGTCATCGTCGGCCCTTCGGGCTGCGGAAAATCCACGCTGTTGCGGATGGTGGCAGGGCTTGAGACCGTGACCGCGGGTGAAATCCGGATTGGTGCGGAACGGGCCAACGAAAAAGAGCCGATGGATCGCGACATTGCCATGGTGTTCCAGAACTATGCGCTCTACCCGCATATGTCGGTCCGGCAGAACATGGGCTATGGCCTGAAGATCGCAGGGTTGCCCAAGGCCCAGATCGATCAAAAAGTGACCGAGGCGGCCAGGCTATTGCAGCTTGAACCATTGCTGGATCGCAAACCCAGACAATTGTCAGGCGGCCAACGTCAGAGGGTGGCTATGGGTCGCGCGATTGTCCGTGAACCTGCGGTCTTCCTGTTTGACGAGCCTCTTTCGAACCTGGACGCCAAGCTTCGCGTGCAGATGCGGCTTGAGATTCGTGAGCTCCAGGAAAAACTGGGGATCACGTCGCTTTATGTAACACACGATCAGGTTGAAGCCATGACAATGGCCGACAGGATGATCGTCATGAACGGCGGTATCGCCGAACAGGTTGGCACACCGCTAGAGGTATACGAAACACCAAGAACCCTGTTTGCGGCGCAGTTCATCGGCAGCCCCGCGATGAATGTCTTTGAAGCCCGACGCGAAAACGGAACCGCCATGATTGGTGAGGTCGCGGTTGGTTCGTCGCCGGGCCCTGATACTGCCTTTAAACTGGGGGTACGACCCGAGCATCTATTGCTGGATGACAATGGCCCGATTGAGGCCATGATTCAGATGGCAGAGCCATTGGGGGCAAACACGCTGTTGCACGGTCAACTGACCGGCTCTGGCGATCCGATCACGATCAGCCTTCCGGGTGTACATCCGATTGAAGGCCGACATCCGAACATGCGGTTTTCTGTGTCCTCAAACCATTTGCATCTGTTTGACCAATCTACCGGTGAAAGGCTGGAAGGCTGATGGCATTCCCTCAGGTCGAGGCTTTCCGGGGGCGCGACAACCTGATCCGCATCGTAGGCCACCGGGGTGCGCGAGGTGTGTTGCCTGAAAACAGCATGATTGGCTTCGACTTTCCGTTGTCCATTGGCGTGCCGCTTCTGGAGTTTGACGTTGTTCTCACGGCTGACGACATCCCTGTCATAACCCATAATCACCGGCTGCACGCCCCCAGTTTTCGCGATGCTGACGGCCAGTTTATGACCGGGGAAGAGCCGAAGGTTTCAACCCTGACATTCGAGCAGATTCAGAAGTTCGATGTCGGGCGGTTGGATGGGAATTCTGCCTATGGTCGGCGTTTTCCTGATCAGGCACAAATGGATGGCGTTCGCGTTCCAAGGCTGCTTGACCTGCTGGATCTGGTGAGTGACCCCCAACATAGCGATGCCTGTCTGATGCTCGAGCTGAAGTCGGACCCCGATTTGGCCCATGACGCGCGCTACAGAGAGAAGTTTGTCCGTCTTGTCCTGCAAGAGGTCCGTTCCAGGGCCCTGTCGTCGCGCGCCGTTCTGCACAGTTTCGACTGGAATCTGTTGGAAGAATGTCAGCGGCAAGCGCCTGATATGCCATCTTCTTATCTGACCCAACTTCCCGAAAACGCCGAGGATGTAGGTGAGGATTCTTCAAAAGCAGTCTGCCCGGATTTTCGAGGCCGCAAAGGCGATATTCCGCTATTGGTCAAGCAAGCGGGCGGCTCACTGTGGTGCCCGTATTCTGCAGATGTAACTGCCGAAAACGTCGAACTGGCCAAGGATTTGGGCCTTTGCGTTGCGGTTTGGACGGTCAATGACCCTGTAGACATTGCCAAGATGATCGACCTGCGTGTGGATGCCATTGTTTCTGATTATCCGGGTCGGGTGCAAAGGCACTTGTCTGACCGGGGTATGAGCTGGCGTTAAACCGCCCTGAAGGCCGGGGCTGAATGCCTCGCCCTTCAGTTTATCAAATTTCCTTCGTACGGGCAGAGAACCCCTAGAACAGTTGCAAATCCTTCGCGCCGCTTTGGATTTCAGCAAAGTTCGGCATGTTCTGGATCGTAACAGGTGCGGGTTTCGTGCCCGGCATCGCAACCGTCGGTTTCGCCACGTTCGCCATTCCAAAGACCGGTTTTTCCAGCTCCCCCCGGATATCGCGCAGCAGCGTTTTATGATCCGGCATCACTTTGACGATCTGCGCAAGATCCTCTTTCGCACGCTGCATGCCCTGGAACCAGATCACTTTCTTCAACGGCCGCAAACGATCTCGGATGCCGGTACCGTAACCCGTATCATAGACCTGTTTGCCCAACAGAACCGTCTGGTACACGCGATGATCAAACAGCGTGGCAAATTCCACATCGTGATCCATCGGCAGACGGTGCTGCCACAATTCCAGATTCTCGGCCAGGCGATCCGGTATCTTCATCTCTGTTCGCGCGTCGATCCAATACGGGTCATCCTTTCGGTTACCCAATCGGTAATGCAGGCAGATGAATTCCAGAACCTCGTTATAAAGCTTATCCATCTGCCGGTTGTATCTTGCCCGCAGCGACGGGGCGACGTCGCGCGTCGGCAAGTGTTCTGCAAACCAGCGTACTGCGTGGTCAATCATGTGGATCGCGGTACTTTCCAACGGCTCGATAAACCCGCCGGACAGGCCGATTGCCACACAATTCTTGACCCAGGCATTGCGCACGCGCCCGACGCGCATCGGGATGATCCGCGGCGTCAAACCCTTACCGCTGTCACCCAGCCATTCAAGATATTCGTCTGCCGCCTGATCATCCGTTCGATGCGCCGACGAGAACACATAGCCCGTACCCACACGATTGTAGAGCGGCACCCGCCACGTCCATCCCGCGCCCAGCGCGGTCGACCGCGTGAGGCTTTCGATCTTGTTGGGATTGCGGTGTTCGACCTGCAACGCCATGGCGCGATCATTGGGCAGGTAGTCCGAATAATCCAAGAACGGCTCGCCCAGCGCCTGATTGATGATCAAACCGCGGAACCCGGTGCAATCGATGACCATTTCGATGTCATGACGGCCCGCGCGCTCCAGCATCAGATGGCTGACGTTGCCCTGTTCATCCAGCTCGACTTTCTGTACCTCGTCCTGGATATGCTCGACGCCGCGCTTGGTACAGACCGTGGTGAGCATGCCCGCAAACTTCACGGCATCCAGATGATAGGCATAGCCAAAACGCTGTTCAAACTCGGGCTGACCCAGCTGCCGCGCGCCTTTGCACAGACGGCCCAGATGATCGTGGGGCGAGATGGACTGTGTAAAGTCCCGTTCTCCGTTGCCAAAGCGCAGGAAATACTCGGCGGCGTCCAACCCTTCCAGCATCTGGCCATGGGCAAAGGGGTTCACGTAATCGATGCGTTTTCCTTTGGGGTCCTTGTTCCAGTTGCAGAACTTCACGCCCAGCTTGAAGGACGCGTTCGTCTCGCGGAAAAAATCCCGTTCGGAAATGCCCGCCTGACGGAGCGTGACCGGCATGCGTGGCACCGTAGCCTCACCCACACCCACGGTCGAAATATTAGGGCTTTCGATCAGGCAGATATGTGGCCGGTCCGCTGTTGATGAAGTGCGTGAAAACACCATGTCCAGGATCAACGCGGTCATCCAGCCTGCCGTGCCGCCACCTACGATGGTGATCTTGCGCAAACGATTGTTCATATTCTTCTATCCCCATTGGTTTTGAGGACTATATCAAGTTTCCAACGCTTATCTAGGCTCTGCCATTATGTGCCTTGTGACCCGGCTTTGAACATGTCCCTGAACTGGTCGCGCAAGATGTTCTTTTGGACTTTTCCCATTGTATTGCGGGGCAATTCATCCAGTTGAATAAGCGTGCGGGGATGTTTGAACCGCGCCAGGCTGTCGCGCACAGTATCCATCAACGCGTCGAGATCCGGAGATTGCCCAGGTTCGGCAACAATCAGGCCCAGCACGGTTTCGCCGAAGTCGGGATGCGGCACGCCGATCACTGCGCTCTCCAGAACACCGGGCTGGCTGTCCAGAACCAGCTCAATTTCCTTGGGGTAGATATTGTAGCCACCCGAGATGATCAGGTCCTTGTTGCGCCCGACGATATGGACATACCCATTTTCGTCGACCCGTCCCAGATCACCGGTGATGAAAAACCCGTTTTTGCGCAGCTCGGCAGCCGTCTTTTCCGGCATCTGCCAATATCCCTTGAACACGTTCGGGCCACGCACTTCGATCTCGCCGATTTCACCCTGCGGCAAAGGGTTGCCGTCTGCATCGCATATCTTCAGTTCGACCCCTGGCAAGGGAAACCCGACCGTGCCCGCGCGACGTTCGCCGTCATAGGGGTTCGAGGTGTTCATATTGGTTTCGGTCATGCCATAGCGTTCTAGGATACGATGACCGGTACGCTCCTTGAATTGTGTATGGGTATCCGCAAGCAGAGGGGCTGAGCCCGATACGAACAGGCGCATATGTTCGGTCAGCCCCCTGGTAAAACGCGCGTCTGCCAGCAGGCGCGTGTAGAAGGTTGGCACGCCCATCATCGACGTGGCTCCGGGCATCCTGTCAATGATCTGATCCGGGTCGAATTTTGGCAGCCAGATCATGCTTCCGCCGACAGCCAGAATGATATTGGTGGCCACAAACAGACCATGTGTGTGAAAGATCGGCAGCGCGTGCAACAGAACGTCTTCCGACGTGAACCGCCACTCTTCGACCAGTGTCCGCGCATTGGACAACAGGTTGTTCTGGGTCAGCATCGCGCCCTTTGAACGTCCGGTGGTGCCCGACGTATAAAGAAACGCCGCCAGATCCTCACCATCCCGATCCACAGTCGCAAAGCTGTCTGGCATTGCTGCCGCCAGATCCATCAGCGAGCCCGAGCCATCCGCATTCAGCGTTTCCACCCTGCCCCCGAAACGCGCGGCAATCGGGGTCAGTTGGTCTTTGCTTCGGCCGTCGCAGACAACAAGTGACGCGCCGCTGTTTTCGATGAAATACGTCAGTTCGTCCACGGTATAGGCGGTGTTCAGCGGCAGGAAAACCAGACCGGCCTGCGCGCATGCTGCGTATAGCGCCAGCGCCTCAGGCGATTTATCGACCTGAGCCGCAACCCGGTCCCCGGGTTTTAGGCCCAGTTGCGTGGCCACATGGGCGATCCGGGCGGCTGTGCTCAGAAAGTTTTGATAGGTGACGGTCGTCCCGTCTGTCAGGTGCAGGAAAGCCGTATCTTTGTCGGCGTGAATGCCAAACAGATCATCATAGAGAGGGTTAGCCATGTTCGATCCTCCGTTTCCCCAGCCATAACGGCGAACCGCTTCTCAGGGGAAGGTTCAACTGTGTCACACTGCGCTTTTGCTTGCAGTTCAATGTCTGGACACGTCGCATTTATTGCGCGGCGCGAGTTGCAGCTCGGAAATCGTGGTTGGTAATACCTTTCACCGCCTCTGCACATTTTCTGCACGAAAGCCCCATGAAGGCTGCGGATACGTCGCGCCAAAGATGCAAGCGCCGCAGGCAATCTGCCGGGAACACAAACCTGCAAGCAGGAGACAGGACATGAGGCAGGAACTGACAATTCGCGGCGTACCGGACAGCATCGTGCTGGACGCGTGGTGGCTGGGAAAGATGGACAAAGCCCCCCGATGGGGAGGCAACAGACGACAGCAGAGTGGTTCTCTGATGTCTACTCTGAAAATGCGCCATGCAATCCCGATTCTTGCATCGCTGGTTGCGCTTGCTGATTGGCTGTTTTGGGAACAGCCGCTAGGCATTTCTGTCTCAGTCTTCGCGCTGATCTTGTCCGCCGCGATCATAGCGATGAAACCCCGACGTGCGACTGCAAAGGAGTGGCTCATAGCCGTCGCATTTGCCTTGTTCACCAACCTGCCGGTGGTCATCGATTTGCAGCTTCTATCAGTATTGTTCAGCCTTGCTGGTTTGGTCAGTCTGGCCACCTGGGCGCTATTCGGTCAAGCAGTAAACGAACGTCTGCTGCTGCGCACCGCCCTGCGCCTGCCTTCCATCGGCGCGACGCTTTTGCTGCGCGGCACATGTCGCACCGCGGTGGCCGCCGATCTTGGGTCCGACAGCCGCCGCCACGTAGCCTCGCTGGCCTTGCCGCTGCTATTGGGTGCGGTCTTCCTTGCTTTGCTGGCCGCCGCCAATCCGGTGCTGGAAGACCTTCTGGCAGAGCTGGACCCAAGTCTTCTGTTCGAAGGGTACTTCTGGCTGCGGCTTCTGTTCTGGAGTGTAATGGCCTCGCTGCTGTGGCCGTTCCTAAACCTCAGCGATCCATGGCTGGGTGGCATTGCCCGCCCCGCCGCCATGCCGAAGACGGGCCCAAGTCGGGCCGCATTTCTGGTCAATCCAATCTCGGTGCGCAATTCGCTGTTGCTGTTCAACCTGATGTTCCTTGTGCAAACCGTGATGGACCTCGGCATCCTGACCGGCGGTGTATCCCTGCCTCAAGGGATGAGCTATGCCGCTTATGCCCACCGGGGCGCTTATCCGCTGGTGGTGACGGCCCTTTTGGCGGGCGTATTCACTCTGGTCACTCACAGCATGATCGGCTCGGACCGGACGTTGCGCTTTCTGATCTACATGTGGTTGGCGCAGAACATGTTCCTGGTGCTGACAGCTGCCATTCGGCTGCATCATTACGTCGACGCCTATGCGCTTACCTATTTGCGGGTGGCCGCCTTCATATGGATGGCGCTGGTTCTCACCGGTTTGCTGCTGACCGTGGTGCAAATCCATCGCGGCTTCGGTACAACCTGGCTACTGCGGCGTTGTTTTGCAGCGCTTCTGGTGGTCTTGTATACGTGCAACTTTGTGAATTTTGCATCAGTCTTAGCCGGCTACAATCTGAGCCACGGCAGCGCTCTGATGCAACAGGACATTGGTTACATATGCAGCCTTGGCGCTGACGCTTACCCAGCCATCCGCGATCATGAAACCAGAACCGGACAGCAAGTCTGTGACGCGTGGATGCGATATGATCTGAAAAAGGATGCAATCACCAACTGGCGCGAATGGGGCTTTCGGAGATGGAGAATCCAAGCCTATTATCGGCAGCAGAGTTGAAGGACCCCATTTGATGCCTGCACGCATTCTTGTTGTCGACGATGATCCGGATATCCTTGAGGTAACAAGGTTCGCGATTGAAAAGGCAGGCTATGCGCCACTTCTGGCCAGTGACGGCCTGTCCGCGCTTGATACAAACCGCCAGGAAAGCCCCGACCTGATCGTGCTGGATATCGGGCTGCCCGAAAAGGATGGTCTGGAAGTATGCAGGGACATCCGCAAATCCTCGGACGTGCCGATCCTGTTCCTGACCGCCCGCGATGACGAGGTCGACCGTATCGTCGGGCTGGAGCTAGGCGCCGATGATTATCTGACGAAACCCTTTTCCCCACGCGAATTGGTGGCCCGGATCAAGGCCATCCTGAAACGCAGCGCGCCGACACCTGCCCAGCCCGACCCGGTGTTGTCGCAAGGCAGCCTGCACCTGGATGCAGAGCGGCACCTGTGCAGGTTCGCTTCAACCCCTGTGACGCTGACCGGATCGGAATTTCGGCTGCTGGCAACTCTGATGGCCCGTCCCGACCGCGTTCTGTCCAGGGCGCAGCTGATCGATGCGCTTTACGGCTATAACATCCACGTCTCGGACCGCACCATTGACAGCCATATACGCAATGTCCGTGCCAAACTTGCCCAGGCCGGCTGTGCCGAGGGGATCGTGACCATTCACGGTGTCGGCCTCAGGATGGGTGCATGCACGCCCGGCTGAACCGTAAATGGCGCCCCAGATTGTGGACCATCGTTCTGCTGGTGCTGGGCATTGTCCTGTGCTTGCCCTTTGCCGGGCTGGTCCTGTTCCGCTTTTATGATAGTCAACTGGTGCAACAGACCGAAGAAAGCCTGCTGACACAGGCTGCGGTTATGTCAGCGGCGTATGCCGAGCTTTATGCAGATGCAGCCGGGATCAAGCCGCCCCGCCCGAGTGCAATCTCAACCGAGCACGCGGTGTTCCCATCACTGTCGGTCAATCGCGAAACGGTTCTGCCACCGCGCCCGGACGCGCGGCCCGCAACCGTCCGACCCGGTTCGGTTTATCAGGCCATCGCCGCCCCGCTAAGCCGCATCGCCAACGCCGCCCAGGCGCAAACCCTTGCGGGTTACCGGATGCTGGATGTCGATGGGAACGTGTTTGCCGGAACCGCGGAAATCGGGCAGAAGCTGGGCCATGTTGACGAGGTTCGCGAGGCCCTTTCAGGGAAAACCGTCTCGGTCGCGCGCACCCGCGTGCGCGAGGATGCAACGCCTGCGCTTTATACCCTCAGCCGCGGTGCCCGTGTGCGCGTTTTCGTGGCGATGCCAGTGTACGTGGATCAGACCTTGATCGGGGCGGTTTACCTGAGCCGCACCCCGAACCATATTTTCCGCTTTCTGTACGGCGAACGTTTCAACCTTGCCAAGGCCGCGGCATTTGTCGCTTTGTCCACGGCGCTTATCGGGTACGTGTTCTGGCGGTTCATCACCCGGCCGATCCACCTGTTGATCCAGCGCAGCCAGATGGCGGGCCACGGTGGTCAGGCATGGGAACCACCAGACCAGCTTGGCACGCGGGAAATCGCGGATCTGAGCCATAGTTTTCAATCGCTGACGGAACGCTTGCAGGACAAGCAGGACGGATTGAAAACGTACACCGCCCATGTCACCCACGAGCTGAAGTCACCCCTCACCGCCCTGAAAGGCGCGGCAGAGCTGCTGCGCGACGACGATTTGCCATCTGCGCAGAAACACCGCCTGCTGGACACTGTAGAAAAGGGCGGAAAGCGGATGGAGGATCTGCTGGCCAACATGCGCGCCTTCAGCCTGGCCGATCAGAGTGCCATCAACGGTACATGCTGTCTGAACGACATCACTGATCAGGTCGTCCAGACGTTCCCGGCGCTTGCCATCAAGGCTGAAAACGATAACTTGCCCTTGCCCGTCGCGGCGCCCACCCTGCACATCATACTGACACATATGCTCGAGAACGCTCAGCAACACGGCGCGCAGAATGCCGTGCTGACAGCCTATCAGAACGACGGTGTCATCAGTCTAAAAATTGCGGATAATGGCGCCGGTATCAGTGAAGGGAACAAGGACAAGATTTTGCAGCCCTTCTTTACGACAAAAAGAGAGGCCGGTGGCACAGGTATGGGCCTGAATATTGTCAAAGCGACCATGGAAGCAATTGGTGGGCAACTCAGTGTTGTACCAAGCAATCAAGGCGCTTGTTTTCTTCTCACCTTCAACTAGCCGGGCGAGGTGAGAACTCATCAAACGGGAGGAAACTCAACATGCGCAAATTGCAGGCACAGGGCATTCACCACATCACCCTGACTGGTGCAGACCGGCAAACGTCAATAGACTTCTGGGAGGGTCTTCTCGGGTTTTCGCTTATCTTCGATCAACCAAACCTGGACGATCATTCACAGGGTCACTTGTACTTTGCCGCTGGTAACGGCCAGACGATCACGGTGTTCACCAATGAAGATCGAAAACCGTCCGGCAGTTTGCTCAGGGATCAGGTTGGCGCGGTTCATCATCTGGCCTTCGCGGTGTCACGCTCGGTTCTCATGCAGGTCGAGGAACGGCTTGACGAGAGGGGTATCAAGCACACGCCAATCAAAGACCGGGGCTTCATGAACTCGATCTATTTCCACGATCCGTTGGGTTTGAGGATCGAGCTTGCGAGTTACCGCTTTGAGCCGCCTGAAGGTGCAACTCATGGTGACGTTCTGGCCGAAGCGCACAGGCTGCGCGTTGAACGTGGTGATCTTGCGATTGCCGACGTCCACCTTGCCGATGCGATCGAGAATATCGTCTCGGAGCGTACTCCACGGATGTAACCTTTTTGTCGTTTACCCTGAGCGGTGGGCATCGTGATCCCCAACAATCGAAACTGGCAAAGTCGTTTGATCGATCCAACGTCCCTTCTGGGGTATTCTTCATGCAAAAAACCTAATCGGGAAGCGTGGCCGCTGTGAGCGACCGCAGAAATTCGGCAATGTTAGACACCTCTTGTCGGCTCACCGTGCGATTTGTGAACATGTCAATATTCAGCCCTGGAACCGTGTCTTCAACGCTCGCGGCCACAATGCGAATGTCGGCCAAAGGATCATCGCAAAGGGTGCGTCCCAACTGAGAAACGGCCATAACTTTGATCGCCTCTTCCAGACCTCTTACCGAGCCATTGTGGAAATAGCGCGGTCAGCGCGACATTGCGCAGAGAGGGCACGCGAAACCTGCTGGGACGCTCCTTGAGAAGCAGATCGTATTTATCCAGATAGGGATTGCCGTCCCAAAACACCGGGAATATTCGGTAAGTCCCAAGTGGCTTTTCAGTGCCCGCTGCGGAGAGCGCGGCATCGATATGGCAGTTTCGGCAGCCGATCTTGTCGAAAAGCACGAGGCCGCGCAAATCTGCTTGTAACAGCGCCGCATCCTCGCCTTTCACAAAGCGATCATAGGGCGTATCGGGCGTGACAAGCGTGCGTTAGTAAGCCGCGATCGTGCGGGTGATATTGCGGAGAACCAGAAATCCTCCGTTGCTCAAACCCCTAAATCTGTCCGGTGGGTGCTGACGTCACAAAAGGCCCAAGTGAAGCAGTTGGTTTGACAACAACGTCGCCCATAAACTCCATTTATGCTATATTAGGTCCGGTTTCAGTGGACGATTTTGCCATGTTAACGCGCCAATTGCACCAATGCTTCTTTGGATCGTGGATATATCTGAGCTTCGTTTTGATGTTCGGACTGAACGCAGCACTTGCGGAAACGCCTCATGCAAAACGTGTGGCTTTGGTAATTGGAAATGCACGATATGAGCATGTGTCAAACATCCCAAACTCAGCCAATGACGCCCAGGATATTTCTGCCGCCCTCAAGAGGATCGGCTTTCATGTCACAGCAAAACAAAACCTCGACTACCGCGAAATGCGCCTGACCTTAAGAGACTTCTTTGAGGATGTAGTCGATGCGGATATGGTATTAGTCTATTTTGCAGGTCACGGGATCGAAATCGACAACACAAACTACCTGATACCGACCAATGCCGAACTCAGGAGTGACAAGGACGTAGAATTCGAGGCAATCCGTCTGGATACGGTGCTCAACGCCGTTTCGACCGCGAAAGGCTTGAAGCTGGTCATAGTGGATGCGTGTCGGAACAACCCGTTCGTGAGCGATATGGTTCGAACCACTGCAACCCGATCAATCGGTCAAGGGTTAGGCCGCATCGATCCCAGTGGGGTTCTTGTCGGGTATTCAGCGCGAGGCGGGACTTTGGCGCTGGATGGTGACGGTCGCAACAGCCCGTATGCAGAGGCCTTTCTTGAACATATCGAGGTACCCGGGTTGGAGCTTGGGAAAATGTTCCGGAAGGTGCGGGATACGGTTTACGAACTTACAGATGGGTATCAGGAGCCATTCACCTATGGGTCACTGCCCGGTCATGACATTTTCCTTGTCCCAGCAGCACTCAAAGAACCAATCAATAGTGACGATGCCAATGTAGATGCTGCCAATGCCGTTCGCCCTGTCGATGAGCGCGAGCGGTCGGCGCAACGTGTTCTGGGCGAGGCCATGCAGCTGGAAGACGAAAGCGCGAAGCAGGGCGCTTTGAAGCTGATCGCGCAGCTGTATCCAGACACCCGCGCGGGGCAATATTCTCAACAAGTTACGGATGTGGTCGGACGCACAAATCGGAAGATTGCCACACTCGTCACGCCGAAAACGACGATTTCACCCCCTGGAACCGAAAGCCGCCTAGACGCGCCTGCACCGTTGCCACGCTCGAATTCGGACATCGAGGCCAGTCTGAATCTGAACCGAAACGATTACCGGAGCATTCAAAGCGGCCTGAACGCGCTTGGGTTTTCAGTTGGATCAGTGGATGGGATCTTCGGGCCTCGGTCCCGTAAAGCTCTGAAAGAGTTTCAGAGGCAAAATGGTGTAGAAAGAACCGGATACCTCACAGCACAAAGCTACGCCGTTCTGAAAAATGTAGCAAAACCAGAACCATCCGCGCAAAGCGACCAACAAGCAGACCCTCAGATACTGGTGGCCGTACCCAAGTCGCCCCCAAACGAGAACGCCCAAAACGCCTTCTATGGTGACTATGTCATCGAATTCAAAAGACGACCGGACCCACGTTACAATGGCGGCGAACTTGCCAACGAAAAGCCTAAAACAATGCTGCGAGTGGTGTACCGCAAATCGGCCGCCGGGTTTCAACTTTTTAGTGCTCAAGACAATACTGGAACCGGTGCGTCGCGTCCGCAAAGGTTTCGCGCATCGCTGTCTGACAACGGAAAACTGCGGATCTCAGGAAACGTGGGATACCTGTTTGGAAAAACCCGAGTTGTACCATTCTCGGTCACTCAGAGTTTTTCGAAGGAATTTACCAGTGGCAAAACCGTGCATTCCAATCATGGTCGGTTTGATGCTGCATTTTTCTTTGATATGACAATTACACGGCGCTGAGTGAAGTCGGAATGGGTGTAGCGCGGCCCAGCAGACAGGCTCGCTTGCCCAAGCGCATCCGCGTTCGCCACGTGGCGGATCAGCAAGAACAGGCGCTTTCGGCAACGGATCTGCGTATCTGCGCTGATTGCCCCAAAAAGAAGTCTGGGTCATTCGTGTCCGTCCGTTGAACCCGACCTAACGGGAGGGGTAGAGGCGGTCTAAGTGTCCACCATCAATAGTGGACACTATGAGGCACTCTATGAG
>NZ_JBQFZP010000013.1:0-113080 GCF_056542305.1 Ruegeria sp. AD9
CTGCGGTCAGCGTCGTCTTACCATGGTCAACATGCCCAATCGTGCCGATGTTGACGTGCGGTTTTGTACGCTCAAACTTTTCCTTTGCCATTCCTCAGGCGCCCTTTTGCGATTTGGGGGACCCTTGGTCCCGGGTTACTATCTGCGCGCGCGAGATATTTGGTTCAAAGGGGAAAATCAAGCACATCCTGAGGGAAATGCGGTTATCCCGCCGGATTTTGCGTAACCTCGGTGGAATCGAGGGGCTGGATCAGGTCTGGCCGTTTTTCGAACCAGCCATTCTCTTCATGTTCTTCAGCCAGCCACTCTTCGACCCGGTCGGCTACTTTCAGTGACAGACCGGCCATCTGTTCGTTTTTGGTACGCTCGTGCCCCGACCCTTTCAGCGCACTGCCTCCGGTCGTGTCTTCCAGCACCTGGAACTGCTTTCCCTTTGCCAGAAACTTTTCTTTCTTCACGTCATAAACGTTGACCAGCACAATCGCAGTGCTTTTGGGATTGTAGATGATCGGGATTCCCGGGGGCGCCAGCATGTAGCCTTCCAGGCTGATTCCGATGTCATATTCCTGCGTACCTTCATAACGGCCCAGACGAATATCGACTGCATTCTGGATGGCCTTCGTCCATTCGTCGGGTGTTGCATCGCGGGATACTGGCCCTTGCACGGCCTTGTCAGCGAACGCGTAGTTGACCCGCAGCTTGAATTCACCCAACGATTCAGGCGGCTCATAAACCTGCGTCTGCGTGCATGCGGCCATCAGGGCCAATCCGGTGATTAGGGTCAGAATGCGCAACATGTCTCTCTGTCTCGATAGGCCTGTTTTTATTGGGTGTAGCGCACCGATACGGGTTGTGCCAAGCCGTATCGGTGGATTTCTACCGCAACCGGGGTCGGATCACGAAAACTTATAGTCCCGCGGGAAGCCGTAAGGCGCTTTTTTACCTACGCTAGCGCGCTTGGACAGCCATTGGGACATATCTGCCTCATGCCGGGTCTTGTCGCCTCCCATGGACCATTTCAGGCCCTCCTCCCAGTTGAAGGTGGTGATGTCAGACAGACCGCCGTCCAGCTCAAGCGTCCCCTGCCGCCCGCGTGCCATATTGTATTTTTGCAGGCGCACGCCCTTGCCGCGAGTCATTTCGGGCAATTCTTCTGTCGGGAAGACAAGGAACTTGCCGTTCTGGGACACGATTGCAACGTGGTCGCCCTCGACCGGTTTGCAGATCACTGCTGTTTCGTCGTCCTTGACGTTCAGCACCTGCTTGCCGTTTCGCGTCTGGGCCAGCACGTCATCTTCGGGCACCATGAACCCGTTGCCCGCATCCGAGGCCACCAGCAGCTTGCGCCCCGGTTTGTGGATCAGGATATCGATGATCCGTGCCTCGTTCGGCAAATCGATCATCAGGCGCAGGGGTTCGCCCATGCCCCGCCCGCCGGGCAGATTGGCCGCGCTGACTGTATAAAACCGCCCGTTCGAAGCGAAGACCAGCAACCGGTCGGTCGTTTCCGCATGGAAGATAAAGCGCGGCCCGTCGCCATCCTTGAACTTCAATTCACGGGTCAGGTCGATATGACCGGTCATGGCGCGAATCCAACCCATCTGAGAGCAGACGACCGTGATCGGTTCGCGGTCGATCATCGCCTCAAGCGGCACCTCTTCGACCTCACCCGCTTCGGCGAACCGCGTGCGGCGCGCGCCGCCTTCGTAATCTTTGCCGAAGGTCTTTTTCGTCTCTTTCAACTGCTCGGAAATCTTGGCCCATTGCAGGCCTTCGTCGGCCAACAGGTCTTCGAGGTTGGCACGTTCCAGCATCAACTCATCGCGTTCTCGAACCAGCTCCATCTCTTCCAGACGGCGCAGGCTGCGCAGGCGCATGTTGAGGATCGCGTCAACCTGAACCTCGGACAACTCGCCCTCGCCCGGTTTGGGTGAGACATAGTCGGCCTCGCTGGTGGCGCGGATGTGGTCGATCCCCCAATCCTCGCGCATCAGCGCGGCTTTGGGGTCTTCGTCGTAGCGGATGATGTCTATCACACGGTCGAGGTTCAGGAAGGCAACGATAAAGCCCTCCAACACTTCCAGCCGGTGGTCGATCTTGGCCATGCGGTGGCGCGAGCGACGGATCAGCACCTCTTGCCGGTGATCAAGGAAAGCGCGCAGCACTTCCTTCATCGAGCAGACTTTGGGCGTCACCCCGTCGATCAGCACGTTCATGTTCAGGCTGAACCGCACCTCGAGGTCCGAGTTGCGATAAAGCATGCCCATCAGCACCTCAGGGTCCACATTCTTGGAGCGCGGCTCGAGGATCAGGCGGATGTCATCGGCGGATTCGTCCCGCACATCGGCAAGGATCGGGATTTTCTTGGTCTGGATCAGTTCCGCGATCTTTTCGATCAGCTTGGACTTTTGAACCTGATAAGGAATCTCGGTGACGATGATCTGCCACTGTCCGCGCCCCAAGTCCTCGACCTCGTACTTGCAGCGCAAACGGAACGAACCGCGCCCGGTGCGATAGGCTTGCGCGATATTCTCGGGTGGCTCGACAATCACGCCACCGGTCGGGAAGTCAGGGCCGGGCACGTAGTTCAGCAACGTGTCGTCGCGCGCGTCCGGTGTCTTGATCAGATGCAGACAGGCGTCGCAGAGTTCCGAGATGTTGTGCGGCGGGATATTCGTCGCCATCCCCACCGCGATACCACTTGCGCCATTGGCCAGCAGGTTCGGGAACTGTGCGGGCAGGACGACCGGTTCGGTCAGGGTGCCGTCGTAATTGTCGCGGAAATCAACGGCGTCTTCGTTCAACCCTTCCAGCAGCGCCTCGGCCACGATGGTCATCCGCGCTTCGGTATAGCGCGAGGCCGCCGGGTTATCGCCGTCGATATTGCCGAAATTGCCCTGCCCGTCGACCAGCGGATAGCGGACGTTGAAATCCTGTGCCAGACGCGCCATCGCGTCATAGATCGCGGCGTCGCCATGCGGGTGATAGTTGCCCATCACGTCGCCGGAAATCTTGGCAGACTTCCGGAAACCTCCGGTTGCACTGAGTCGCAACTCTCTCATCGCATAGAGGATTCGGCGGTGAACCGGCTTCAACCCGTCCCGCGCATCGGGCAGCGCCCGGTGCATGATAGTGGACAGTGCATAGGTCAGATACCGCTCACCAATCGCGCGGCGCAGCGGTTCAGCTACCTCGCCCCCACCTGCAGGGGCCTCCATGTTGGGGTCATCGATCGTATCGTTCATATATGATGTGATACGACGCAAGTGCGCCCTGGTAAAGCGAGCAGCACATAAATTGCTGGGGAAAAGTCGTGCTTTTTGCAACAGGGGGAGACACCGTGTTGTTTTCCCCCATTTTTCGACTCGTCACCCAAAATATGCTAAGATCTCATCAATTGATTTGCTGCCATTTGTTGATGTTACGATTGCTTTGGGGGATGCGCCATGACGCGCCTGATACTTGTTACCTTTGCCGCGCTCGGCTGGACCTTTTACGTGATGAGCGGCGGCCCCGATTTTGAACCGCGCGGCGTACGCCCTGCCAAACCGGAACGCGTGGTTGTCGTGGCCGAACCGGCTGCCCCGGTCGTTGAACCTGCACCTGTCGAAGATTTGGTCACCCGGGCCGCCGTCAAACCCGCTCTGGCGGATCCACCTGTTGCCGAGGCGGTAACCCAGTTGGGCGAGACCGAAACAAAGGCCCTCCTCTCGCAGGTCGCGGCTGGCTTGAAGGCCAATCCTTCGTTGTTCCAGGACGAAAGCGTGACACTGACCCTGGCGTCACTGGAACAGGGTGTGACCGCACTGGAGCAGGTGATCACCGACGCTGAGTTGCCCGTCGTCGAACTGCCCACGCCTGCCGAGGCCCAGACCGACATCCGCGAAATTTCGGGCACCCGGGTTAATCTGCGCGATGGCCCCGGCACGATCTATCCCATCATCGGCAAGGCCGCGCTTGGCCAACGGGTCGAGGTCCTGAGTGACTCCGGCACCGGCTGGCTGCGCCTGCGCGTGTTGCCCGCGCAACAGGTTGGGTGGATTTCAGCATCACTTGTCCGGAAAACATCAAACTGACGCCCGGACGTCATTGCCCTGCCGCAAACCCCACCCTAGCTTTTGGCGGGGTTCAACTTCGGAAGGCACATGCAGAAATCGATTCTTATTACGGGATGCTCGTCGGGCATTGGGCTGGACGCAGCACACGGAATGCGTGCACGAGGCTGGCGTGTGTTTGCATCCTGCCGACAGCAGCGCGACTGTGATCGCCTGCGCGCGCAAGGGTTTGAAAGCCCAAGAATCGACTATACTGACCAAGACACCATTTCCTCGGGATTGTCATACGTACTTGAAGCAACGGGCGGTACGCTGGACGCGCTGTTCAACAACGGCGCGCATGGACTGCCTGGTGCGGTTGAAGACGTCCCGACAGACGCTCTGCGCCATATCTTTGAAACAAATGTCTTTGGATGGCACGAGCTGACCCGACAGGTTATTCCCGTCATGCGCGAGCAGGGCCACGGCCGGATCGTGCAATGTTCCTCGGTACTGGGCCTTGTCGCCTTCCCCTGGCGCGGCGCATATGTCGCCACCAAATACGCCATCGAAGGACTGACCGACACCTTGCGGCTGGAGCTGCGGGATACCGGCATTCAGGTCGTTTTGATCGAGCCCGGCCCGATCACCTCGAAGCTCAGGGAAAAGGCAATCCCGGTGTTCGAAAAGTACATCGACTGGGAGAACTCGGCCCTGCGGGAAAAATACGAAGGTTCGCTGCTGAAGCGGTTATACGAAAACAGTGCACCGGACCGGTTCGAACTGCCCGCCTCCGCCGTCACCGACAAGCTGGCCCATGCGGTCGAGGCGCGCCGCCCCAAACCACGCTACTATGTAACCACCCCGACATATGTCGCAGGGGTTCTGCGCCGGATTCTGCCAACAAAAGCCACGGACCGCATCCTTTCGGATATCTGAGACGTTATTTCCCGTTCGCTTTTCGGTGCCTTGACGCTAGATGGGTGATAATCGAAAAAACCGGACGGTGACTTTAAATGGACCCTTTAATGGTCATTCTGCTTCTGGCCATGGCGGCGGTTGTCGTTGTGTTAGCCCTGGGCATCGCGAATTTCGGCAAAGGCGGCATGGAAGCAGCTAAGAAAAGCAACAAGATGATGCGCCTGCGCATCCTCTTTCAGTTCATCGCCGTTATTTTAATCGTGATTTACGTCTATCTACGCGGGCAAGGAGTACAGTAATGGTTGTACTGAACAAAATCTACACACGCACCGGCGACGATGGCAAAACCGCACTGGGAAATGGCGAGCGTGTGGCAAAGTATTCGGGACGCGTTGCCGCCTACGGAACAGTGGACGAGTTGAATTCTTTTGTTGGCGTGGCCCGCACCGAGGCTGAAGGCGAAGTCGATGCCGCCCTGTCGCGGATTCAGAACGACCTGTTTGATCTTGGTGCAGATTTTTGCCGTCCTGAAATGGAGAAGGATGCCGAAGCGGACTATCCACCGCTGCGAATCGTATCCGCTCAGATCGACCGGCTGGAAGCCGAAATTGACATCATGAACGAAACATTGGAACCGCTGCGCAGCTTTATCCTGCCGGGGGGGGCGCGGCTGGCCGCGCATTTGCACGTGTGCCGCACCGTATCGCGTCGCGCCGAGCGATTGGCAGTCGAGTTGACAAATATGGAACCGGTTAACGATGTGGCCGTCAAATACCTCAACCGGCTAAGTGACTGGTTTTTCGTCGCGGCCCGTTGCGCAAACAACGATGGCAAGGACGACGTGCTGTGGGTTCCTGGCGCGAACCGCTGAATATTTCCCAGAAAATAGGCACAATGCGGGCAACAATCTTGCGTGCCTCAAGGTAAAAAACTGCAAAACGCGACGTCCCGACGCGACGACGTGACGATTTTGCTCTGTTTTGCGGGTGCAGCAGACGTTATCAAGTCCGACGAGAGCATTGGTGGAGTCGCCTTCGCGGCTTGCCGTTTTTTGAGGAGAAAGCGCTACAATGAAGGTACTGGTACCTGTCAAACGCGTGATTGACTACAATGTGAAGGTCCGCGTGAAAGCGGACGGTAGCGGTGTTGATCTCGCCAATGTCAAAATGTCGATGAACCCGTTCGACGAGATTGCGGTTGAAGAGGCCATTCGCCTGAAAGAGGCTGGCAAGGCAGACGAAGTTGTTGCCGTTTCAATTGGTGTGAAGCAGGCGCAGGAGACGCTGCGGACCGCGCTGGCCATGGGGGCTGATCGGGCGATTCTGGTTGTTGCGACGGATGATGTGCATACCGATATCGAGCCGCTGGCGGTTGCCAAGATCCTGGCCAAGGTGGTCGAGGAAGAGCAGCCCGGCATCGTTCTGGCGGGCAAGCAGGCGATCGACAACGACATGAACGCCACCGGTCAGATGCTGTCGGCCCTGCTGGGCTGGTCGCAGGGCACCTTTGCCTCGGAACTGGATATCGAAGGCGACAGTGCCAAGATCACCCGCGAGGTGGATGGCGGGTTGCAGACCATCAGCGTCAAGATGCCGACCATCGTGACCGTTGACCTGCGCCTGAACGAGCCACGCTATGCGTCGCTGCCCAACATCATGAAGGCGAAGAAAAAGCCGCTGGACGAGAAAACCGCCGCCGATTACGGCGTCGACGTCACGCCGCGCCTGGAAATTGTCAAGACCGAAGAACCGCCGGCACGGGCCGCTGGTATCATCGTTGGCTCGGTGGATGAGCTGGTTTCGAAACTCAAAGAAGCGGGGGCTGTGTAATGGCTGTACTTCTGCTTGCCGAAGTCAACAATGGCGAACTGGCGCTGGACGCCACCGCCAAGGCCGTCAACGCCGCCAGGGCGCTGGGTGACGTGACCGTTCTGGCCGCGGGTGGCTCGGCCGCCGCTGCCGGCGAGGCTGCCGCCAAGATCGACGGCGTGTCCAAGGTGCTGGTTGCCGAAGACGCGTCGCTGGGTCATCGCCTGGCGGAATCGACCGCCGCGCTGATCGTGGGTCTGGCCGATGGGTACGAGCATATCGTGGCCCCCGCGACCACCGACGCCAAGAACGTGATGCCGCGCGTCGCAGCCCTGCTGGACGTTATGGTGATCTCGGATGCCTCGGGTGTGGTTGACGGCTCGACGTTTGAGCGCCCGATCTATGCGGGCAACGCGATCCAGACCGTGAAGTCGAACGACGCCAAGAAGGTCGTCACCATCCGCACCGCCAGCTTTGACGCGGCGGGCGAAGGTGGCTCGGCTGCGGTCGAGACCATCTCGGTCGGCGACAATCCCGGCCTGTCGTCGTGGGTCGAAGACAAGGTGGCTGCAAGCGACCGTCCGGAACTGACCTCGGCTGGCGTTGTTGTCTCGGGCGGCCGTGGTGTCGGCTCGCAAGACGACTTCAAGCTGATCGAAGCTCTGGCTGACAAGCTGGGTGCCGCGGTTGGCGCATCGCGCGCCGCTGTGGACTCGGGCTATGCCCCGAACGACTGGCAGGTGGGTCAGACCGGCAAGGTTGTTGCCCCCGATCTTTATGTCGCGGTCGGCATCTCGGGCGCAATCCAGCACCTTGCGGGCATGAAGGATTCAAAGGTCATCGTTGCGATCAACAAGGACGAAGAAGCGCCGATCTTCCAGGTCGCCGACTTCGGACTGGTCGCCGACCTGTTCCAGGCGGTCCCGGAACTGACCGAAAAGCTCGGCTGAACGCAGCCGAGACCTTAGCCCCACAATCACCAAAGGCCCGCCACCGAGCGGGCCTTTTTCAATTCAATCCCCTCAAAGCCACCTCAAGCTTCAAAGCAATCTCCCTATGCGCTGAGGGGCCAAGCATATGCTCGGCCACAGGCTGTTGCAGCGCCCCGAACAACACGTCCTCGATCTCGTCTGACAAGGAGGACACACTGACCGAGCATTCCACGACATCGGCACATAGCTGTCGAACCTGTTCGATCATGTCAGCGTCGGGCAGGACAAGATCGCGATGCCGGTCCTCCTGTCGCTGTATATGCAGCCAGAGAAGAACAACCCCCGACTTGATCCGGCGTATCAGCTCGGATGTGTTGCGCAACCATGTCTCTCGCAACTCCTGCGCCACAACCTCAAAGCGCGCGTCCTTTGTGGCCCGCAACCGTTCCAGCAAATGCCTGACAAAGTGGATTTCCGTGAAATCGACCTCGGGATAAAGATCCAGCAGATCGCGCGAAGGTTCAAGAAACCGATCATTCCGACGCGGGTGCACGCGATAGAACCTGTTCGACTGGCAGGGCACGTCCAGCACTTGCAGCACACAACGGTCCGATCCGTTGACAAGGTTTAATACCCCCGGATCGGCAAGCAACGCGTCAGCCCCGCAAAAAAGGTTACCAAAATTGATACAAGGTTTCGGCAACCTTTTTGCAAGCAATGCCGGGTACGGATATTCCACGAACCGGCCAAACGTCTCTTCTCCACCCAGGCAGGCCACATAAGGCGTATCAAGATTTCCGGGCGGCGACCGAAACCAAAGATTTGATCCTGCATATTGGCACGCGGCCTCTGTGCCGTTGCTTACACGATGAAAGCTCATACCAAGCCCCCCAAATTTTCACCCAATTGCCAATTTGCGGCCTTAGGTATTGAGAATCTCCTAATGCGCGCATTTGAAGCAAAATTGACCGGTTCGATCCTCTTGCCGCCCGCCCCGGTCTGCCGATACTGTCCCGGTATCCTCCAGGGCAAAGGCAGCTGAACATGGAAGTTAAATCGGTCGGGGTGATTGGCGCGGGTCAGATGGGCAACGGCATTGCCCATGTTCTGGCTTTGGCGGAATACGATGTCTTGCTGAATGATGTCAGTCAGGATGCGTTGAACAGCGCAATGGCCACGATCGAAGGCAACATGGCGCGTCAGGCATCACGTGGCAAGATCACTGACGATGCGATGCAGGCGGCCCTGAAGCGTATTACGACCACCCTTGAATTGCCGCAGCTGGGACAGACCGATCTGGTGATCGAAGCCGCAACCGAGCGGGAAACGGTCAAACAGGCCATTTTCGAAGATCTGCAACCGCACCTCCTGCCGCATACGATCCTGACGTCGAATACGTCGTCCATTTCCATCACGCGTCTGGCCAGCCGTACCGACCGGCCCGAACGTTTCATGGGTTTCCACTTCATGAACCCGGTTCCGATCATGCAATTGGTGGAACTGATCCGCGGTATCGCAACAGATGAGGAAACCTTCAAAGCCTGCAAGGCGGTCGTGGACCGGTTGGGCAAAACAGCTGCCAGCGCCGAAGATTTCCCGGCTTTCATCGTTAACCGCATCCTGATGCCGATGATCAACGAAGCCGTTTATACGCTGTATGAAGGTGTCGGAAGCGTCCAATCCATCGACCAATCGATGAAGCTGGGTGCGAATCACCCCATGGGGCCGTTGGAACTGGCGGATTTCATCGGGCTGGACACATGTCTTGCCATCATGAACGTCTTGCATGATGGTCTGGCTGATACAAAGTATCGCCCCTGCCCGCTATTGACCAAATATGTCGAGGCCGGATGGCTGGGGCGCAAGACGCAACGCGGTTTCTATGACTATCGCGGCGAGGTGCCGGTTCCGACACGTTAAGTAAACCGCCCGTGCCCGGTACGGTACAGGTCAGATGAAAACACGGGTCAGGACTTGCCTGACTTGCCCAGCGACAGTGTATGGTTTCTGAGCCAGGTCATGAAACCACGCGGGTCTCTCTCCAACTGTTCCATGTCCTGATCCGAGATCGGATCACCAATGACCGGCGATTGCGGTTTTTTGCACGAGCGGACGATTTCATGCAGCAACAAGCCTTGCCGCAGGATCGGCGACAGTTTGTTGGCGATCTGGTACCAGCGCGAGTTGCTGCCGGGAAAGAAAATCGGCACCACGCGCGCGCCTGAACGGCGGATCATTTTTGCGGTGAACACATTCCACTCGCGCTCGACTGCGGGGCCAAACCAGTCATCCGATGACATGACGACACCGGACGGGAACAGCGCCACGACGCCGCCGTCCTTCAGATGGTCCATCGCCTTGCCACGCATTTCCAGCATCTTGGCCTGCGCCTCGGGGTCATGCGGAAATGGAACCGGGATCATGAAAGATGTCGCGGCCTCATCCAGACCCGTCAGGACCGAGCGGGTCAGAATGCGATAATCACTGCGGACCCGCCCGATCAACTCGGCCAGAATCATACCATCCACCATTCCGTGGGGGTGGTTGGCAACGACAACCACAGGGCCGGTTTTTGGAATACGGGCGATCTGCTCTAGCGGCGTGGTCAGGTCGATCCCCATCACCTCAAGCGCGCCACCCCAGAACCGCTGCCCACGATAAAATTCGTTCTTTTTCTCGAATTTGTTGACCATCCGCAGAATGGTCAGCTTGCCCGTGCACCATTCGATGGCGCGAATGGCCGTTGAAGTCCAGGCGTCATCGAACGAGTTTGCATAGGTCAGAGTTCTACGGTCGTAGATCTCGCCCTGATCTGCGGTCCCATCCACCACCGGGCTTGTCTTGGTCTCGTGCGTCGTTTCCGCCAATTCCTGGTCTTCCCGTTCTTCCTGTCCCGGCAAGGGCAGCTTAGAACCCCTCTCCGAACTTGTCGTTCACAAGCGCTTCCAGAGCTTCTGCCAATGCTTCAGCATCCGGCCCGGAGGTCTCGACGTCAATAGTTGTTCCGCGAGAGGCTGCCAACATCAAAAGGCCCATAATACTGTCACCTGACGCAGAAATTCCGTCCTTCGACACCTCGGCATGCGCGTCGAAACCTTCCACAACCTCGACCAGTTTTGCCGAGGCGCGGGCATGCAGACCTTTTTCATTGATAATTTTCAGGCTTCGGGTGGTCATATTCATCAATCCGGTTTTAGTCCAAAGTCACATTTTGCGCATTGATGTATTTCCGTCCAGCTTCCATTGCCTGGCGGACAGCATCACCAACGGGTAAGTGGCGGCTTTTGGCCAATTTAATGAGCATTGGCAGGTTTGCCCCATACAATATCCGCCGATCCTGAGGCGCACAGGCCCGCAGGCTGAGATTTGAAGGGCTGCCACCGAACAGGTCGGTTACAACGACAACACCGTCGCCCATATCCACTTCGTCAGCCGCACGACAGATTTCCGCCTGTTTTTCATCCCTATCGTGGTCGGGTTCGATCGCAATGGCCACAAGGCCGGGCTGCGGTCCGACCACATGCTGTGTGGCGGCCAGGTATTCCTGGGCCAAACCGCCATGCGCAACGATCACTATTCCGATCAATCCGACCTCACACTCAACGACCGACGTTCCATCTCGCGATGTCTAATTGCCACCTGCTGCCCGTCCTCTGCAAGGGCCTTTGCAACAGCTTCTGCCATTGCGACGGATCTGTGTTGCCCACCCGTGCATCCAAAAGCCACCGACAGATGTGCTTTTCCTTCGGCCCGAAAGGCCGGCAGCAACAAAGTAAGCAAATCCATAACACGTTCAAGAAAGGGTGCGTAATTCATATCCGATTGAACAAAGCGCGCAACGTCCGAGTGCCGCCCGTCCGCCGCCCGCAACTCGGGGCGCCAATACGGGTTTGCCAGAAACCGGCAATCAAAGACCATGTCCAGCCCGCGCGGAAGGCCCCGCTTGTACGAAAACGACTCGACAGAAACTGCCAGATGTCGCCCCCCTTGGGGCGCAAACCAGTTTTCAACTTCTTCCCGCAGCTGATGCACGTTCAGATGGCTTGTATCGATCAGGGTATCTGCAATCTCGCGTATGGGGGCCAGCAGCTCTTTTTCACGCTGAACGCCGGTCTCAGGGCTGGCATTCTTGGCAACGGGGTGCCGCCTGCGGGTTTCCGAAAACCGGCGCACCAACACGTCGTCGCTGCAATCCAGATACAGAACGGTCAAATCCACCCGCGCCATGCGACCCAGGCTTTCGGCCAGTTCGATAAACCCGATTGTCGAGAAATCGCGATTGCGGGCGTCAATGCCCAGCGCCATTGGGCGGTCGCTGTCCGCACTGTCCAGTAGGCGCAGCAACAGGCCCATCGGCAAGTTGTCGATAGCCTCAAAGCCCAGGTCTTCCAGGACATGAATGGCTGTGGATCTTCCGGCCCCTGATGGGCCTGTAACCAACACGATCCGCCGTTGCTCTGTCATTTGTTCGGCCATTCCGGGTGTACACGCCCATATTTCAGAAGCTGCATCAACGCTGCGGCCAAGTTGGGCACGCCTGCCCCGCGAAGCAAGGGAACAGTTTGCCCCAGCAGCACGATTGTCGCCTCGGCAGGCAACCTCTGCGGCTCGTTTTGATCCAGGTCCATAACATAGTCCAAAGGGACCGGTCCGAATGCATCCGCTTTGATCAAACCAATGTGACGGGCCTCGATCAAACCCTGTATCTGCGGCACGGCGGCGGCAATGACCTGATGGCCCCGCCTTGACAGTTCGACCCGATCATCCGCAACCAGCCCTGCCCCATAGGTCATCATCTGCAATGCCAATGCCGATTTTCCCGCGCCCGAGGCACCGACAATCAACAGCCCGCGCCCGGCCACTGTTATACATGAGGCATGAACACAAGCGCTGTCCCGGTCTTTGGCGTCTGACAGAGAACCTGCTTGCATGGTTTAAACGGGCAACCCCACCACAAAACGCGCGCCCAGCGGGTCTGACGTGATATCAGCCTCTGTCGGGCGGATATTCTCAGCCCAGATTACGCCGCCATGGGCTTCGACAATCTGTTTCGAGATGGCCAAACCGAGCCCCGAATTGTTGCCGAAATGCTCGGGTGGGCGTTGCGAATAGAATCGCTTGAACACTTTGGTCAAGGCCTGTTCCGGAATACCCGGCCCGGTGTCTTCGACCACGACAAGAACACGGTTGTCGCGCTGACGCACCCAGACCCTGATCGCGTCATTTTCTTCACAGAAGGAAATGGCATTGGTGATCAGATTGACGAAAACCTGCGCCAGCCGGGCCTCAAGCCCGTTGATGACAATCGGATCGGATGGCAGATCGGTGATATAGTCGATCCCCTTCGATCGCGCATCCTCACCCAGATATTGACCTAAATTGCCAATCAGTTTGAGCAGATCAAAGGGTTGCTCTTCTTCCTTGACCAGTTCCGCGTCAAGACGCGATGCGTTCGAGATGTCGCTGACCAGCCGGTCCAGACGCCGAACGTCATGCTCGATCACAGCCAGCAGCTTGTCGCGCTGATCTTCGCGCTTGACCATGCGAAATGTACCGACAGCGGATTGCAAGCTGGCCAGGGGGTTCTTGATTTCATGGGCGACATCAGCTGCGAACTGTTCGTTTGCGTCAATCCGATTATACAGAGCATTTACCATGCCCCGCAAAGCGCGGCTAAGGCGGCCGATTTCATCGGGACGGGCGCTAAGATCAGGGATGCGAATGCGCCCCGGATTGACCCCTGTGCCCCGGTCCTTACCCATTTCCGCCGCTGCGGCCAGATCTGCCAGCGGGTTGGCGATGGTCGAAGCCAGCACAAGGCTCAGACCCACCGAAACCAGCAAAGCCACCACGAACATTTGCAGGATGCGTTCCTGCTCGCGACGGGCCAATGCGTCAATCTCGCCTGCTGGGCCGGTGATGGCGACCGCTCCGGCCGGGGTATCTTCGTAGAGGATCGGCGCAGCGGCCACGATCACGGTCTCACCTGCGGCGTCCTGAACAGCCTGCACCTGACTTTGGCCTGCCAGCGCCTGCGGGATTATTCCCTGCACCCGTTGTGCCAGCGTCGGTGCCTCGACCTCGGTCGACCAGTTGAGAAGGTTCGACACACCGATCCACACCGCGTTCAGCGTGTCGCTGATTACTGTGCTGCCGGTTTGCAGCTCGGAATTGGTTTGCAGAAGAACCGGCATGGCCGACACTTGCGGGGCGCCGCGTGTCCAGCCAATCAGGGTGCCACTGGCGTCATAGACAAAGACTTCGCCGCCTTCGGGAAGTGTCAACCCAGACAGCGTATCTCTTACGTCGAGGTTCCCAGCATCCTGTGCGGTGTGTTGCGCACCCTGTCGCAGCTGGGTTTCAAAGACGTTGCTGACCAGCTGCGCATCGCCAAGCAGATTGCGCGCTGTTTGCTGAACCGTCTCTTTCCGCGAATCGTCCAGATACAGCAGCCCCGTAACCAGGATCACCAGCGCGATCAGGTTAAAGGTGATGATCTTGCGCGCCAAAGGCGAGCCTCGCAGAGAAAACAGGTTTCTCTGAGAACGTTTTTCCCTCAGTTCCGCTGACTCGGAATCGTCGGGAATGACCCAGTCATCCCCGAGTACGACGTCACCGTCACGTAGTTCGCTTGCTGCTTCGGTGTCGCGCACGAGAGCCCATTACCCCTTGCTGGCGTGGCGCCTATTCTTCGTTGTACCGGTAACCGATACCATAAAGGGTTTCGATCGCCGAAAACTCGGGATCAGCCGCGCGCATCTTCTTGCGCAGACGCTTGATGTGGCTGTCGATCGTCCGGTCATCCACATAAACCTGATCATCATAGGCCACATCCATCAGCTGGTCGCGGCTTTTGACGAAACCCGGACGCTGGGCAAGTGCCTGAAGAAGCAGGAATTCGGTCACGGTCAGGGATACATCATTCCCTTTCCAGCTGACTGCATGGCGCAGCGGGTCCATCCGCAAGTCGCCGCGTTCCATAACCTTTGTGTCATTGCTATTGGCAGTGATCGCGTCGCCGCTTGTTGCTTCTTGCCGGCGCAGCAGCGCGCGGATGCGCTCAACCAGCAACCGTTGCGAGAAGGGCTTTTTTACATAGTCATCCGCGCCCATGCGCAGACCCAGAACCTCGTCGATTTCATCATCTTTCGAGGTCAGAAAGATCACCGGCATCTGCGTTTTCTGACGCAACCGCTGTAGCAGATCCATGCCATCCATACGCGGCATCTTTATATCGAGCACGGCCATGTCCGGCAACTTCTTGTTGAACGCATCCAACGCGGCCTGGCCATCATTATAAGTTTCAACCTCGAAACCTTCGGCTTCGAGTGTCATGGATACAGACGTCAGAATGTTTCTATCGTCATCCACAAGTGCAATCTTTGACATCGGGCTCACCCCTATTCCTGCTCACTCGCGCAATAATTCGCTTATTTGTAAGGCATTGTTGGCGGTTTTAAGACGCCGAATCAATCCGTAACTGCGAATCGTGCCTTTGTTGCGGCAGGTCTGCGGCAAATTTGCCTTTATGCCCGCAAAAATATGCCCGGTTCTCGGTCATCGAATTTTTGATGGCGCTAAACCCGAGCTTGGTTGCGCTAACTGCGTCAAACCCGCCTGTTCATGTCCTGAACGACCATGATAAGACGCGCTCAGCCGCCGGTTTTCCCGGTACACTGCCCCAAAGGCGCCTCAGGGCCCAAAGCCCCGGCGCCGCCACAGGAGAAGACACACATGACATCTGGACGGGTTAACCCGCAATTCCGCCTCGAGGATCAGGGCATCGAGGGTCTGGGCAATGTCTATTATAACTTCATGGAACCGGCGCTGATCGAAGAAGCGTTGAAGCGCGGCGAAGGTACACTTGGAAATGGCGGTGCCTTTCTGGTCACCACTGGCAAGTTCACCGGTCGCTCGCCCAAGGACAAGCATGTCGTCAAAACCAGCAGCGTGGCCGACACCATCTGGTGGGAAAACAATGCCGAGATGACGCCGGAGGGATTTGACGCCCTCTACCAAGACATGCTGGCGCATATGAAAGGCCGTGACTATTTCGTGCAGGACCTCGTCGGGGGCGCCGATCCAACCTACGCAATCAACGTGCGCATGGTGACCGAGCTTGCCTGGCACAACCTGTTCATCCGCCACCTGTTGCGCCGTCCCGACCGCGAGGATCTGGACGAGTTCACCGCAGACTTCACTATCATCAACTGCCCTAGCTTCAAGGCTGACCCGGCCAAACATAACTGCCGCGGCGAAACGGTGATCGCGCTGAACTTCGACCGCAAGCTGATCCTGATCGGCGGCACCGAATATGCAGGTGAAAATAAGAAATCCGTATTCACCCTGCTGAACTACATGCTGCCCGAAAAGGGTGTGATGCCGATGCACTGCTCGGCCAACCATGCTGTCGGCAACGCGGTCGACACCGCCGTGTTCTTTGGCCTGTCCGGCACTGGCAAGACAACCCTGTCCGCCGATCCGTCGCGCACGCTGATCGGGGATGACGAGCACGGCTGGTCGGATCGGGGCACCTTCAACTTCGAAGGCGGCTGCTATGCCAAGACCATCAACCTGAACGCCGAAGCCGAGCCGGAAATTTATGCGACCACCTCGAAATTCGGCACCGTGATCGAAAACATGGTCTTTGACCCCGAGACCAAGGAACTGGATTTCGACGACGACTCGCTGACCGCGAACATGCGTTGCGCCTATCCGCTTGAATATATCTCGAACGCCTCGAAAAGCGCGCTGGGTGGGCATCCGAAGAACATCATCATGCTGACCTGCGACGCCTTTGGGGTTCTGCCGCCGATCGCGCGGCTGACGCCTGCACAGGCAATGTATCACTTCCTGTCGGGCTTCACCTCAAAGGTGGCCGGGACCGAGCGTGGCGTAACCGAACCGCAGCCCACCTTCTCGACCTGCTTTGGTGCGCCGTTCATGCCGCGTCGCCCGGAAGTCTACGGAAACCTGCTGCGCGACAAGATCGCCCAGCACGGCGCGACCTGCTGGCTGGTCAATACAGGCTGGACCGGTGGCGCCTATGGTGTCGGCAGCCGGATGCCGATCAAGGCCACCCGCGCCCTGCTGACCGCAGCGCTGGATGGTTCACTGCGCGACGCCGAATTCCGCAAGGACGCCAATTTCGGCTTTGACGTTCCCGTCTCTGTCCCGGGCGTCCCCGAAGTTCTGCTTGACCCGCGTCGGACCTGGGATGATCAGGCCGCATTCGACAAGCAGGCCGAGAAACTGGTGCAGATGTTTGCCGAGAACTTTGAGCAGTATCTGCCGTTCATTGACGACGACATCAAAGCCGTCGCAATCGGATAAACGAAAAAAAGGGGCCGCTGAGCCCCTTTCTTTTTGCCGATCCGTAGCTTTTTTGCTGTCCGCCGAATACTCATCTTATAGTTGTATGTCGTTAAAAGCACATACAAGTGCGTTGTTTCAAAGTGCGATCTGCGCTAGGCATATTTACTGTTGAGGCGAAAAAGCCCGGCACATTCGCGCCGGGCACTGACTGAAAGGACTTTATGGAAGCTCATATGCGCACACTCACAACGCTGGATTGAGCAACCTAATCAGGCTTCTAGTCTAAGTAAACGGGGATGAGTGTCAACATGGGACTGGCTGGTTGGTATTGCTATCAGTGTGGTTCAAATGGTCGCGGACATGCGGCGGTTGGCACAGAAAACTACAGGTAACACCATGACGGAAATCTCGAAACTCACCGAACTACGCAAATTGATGCAAAGCATGGAGCGGACGCTTGGGCTGGAAAAACTATCTCCGGTTGAGCGCGACATCTATTACGCCGCGGAAGAGCTTTCAAAATCCACTCAGGAAGTGCGTACGTTCGGTTTGATCGAGCATACTTTGGTCCAAAGCATTTCACGCCCAACTTTTTTCCGCGCGCTGAAATCGCTGGTCGAAAAAGGCTATCTTTCGCAAAGCGGCAGCGCCAACCGCGGGCGGTACATCGTTCATGCCCCCAGATGACGCGCCCCGTGCGCGCACGGTGATGTGATCGCAATGCGCGGCTGGGCGACTGACACCCTTGCGGCTTCACTGGCTTATGTGCTGGCGTCGATACTGACCTTCGCCGTGCTTATGCCAATGCAGAACGTGTTTTTTCCGGAATACCCAAGCCGGGCGAGCCTGCTGTTTTTGCCGCATGGCGTGCGGGTTCTGTCGGCCTGGTTGCTGGGGTGGCGCGCAGTATTTGCGTTGCTGCCGGGTGTGTTCATCGTCTTTGCTTATCTGGCGGGAACGGATGTTTTCCTGCCCACCCGCCTGCTGGCAATTGCTGTCGCGGTTCTGACAGTTCCTGCGGTTTTCTATCTGCTCAAGGCCGTCGGATGGGACCTGTTCCCCAACCCGAACCGCAAACCCTGCTGGATTTGCGTTATGGGCGTGGGCATAGCCACATCCATTCTGGTCTCTGGCCTGACCAATCTGGTCTTTGGCAGTGCAACGGTTGAGTACATCGCCTTCCTTATCGGCGACATCTCGGGCCTGTTCTTTCTGATGCTGGGTCTGTATTTCGCGTTCCGGTTTGCAGACAGGCGACCGGGCTAGAGCTTCAGCCCATCAGGCCACGCCGCAGCAGGTTCAATCCCGCTACCAGTAAAACGAACAGCGTCGCCTTGCGAAAGCTGGCCTGATCGATGCGATCCTGCAATTTCAAACCAACCCACATGCCAAGCATGGCAGGAAAGATCAGTATTACTGAAAACGGAACCGTTTGCACCCGCAGAAAACCGGACCAGACATGCGCGGCCAGTAACATGACCGCCCCCAATCCATAGATGACGCCCTGAATTCGGATCTGCTCGGCCTTCGGGGTATTCAAAGCCGTCAGATAAGCAACTGTGGGGGGACCCCAGATGCCCGACATGCCACCCACGAACCCGGCGACGCCGCCAACAATAGCCTCAACACCGGTTGATGGATGATGTAGCACCAGCCTGACGCCCAGAACCTGCACAAGGGCGAAGAAGGACACGAATGCACCGATCAGCAGCAGGAAGACCGAGCCGGGCACCAGCGTAACCAGCTGTGCGCTCAGCACCAGAAAAATACCGCCAACGACCAGGAACACCCGAAATCGTCGAATAGAGCTGAGTGCGGCGCTGGCGCCCCCGCGAAAAGCCTGAACGCCGTTGGTGACAAGGGTCGGCAGAATAAGCCCTGCCAGGGTCAGATCCGGTGGCAGAAACGAATTCAGGCCAGATACAAACACCATGGGCATGGCAAATCCAACCATGCCCTTGACCCATCCGGCGGCAAAGGCGACGGCGATGGCAAGTAACAGCTCTTGCGGCGACAGAAGGGAAAACAGGTCCATGCCTTCTAGATATCATCTGGATTTTCTTCTGCATTGCAAAAATGATAAGGTAATTTTTGAACTTTCTAGCAGCAAATTGAGTATTTTTGTTGCGCTGCACGTGCAGCATGATATGACCAGACGACCGAGGAAAGGACGCGATTCATGGCCCATGACGGACAGGATATGACCCAAATGACAACTGATGCAGTTTTGCCCGATCTTCTGGATTTAACGCGGGCCGCCGTGCCTGCTGTGGACGCCGTTTTTGAAAAAGCCCGCGCATCCGTGCGTGGCATGGTGACTGCTGAGGGCCGGGTTTCTGGCGCATTGATCGAAACAAATCAGACCGCCGCGCATGGTCTGGCCTGGCTGGCGACATATTCGCAGTCGCTGCAACAGATGCAGCGCTGGGCAGAAGCGCTGCAAGCCGATGGTAAATTTGGCGAGATCGAGCAGTTGCTGCACCAGATAGCCTTTGGCGAATATCTGCACCAGGTCGCGGGCGGAATTCCGATGAACCAGGGCGAGGTGGTGCGTCTTCAGGATATGGGTCTTGGCTGGGACGCGCTGTCGGGCTTTCAGTCGACCGAAGTGCAGACCCTGATGGCACGGGCCAATTCTCAGGCTGCGCGCAGCCGTCTGGTTGCGCTGATGCAGGATCAGGCCGGAGCTACGATGTTCGGCGCGTCCGGTCTGGATGAAGAGCTTGAGATGATCCGGGACCAGTTCCGCCGCTACGCGCAGGAAAAGGTCGAACCAAACGCGCATGACTGGCACCTGAAGGATGAACTGATTCCGCTGGAAATCATTGAAGAACTGGCGGAAATGGGTGTTTTCGGCCTGACCATCCCTGAGGAGTTCGGTGGGTTCGGTCTGTCCAAAGCATCAATGTGCGTGGTGTCCGAGGAACTGTCGCGCGGCTATATCGGCGTTGGTTCGCTGGGTACCCGATCCGAGATTGCGGCCGAGTTGATCATCGCGGGCGGCACCGACGCGCAAAAGGCCCAGTGGTTGCCAAAGATCGCCAGCGCCGAGATCCTGCCGACCGCCGTTTTCACGGAACCTAACACCGGTTCAGACCTTGGCAGCCTGCGCACGCGCGCGGTCAAGGACGCGAATGGCGATTACAAGATAACCGGCAACAAGACCTGGATCACCCACGCCGCGCGAACCCATGTGATGACCCTGCTGGCGCGGACAAACCCCGACAGCACCGACCACCGCGGCCTGTCCATGTTCCTGGCGGAAAAGACACCGGGCACTGACGAGAATCCCTTTCCCACCCCCGGCATGACCGGTGGCGAGATCGAGGTGCTGGGCTATCGCGGCATGAAGGAATACGAGCTGGGTTTTGACGGCTTCCATGTCAAGGGTGAGAACCTGCTGGGCGGAGAAGAAGGTAAAGGTTTCAAGCAGTTGATGGAAACCTTCGAAAGTGCGCGCATCCAGACCGCCGCCCGCGCTATTGGCGTGGCACAGTGTGCGCTGGACATCGCCATGCAATATGCGATCGACCGCAAGCAGTTCGGAAAATCGCTGATCAACTTCCCGCGCGTGTCCGGCAAGCTGGCGATGATGGCGGTCGAGATCATGATCGCGCGTCAGCTGACCTATTTCAGCGCATGGGAAAAAGATCACGGCCAGCGCTGTGACCTTGAGGCCGGTATGGCCAAGCTGCTTGGTGCGCGTGTGGCTTGGGCTGCGGCGGACAACGGGTTGCAGATTCATGGCGGTAACGGCTTTGCGCTGGAATACAAGATCAGCCGCGTTCTGTGTGACGCGCGTATCCTTAACATTTTCGAAGGGGCTGCCGAAATTCAGGCACAGGTCATCGCACGACGTCTGCTCGGGTGACCCATTCCGGCAGTCCTGTTTCCCCGACTGGCCCGGCGCTTGCGCCGGGTCTTTTTCCTGTTTTGTACAATCTGTACGCGGTCCGAACCATGCAGAGTACGTTTTGTACAAAGCAAACCATCGCCCCTCGTGGCCCGCGTGACGGTCACAAATGACCCACGTGTTTCAAAACTTCCCCCTTTGATCCCACCCCTTTCACCGGTAGAGCATCAGCCGAACACGAGACGTCGCAATTAACTTTTGGGATAACGCATGACCCGACCTTTCCTTGCTATGTGTGCTGTTCTTGCGGCTCTTGCTCTGGCGGCTTGCACCACCTCGCAGCCGACGGTGAGCCGGAGTGATGTGGACGCGCTGGCGCAATCGATCCGGGCGCTTGGGGCGGATGTCGATCCGGCCGAGGCACAGCAAGCGGCCACGATTGCCTATGCCTATTCGCAGCAGCTGAAGCAGGACTGGAATGTCACCGACCCGGCAATCATCCACAATGCCAAGGTCATCAACGGGTTCCGCGAAAAGGGCCTGTGCAATGACTGGGCCGAAGCGATGACCAAACGCTTGCGGCAGGAAAATTTCCGGACGCTGGATCTGCACTGGGCCACGTCACCGCCGACCCCGTTTCGCATCATCCACCATTCGGCATCGATCAGCGCCAAGGGGGACACGATGTATGATAGCATTATCCTGGACCCCTGGCGCAACAGCGGTGCCTTGTTCTGGGCGCCGGTGCGCGAGGATACACGATACAACTGGGCACCCCGGCTGGAAGTGCGCGAGCGGCTTCTGAACGGGTCTTTGCCCTACTGACCCGGTTCCGCAGATACGGCTGATACGCTAGAACCCTGCCATGACACGCCTTATCCTGACCCTGCCTTTGATGGCCCTGTCTCAATGCGACAGGGATGAATCCGTTGCCGCCTATGGCGCAGCAGACCGGACATGGGCGCTGCAGGAAATCGACGGACAGCCCTTTGCCGCCAGCGCCCTGCTGCGGTTCCCCGAAGAGGGCAGGATCGCCGGAAACGCCCCCTGCAACAGCTATGACGGCACGCTGAACGCGCCCTACCCGTGGTTCGAAATTCAGGACCTGAGAGCAACGCGGGCCGCCTGCGCCGGGCTTGAGGCCGAAGGGGTCTATTTCGCCGCCCTTTTGGCCATGACCCAATCCGAAGTGTCGGGTGATGTGCTGATCTTGCGCAATGAGGACGGGCACGAGATGGTGTTCACAGCCGCCGAGTGACCTGATCCACGAACCGCGCGCGCGCCTCGGGCAGTGGGTTATGCCCCAGCGCAGGGGCGACGCGGTGGTTCAGGAAATATCCTGTTGTGCGCAAAGCCTGCGCAATCTCGGCATCCGGCGCGGTGCCTTCGCCCCGCAGACAGGGCGGCAGCGGCAACATCTTGTCTGCCCATTCCCCGACCCCTTTGGCACTGACGGCGCGCCCGGTCTTGGGCGACACATAGACCAGCCCCTCGGTCGTGCCGGTCGCGGCGCAGGCGGTCAGGTCAAGGCCAAAGCCAAGTTCGTCCAGCAACGCCAGTTCCCATCGCAGGTAGGCCAGCGGCCAGATCTCATCCTGTCCCAACAGGTCCATCAACCGCTCGGTCCGGGTGTAGAGCGCCGGATGCGCTTCCCGTTCGGGCAGGCAGAAGGACAAAAGCGACACGACGGCGTTCAGCCCGGACAGAGCCAGCCGCCCGGAAAACGCCGCCGCCGCGCGCGAGCGCAGGGGTTCGACCTGAAAGGTGCCGATATGTTCCTCCAGCCGCGCACGCCACAGCACATCCAGCTGCGCGCCGGGTTGCAGGATCGGTGCGATCTTGCGGCTGGTCCCGCCCCGCACCACACCGGCATGACGCCCGTGGGATTCGGTAAAGACCTCGATAATCGCCGAGGTTTCGCCGTGGCGGCGAGAAGTCAGTAGGATGCCGTGATCGCGCCAGTCCAATTCGGGGTCCTGTCGGTGATAAGTTGTGGTGTTCCCAGAAAATCGTGAAGGGTTCCGTTCTGCAATGGTTTTGCGCATCAAACGCGGAAAGATAGGTGAAACGCTTGGTCCGACGGCAGGGGACTGGGCATTTATGCGGACAACCCGGACACCGTTAAATGCGACACGATGGGATTTGTCACCTGAGTCAACAGCGTTTCACCGACGGGGAAACCGCCTTTCGGCATTGCTTATTAGCGTATGGTTTGTTGCCCAGATTGATTTGAAAACAGGAAACGCCTCTTCGTGGAACAGCGTGTGGGCAGCGCCACCGTCACCGTCGTCAAGTAGATCCGCTATGGCCTTGGACAAGGCAATAAGACCCAGCATCTGCTGCGCGTTATCGGCCATCCTTGCCTTTTCCTCGTCGCTAAGGTCTTTGTTCGATTGAAGTCGTGCGAGAAGCCGGTTTGCCTTCGGCAAATACTGGTTTTTGGCAACCTCTCTGAGGTTTTCAGCGTATGACAGGCCCACTGCGATTTCTCTGGCCATCCATCCGCCTTCAAATGAAATTATTGCCGTTGTCATCAAGAAATGCAGGTGACGACTATCATGTTCCGCTTCGCGAAAAAGCCGGAGCGCATTTTGAGTCCGTATCATTTCGGCGCGCTCACCAGAAGTGTCCTGCGCTGAAGTTACCGACGTGCCAAGTGCCAGAATAACAGTAATTATCGCGATAGCGGGCAGCAGTCTATTCACATTCGCCCTCCCCTGATTCAACCACGATAGTATAGCACATGCCGTCGCTTAAGTCCGCTCTGGCCTCAAAGCCGACATGCGTCTGGCCCGCTACTCCAGCCCCTCTTCGCCCAGCAGGTGTCGGCCTTGCCGGTCTTCAACCTCGATCACCCAGAGGTCGGGGTCAAAGCTGCGCTGGCGCTGGATGGCATGATCCACGTCGCCCTCGGGGCCAGAGGAAAGTTCGACCCATGTGCGTTCACCGCTCATCAGATCAAAGCTGCGTTGAAAGGCGGTGGCCTGCCCGTCGAGCGTGTTGAGCTTGACCAGAACCGCGCCCGCGGTGTCGTCGCCATGGGCCACAACAAAGGCGGGGATTTCCTGAAACCGGAGCCGCGCCAGATAGGCGTGAACCCAGAAATCGGCGGTCAGGCGGGTCATGCGTTGCCGTCTTTGAAATCCAGACCCATTTCCGAATAGCGCTCGGATTCCTCAAGCCAGTTGGGCCGGACTTTCACTTGCAGGAACAGGTGGATCTTACGGTCGAGGAACTCTTCCAGTTCCGCCCGCGCGGCCTGACTGACGGCCTTGATCGTCTCGCCCTTCTTGCCCAGAACGATGCCCTTGTGACCGTCGCGCATGACATAGATGACCTGATCGATTCTAGCCGAGCCGTCCTTGCGTTCTTCCCAGGTCTCGGTCTCGACCGTCAGTTGGTAGGGCAGTTCCTGATGCAGGCGCAGGGTCAGCTTCTCGCGCGTCATTTCAGCGGCGATCATGCGCAGGGGCAGATCGGCGATCTGATCTTCGGGATAGAGCCACGGGCCTTCGGGCAATTCGCCCGCCAGCCATTTGCGCAGGTCGTCGACGCCGTGGCCTTTTTCGGCCGAGATCATGAAGGTTTCGGCAAAGGGGTAGCGCGCGTTCAGGTCGCTGGTCAGGGCCAGCAGTTTCTCGGACGGCACCTTGTCGATCTTGTTGATGGCGAGCGCGATGGTGCGGCCCTGCCCGATCTCGGCCAGCCCTTCGAGGATGCGTTCAACCCCTTCGGTGATGCCGCGATGGGCCTCGACCATCAGCACGACGATATCGGCATCGGCGGCCCCGCCCCAGGCGGCGGCGACCATGGCACGGTCCAGACGGCGACGCGGTTTGAACAGACCCGGCGTGTCCACAAAGACCAGTTGCGCATCGCCTTCCATCGCAACGCCCCGGATACGGGCGCGTGTGGTCTGCACCTTATGGGTCACGATCGAGACCTTTGCCCCGACCATGCGGTTCAGGAGGGTGGATTTGCCTGCGTTGGGCTCTCCGATCAGGGCGATAAATCCGGCGCGTGTGGTCATGTGTCTGGCAATCCTGTCTGCAACTGCGCCCCCCTATAGCAGAAAGGGGCGGCGGGCCAGAGGGATTTGTCGCATTGCAGCCCTGCGTCTGCGGTGGCAGGACAGGCGCAGGTGCCCAGCCAGTTCCAGCCCGGCCGCAAATCCTTTCAATGAGGTTGTCATGAAACGTCGCGAGTTTCTTCTTGGAAGCGGCGCCGCCGCAGGTGCGTTTGGGTTGGGCGGATGGTCGCTGGCGGCAGGTGATGCAGCACATGAACTGGTGCTGCAACCCGCCAGTTACCGGCTGCGAGAACAGCTTACCGCGGGGATGGTCAGCCTGTCGCCCGATGCGCCGCCGCCGGTTCTGTTTGGGCGACAGGGCGAGCCTATGCGGCTGAGTGTGCGCAATACGCTGCCGGATTATACCTCGATGCACTGGCACGGGCTGCGCATTCGCAACGAGATGGACGGGGTGCCTTACCTGACCCAGATGCCCATCGGCGAGGGTGAGCGCTTTACCTATGAGTTCACGCCACCGGATGCGGGGACCTACTGGTACCACCCCCATTGCATGACGATGGAGCAGATGGCGCGCGGGCTGACCGGCGTGATGGTGATTGCCGAGCCGGACGAGCCGGGGTTCGACAGCGAACAGGTGATCAATCTGCGGGATTTCCGTCTGGACGAGGATGACGCGTTCCTGCCTGCCTATACAGCGCGGGGTGCGGCGCGGGCAGGCACGTTTGGCACTGTGCAGACCGCCAACTGGCAGGGCGCGGCGGTCTATGAGCACGCGGCGGGCAGTCTGGTACGGCTGCGGGTGGTCAACACGGACACGACCCGCATCTACAAGCTGCATCCCGATGGGGCCGAGACCCGGATCATCGCGTGGGACGGGCATCCGGTCGAGATCGACCTACCGGTGCCAACGGCGGATGAACCGCTGTTGCTGGGCCCCGGTCAGCGGGTGGATTTTGCCGTCCGGATGCCCGAGGGCGAAGGGCAGACGGCGGACCTGATGGCCAAGTTTCCCGGCCAGCCGCACCGCGCCATGGTGCGCTTGCGGGCTACTGGCACATCAGCGGCGCGCGATCTGCGAGAGCTGCGCCCGCTGCGTGCAAATCCCGTTGCGCGCCCCGATCCGGACCGTGCGGATTTGCATGAGTTCGTCTTTGGCTGGACGCCGGAGGGCGGTGCCCCGAATGACGGGTTCTGCGGCACGCTGGGGTATAGTTTCTGGTCGATCAACCGCAAACCCTGGCCGGGCGATGCGGCGCAGGGCACCGGGCCGCTGGCGGTATTGGAACAGGGCAAAAGCTATGTCCTGCGGTTGCGCAACGAGTCGCCCAACCTGCATCCGATCCACCTGCACGGGCTGGCCTTCGTGCCGCTGCGATCCAACCTGCGCATCCTGCCACCACTGATGACGGACACGATGCTGCTGTTGAAGGATGAGGTGGCGGATATAGCGCTGGTGGCGGACAACCCCGGCGACTGGGCGTTTCATTGCCATGTGATCGAACATCAGAAAACCGGGCTGACCGGGTTCATCCGGGTGGTTTGAACGATGAAACCCGTCGGCCCGACACCGGACCGGCGGGTTGAACGGATCAGATCACGGGTGACGTCGCAGGATGGGGTTCAGCACGGCCACAAACACGATGCCGTACAAAACATGTCCGATCAGCGCGACCCATGTGATGCCGACAAAGTTCAGGAACGGCGGCAGACCGGCAAAGGTCGTGACACCTCCAATAGCAAATACCCACAGACCGAAACCATAGATTGCCGAGGCAACAAACATGTGGACCGGACCCAGAACCTTGACCCAGATTGGCTGGAAAATAAGGAACCAGCCCAAAGGATAGGCAATCAGACCGACAATGTAGAAATGCACGAAGAAGCCCAGAAAAGCGTTGCTGGGCAGGCCCAGACTGGACAGCAAACTCTGCGCCAGCCCTTCGGGTGAAAGGTTGGCCCAGCCGATACCTGGGCTGACGACCTGCCCCCAGAAATCGAAGGCCATAGTTGCCACAAACCCGGCAATGAACAGAAAGCCGATATTGACGAGCGAGAGTTTTGCACGTTGCATTGGATTGCCTTTATCCGTTGTTTCCCAAGTGCTTTGACCTGCCGTAGTCAGACTGATGCCAAAGCAGCTAACACCCAGATACATGTCTCGGGTCGTGGCGGATATAGTCTTCAAGTTTGATTGAAACTTGTGACAGGCCGGGCGGCAGCACCGATCAGCTGACCCGATCCAGCAACGCCTTGGCGGCCGCCTGTTCGGCCTGGCGCTTGGAGCCTGCGGTGGCTTGTGCCTCGGTTCCGTCCTGAAGGCGGGCGGCGATTGTGAAGACGGGGGCGTGGTCGGGGCCGCTGCGTTTGACCTCGACATAGCTGGGTGGTTTCTGGCCGCGCGCCTGCGCCCATTCCTGAAGCGCGGTTTTGGCGTCGCGGGCGTCGGCCTCGACCTTGTGGATGCGGTCGCCCCAGAGGGCGAGAATGACATCGCGGGCAGCTTCGAACCCGGCGTCGCGGTAGATGGCGGCAATCACCGCCTCCATCGCGTCGCCCAGCAGCGCCTGTTTGCGGCGCCCACCCGAGAGCATCTCGGACCGGCCCAGTTTCAGCACCGCGCCCAGATCGATCTGGCGGGCGACATCTGCGCAGGCCTCTTTCCGGACCAGAGCGTTGAACCGGGGCGCAAGCTGGCCTTCGGAGGCTTTCTTGTCGGCCTCAAGCAGCGCGGTGGCCATGACAAGACCCAGCACCCGGTCGCCCAGAAATTCAAGCCGCTGATTGTCGGGCCGGGTCGACGATGAGACCGAGCCGTGGGTCAGCGCACGCACCAGCAGCTCGGGGTTGGCAAATTCATACCCCAAACGCTGCTGAAACGCCTTTATCTCGGCTGAGAGCTTCAATTGACCGCCTTGAAGAAGCGATCCCCGCGCCAGGTCCAGAAGAACAGCATCGACCGGCCGGCAGACGAGAACATGATCCGGTCGGCGCGACCGATCAGGTTTTCGTAAGGCACATAGCCAACCCCGCCAGCGGATTGCGGCAGGCGGCTGTCAGCCGAGTTGTCGCGGTTGTCGCCCATGAAGAAATAATGGCCCTCGGGCACAGTATAGATGCCGGTATTGTCCGAGCCCTGATTGCCGATATTCAGCACGTCATAGGTGACGCCGTTGGGCAGGGTTTCGATCAGGCGCGACTTTTCACAGGCGCCGCCAACGCCAACGGGGCCGTTTTCGCAGCGTGGGCGCAGGCGTTGCGGGCCCTGTGGTTCGGCGATTTCGGTGAATATGCCGTCAGGCTGTTGCGGAACCGGTGTGCCGTTGAGGATGATCTGCCCCTCGCGGACCTGAATGCGGTCGCCCGGCAGGCCGATCAGGCGCTTGATATAGTCGCGCCCGCTGACCGGGTGGCGGAAGACAATGACGTCGCCGCGCACGGGATCGCCGCCCCAGATGCGGCTTCCGTCGTCGCCCTGCATCCAGCCACAGAGATCTTCGGCGTCGATATTCAGGCCGACACTGGGAATGATCAGGCTGGGGCATGAGGCGTAGGAATAGCCGTAGGCCATCTTGTTGACGAAGAGGAAATCGCCGATCAGCAGCGTCTGTTTCATCGAACCGGAGGGAATCCAGAACGGTTGAAAGAAGAGTGTCCGGAACACGCCCGCGATCAGCAGGGCATAGACGATAGTCTTGATCGTTTCCCAGACGCCGCTTCCGGTCTTGGCTTCGTCGGCCATACTGCTCTCTCCAGTTCTCTGTGCTTGGCTTCGCTGCTACATGCGGGGGGGATGGGGTCAAGTCAAGGCTGTGTGACGTGATCTTGCAGGGGACGCGCCTCGATCACGACAAAGGCCTGTGCCCAGGGGTGGTCGTCGGTCAGCGTGACGTGGATGATCGCCTCGTGCCCTGCGGGGGTCAGTTCGTTCAGGCGTTCGGCGGCCCAGCCTGTGACATGCATCACCGGCTGCCCGGTGCGCAGGTTGGTGACGGCCATGTCCTTCCACGAAATGCCCATGCGCAGGCCGGTGCCGAGCGCCTTGGAACAGGCCTCTTTCGCGGCCCAGCGCTTGGCATAGGTGCCTGCGGTATCGGCGCGGCGTTCGGCCTTGCGCTGTTCGGTGTCGGTAAAGACACGGTTGCGGAACCGGTCGCCGAACCGGTCGAGCGTGCCCTGAATGCGGTCGATATTTGCAAGGTCTGTGCCGATTCCGAGGATCATGTGGCTCTCATTTCTCTGGTCGGGCCAATCAACGGCAATTGATGACCACACGCAAGCGGTTGGTTGCCGCATTCCGTGATATACTTTACCGGAATGTTCAATTTTTACGTTGGTGCGGGGGGACGCAATGTCGAAAATTCCGTTCATGGCAATCGCGGTGGCTGGCATTGTCGCAAGCACCGTTTTCCCCGCTTTTGCACAGGATTGCGGAACCGAGGATACCCCCTGTCAGGTAGGAGAGTTGTCCTATCGGGTGGTTCTGCCCGAGGCCGCGCCCGAGCCGCCAGCTGTTATCTATCTGCATGGCTATGGGGCAACGGCGAATTCAGCCGTGAATCTTTCCGGCCTCGCGGCGGCCTTTACCGACCGCGGCATCGCCTTTATCGCGCCGAACGGTCAGGTCGACATTGGCAACCCCAAGGCGCTGGATTGGGGGGTGCATGATGGCTATCGCTGGCCGCGGGATGACCTGGCCGCGCTGGAGCAGATCAAGGAAGACGCCATTGCCCGTTTCGACCTGAACGCAGATCGCATTTTGCTGGCGGGGTATTCACGCGGCGGATCACTGGTTTGGGACAAGGCCTGCACGGATCATTCCTTTGCCTTTGCCTATGCCTCGGCATCAGGGGCTTTTTGGGAGCCGATGTGGCGGCGGTGCAGCGGCCCAGTTCACATGCATCATTCCCACGGATTTGCAGACCGGACCGTCCCGCTGGAAGGGCGTTTTGTGACCTTTGGGGACTATGATTTCGAACAGGGTAGCGTTTTGAAATCCATTGAAATTCTGACCAGAACCAATGGATGCGGGCAGATGGCGAACAGCGTTTCAACAGAAGGTGCAACCTGGCGAAAGAAGTGGACCGAGTGTCTGGACGGCTCTGTCACCCTGTCGCTGGGGCCACATGGTCACGGCAGGCAACCCGGTTGGGCAAATGCTGTTGCGGAATGGTTTCTGGAAATCTCGAGCGCGCCCTAGCGCCTCCACCGGCATTTGCCGAAATCAACTTGCCTGCTCTACGACAACCGCACCGTCAGGATCTTGTAACTCGCCACGCCAAAGAACCCGGCGAAGGCGAAATCGAACCAGCGGCGGGCACGGCGGTAGGTGCGGACCATGCGGGCGGATGAGAACAAAAACGCATAGCCGATGAAGATCATCAGTGATCCCGCGTACAGCATGGCGAAATAGCTCAGCAGCATCGGCAGGCTGGCATCGCTTGGCGCGACGATGGCATAGATCGACCCCCAGCTGAGGATTGCCTTGGGGTTGGTCAGGTGGATCGCCGCACCTTTGGCAAAGATCGTGGGCAGCGTGCCGGTGACCGGTTTGCCCAGGGCGACCTCATCATCCGAGGTCATCGCGCGTTTCAGGGCCTTCAGCGCCAGCCAGCCCAGATAGGCCACGCCGACATAGCGGATCACCTCGAACAGCCAGACATTGGCCAGCATGACCGCCGACAGGCCCAGTGCTGCGGCAATGCCCCAAGCGGCCGATCCGGCGCAGATGCCAAGGGCAAAGGCCAGCCCGGCGGTGCGGCCTTCGTTCATGGCGGTTCCGGCAATGCCCATCGTGGCCGGGCCCGGCGAGCCCCCGGCCATCAGCCAGGCGAACCAGATGGCGATAAAGCCGGGGGTGATCACGCGCGTGCCTCGTCCATCAGACGGCGCATTTCCCGAATGGCGGGGGTGAGACCCAGAAAGATCGCCTCGCCAATCAGGAAATGCCCGATGTTCAGTTCCATGACCTCGGGGAAGGCGGCAACCGGCTTTACGGAGTCGTATGTCAGGCCATGGCCTGCATGAACCTCGAGCCCCAGCGAATGGGCAAAGGTGGACATCTGGCGCAGCGATTCAAGCTCGCGCGCGGCGGTGTCCATGCGGCCTTCGGCATGGGCATCGCAATAGGCGCCGGTGTGCAGCTCGATCACCTCGGCACCGATGCGGTGCGCGGCCTCGATCTGGCGCTGATCCGCGGCGATAAAGATCGACACGCGGCACCCGGCCTCGCGCAGGGGGGCGATGAAATGCGCCAGCTTATTTTCCTCGCGCGCGACTTCGAGCCCGCCTTCGGTTGTGCGTTCCTCGCGCTTTTCGGGAACGATGCAGACGGCGTGCGGCTTGTGGCGCAGGGCGATTTTCTGCATCTCATCGGTGGCGGCCATTTCAAAGTTCAGAGGCACCGACAGAACCTCCATCAGGCCGTCGATATCGGCGTCCGAGATATGGCGGCGGTCTTCGCGCAGATGCGCGGTGATGCCGTCGGCGCCAGCCTCTTCTGCCAGCTTGGCGGCGCGCAGCGGGTCAGGATAGGCCCCGCCGCGCGCGTTGCGCACGGTGGCGACATGATCGATATTCACACCCAGACGCAGACGGCTTTCGGACATCATTTGGTTCCTTTTGCAGATTTTCGCCCCGACCTTAGCGATCTTGGCGCGGGACCGGCAGATGTTTCTCCGGCCAGACGTTTGATTTCTTCAAACTTTGCCTTGATCTTGGCGCGGCGGCGCAGCTGGTAGGTCAGGATCAGCGGCAGGCTGAGGTAGTAGCAGATAATGCCCGCCACGATACCGGGAATGATGCCGCCAATCATGTAGGGATAGAAAACGTCATCGTAGAACTGACCCAGCCCGTGCCAGTCGGCCACGCGGTCCGTGAACAGGGCAAGAAGATTGTCCTTGAGGTCGCCGATGGCGTCGGCAAACTTGCCCATCAGCCCCTGCGTGTCGCCTTCTTCATATTCGGTGCCCAGCAAGAAATGCCCGGTTTGCAGGCAGATCACCCCAATCGGGACATAGGTCAGGGGGTTGCCGAAGAACGTACCGCTGAGCGCGGCCAGAATATTGCCCTTGATCAGCCGCGCACCAATTGCGGCGACCAGAAAGTGCAGCCCATAAAACGGCGTAAAGGATGCGAAAACGCCCGCCCCGATGCCGCGGGCAATCCGGTCAGGGGAATCCGGCAGGCGGCGGACACGGTGTTTGACATAGTGGAAGGCGCGGGTCCATCCGCCACGCGGATAGACGAGTTCCGAAGCGACCTGAACAGGAGAGCGTCGGTCTCGGCGCTTGAATACCACCCGTGATCACCCCTTCTCAGCCAGCCGCGGTCGCGGTTTTGGTCCGGTCCCGATAACGCTCGACCGCTGCAACGTCGCTTTCAGCCTCAAGCATCAGCATCAGCGAATGCAACTGTTCAAGGTCGCGCAGTTCGACATTGATCAGCAGGCGGTAAAAATCCGGTTTGCGGTCCACAAATTCCAGGTTCGAGATATTGGCCTTTTTCTCGCCGATCAATGTGCAAATGCGCCCCAGAACCCCGGCATCGTTGCCGATGGTCAGATCCAGTGTCGCCCCATAGACGGCCGGGTGCGTACCCGAATGCCAGTGCAGATCGACCCAGCGTTCCGGTTCGCTTTCATATTGGCTGAGCTTGTCGCAGTCGATGGCGTGCACCACAACACCCTTGCCCCGGTAGGTGATGCCGACGATCCGTTCGCCCGGCAGCGGCTGACAGCAGGGCGCGCGGTCGAATTTCTGGCCGGGTTCAAGACCGATCACGGCGCGCCGCAGCGGAATGGCGTCGCCGTCATCCTGAGCCAGTTCGGGATAAACGGCCTGAACCACCTCATGAGCGGTCAATTCGGCACTGCCCAGACGGGCCAGCAATTCATGCCGGTCTTTCAGGCGCAGGTGCTTGGCGGCGGTATCAAGCGCCTTGTCGGTGGCCTTGCGCCCCACATGGTCAAAGCCCGAGCGCGCCAGTTCCTTGCCCAGCTTGATGAACCGTTCGCGATCCACCTCGCGCAGGGCGCGGCGGATGGCGGTACGGGCCTTGCCGGTGACGGCGATCTCAAGCCACGTGACCTGCGGTGTCTGCCCGTCAGCGGTGATGATATCCACGGACTGGCCGTTCTTCATCCGCGTCCAGAGCGGCACACGAATGCCATCGACCTTGGCCCCCACGCAGGCATGGCCGATCCGGGTGTGGATGGCATAGGCGAAATCGATCGGGGTCGCACCGCGCGGCAGTTTCACCACGTCGCCCTTGGGGGTGAAGCAAAAGACCTGGTCCGAATACATCTCGAGCTTGACGGCTTCGAGGAAATCTTCGTGATCATCCTCGTTGTCAAATTGCTCGGTCAGGTTGGATATCCACTTCGCCGGGTCCACCGCAAAGGGGTTTTCCGTGCGCACCCCGTCCCGGTAGGACCAGTGCGCCGCAACGCCGGTTTCGGCCACATCGTGCATCTGGCGGGTGCGGATCTGAACCTCGACCCGTTTGCCGTCGCGCCCTGAAACCGTGGTATGGATTGAACGGTAGCCGTTCGATTTCGGCTGGCTGATATAGTCCTTGAACCGCCCCGGCACCGCGCGCCAGCGCTGATGGATGGCGCCAAGCGTGCGATAGCAGTCTTCTTCCGTCTGCGTGATGATGCGGAACCCGTAGATGTCCGAGAGGCGCGAGAAGCCCTGATCCTTTTCCTGCATCTTGCGCCAGATCGAATAGGGTTTCTTGGCGCGGCCAAAGACTTCGGCCTCAATGCCTGCCTTTTCCAGCTCGTGGCGCATGTCGCCGGTAATGCGGTGGATCACATCGCCGGTTTCGCGTTGCAGCGTGATAAAGCGACGGATGATCGACTGGCGGCCTTCGGGGTTCAGGACGCGGAACGCGAGGTCTTCAAGCTCCTCGCGCATCCATTGCATCCCCATGCGGCCCGCAAGCGGCGCGTAGATATCCATCGTCTCGCGCGCTTTTTGAACCTGCTTTTCGGGCCGCATCGCCTTGATGGTGCGCATGTTGTGCAGACGGTCGGCCAGCTTGACCAGAATGACCCGCAGGTCCTTGGACATGGCCATGAATAGCTTGCGGAAATTCTCGGCCTGCTTGGTTTCGCGGCTGGACAGTTGCAGGTTGGTCAGCTTGGTGACGCCATCGACCAGTTTGGCGACCTCATCCCCGAACAGGTCGGACACCTTGCCGTAATTGGCCTTAGTGTCTTCGATCGTGTCATGCAGCAAAGCCGTAATGATCGTCGCATCATCCAGACGCTGTTCGGTCAGGATGGCGGCAACGGCAACAGGGTGGGTAAAATAGGGTTCGCCAGAGTGGCGGAATTGCCCTGCGTGCATCTGCTGGCCAAACTCATAGGCCAGCGCGAGACGTTCAGCATTTGTCTTGGGATTGTAGTTGCGGACCAGCGCAATCAGATCGTCAGCAGAAATCATCCGGCCCGCACCTTCGTCTTTGGAGCTTACCCCTGCCCTTGAGCCTCCATCAGAGCGCGCAGGAGCTTTTCTTCGGACATGTCGTCCATCGCAGGCTTGTCCGACTCGGCACCCATCAGCAGCGCCATCTGATCTTCTTCCGGCTCATCAACCTCGATCTGGGTCTGGTTGGCCTCGATCAGGCGTTCGCGCAGGGCGTCCGCACCTTGGGTCTCGTCGGCGATTTCGCGCAAGGACACGACAGGGTTCTTGTCGTTGTCGCGGTCAACGGTAATCGCGGCACCGGCAGAAATCTCGCGCGCCCGATGGGCGGCCAGCATCACCAGTTCGAACCGGTTTGGAACCTTGTCTACGCAATCTTCAACCGTCACGCGGGCCATTGGGCGCTCTCCGTTTCTGAGTCCATGTCAGGAAGAGGTTTATCTAAGCGCGATTCCGCGCCTTGACAAGCAGGAAATGCTGCATTTGCAGGGATCACAGCGGCGTAACCGCCGCAACCTCGGACGGGGGCAGGTCGGCGACCATCTGGGAAACCGTGCGATCAAGCACAGGGTGGCGCCAGTCGGGCACAATATCCGCCATCGGCACAAGCACAAAAGCGCGGTCCTGAAGGCGCGGATGCGGCAGGATCAACTGTTCCGGTGCTTCTTGCCGCTGTGCCTCGGGCGGCAGAGTCAGCCAGCGGTCGAACAGGGCGCGGTCGGGCAGAATCTGATCGCCATAGCACACAAGATCCAGATCCAGCGTCCGCATTCCCCAGCGCTGCACCCGTTCACGACCGAACTGGTGTTCAACCTCGTGCAGTACGCGCAAAAGCTGGGCCGGGGATTTGTCGGTTTCGATCAGCACAGCCGCATTCACGTAGTCCGGACCAGCGCCAGCGGGGAAGCAGGGTGTCGCAAAAAACCGGCTGACAGAGCGAATCACTACGCCCTGTTGCGAAAGTGCGTCAATTGCGCGCTGTAGCGTTACAGCGGGCCCATTTCCTCTCAGATCGAGATTTGCGCCCAATGCCACAACCGCATTTGGCAAAGAATTGTACATATGCTACCCTATATTCGACACATTGCATACTTGCGATAACCGACAAAAGTTCTAATTATAAGCCCACCAGAGTGCGCCATATTATAACTCACACACCCACTCACTCACGTAACGCGGCGCAATCTGGATTATACCGGAAGGACCTATTTATGTTTTATAAGGACGAACGGCTAGCGCTGTTCATCGACGGCTCGAATCTTTATGCCGCGGCAAAAGCACTCGGTTTTGACATAGACTACAAACTTCTGCGGCAGGAATTCATGCGCCGTGGCAAGTTGCTTCGGGCTTTCTACTATACAGCGCTGCTTGAAAACGACGAGTATTCACCGATCCGCCCATTGGTTGACTGGCTTCATTACAATGGCTTCACCATGGTCACAAAACCGGCCAAGGAATACACCGACAGCATGGGGCGTCGGAAAGTCAAAGGAAACATGGATATCGAGCTGACTGTCGATGCCATGGAACTGGCACCGCGTGTGGATCATATCGTGCTGTTCTCGGGTGACGGGGATTTCCGCCCGCTGATCGCCAGCCTGCAACGTCAGGGCGTTCGCGTATCAGTCGTGTCGACCATCCGCAGTCAGCCGCCGATGATTTCGGACGAACTGCGCCGACAGGCCGACAACTTCATCGAGTTGGAAGACCTGCGCGACGTGATCGGTCGCCCGCCGCGTGAAATGCCGGCAGAGCATCGCAGCGTCGCGGTTGCAGGCGGCAGCTGATCCGGCACCACTGCCTGTTGATGGGAAAAATTCGCGCGGTCAGGACCGGGGTCCTGGCCGCGCTTCTTTAACTAAGGATTGGTGCTGAAACATCCTCTGACTAACAACGATTCGTGTCAGATGAATGACAATGTCCTGTCTGGACCAAGGCCGGGAAAAGACTTACCTGTGCCCTAAGGAGACAGCCGAATGACCAAGCCGCCACTGACACTTTACCTGGCCGCCCCGCGCGGGTTCTGCGCCGGTGTGGACCGCGCCATCAAGATCGTTGAAATGGCCCTGCAGAAATGGGGGCCGCCGGTCTATGTGCGCCACGAGATCGTGCATAACAAATTCGTGGTCGACGGGTTGCGGGCCAAAGGGGCTGTGTTTGTCGAAGAACTGCATGAATGCCCCGATGACCGCCCGGTGATCTTTTCCGCCCATGGTGTTCCGAAATCGGTACCCGCCGAAGCCGCGCAACGTGAGATGATCTATGTGGATGCCACCTGTCCCCTGGTGTCGAAGGTTCATGTCGAGGCGCAGCGCCATGCGGATGCGGGATTGCAGATGATCATGATCGGCCACAAGGGCCATCCCGAAACCGTTGGCACGATGGGACAGTTGCCAAAGGGTGATGTGCTGCTGGTCGAAACGGTCGAGGATGTGGCCACCGTGCAGGTGCGCGACCCCGACAAGCTGGCCTTTGTCACCCAGACCACCCTGTCAGTGGATGATACCAAGGACATCATCGCAGCCCTTCAGGACCGGTTCCCGGCCATTGTCGGGCCGCATAAGGAAGACATCTGTTATGCCACCACCAACCGGCAGGAGGCCGTGAAGGCCGTGGCCCCCAAGGCCGATGCGCTGCTGGTTGTGGGGGCTCCGAACTCGTCCAATTCCCGCCGTCTGGTCGAGGTTGCCTCACGCGAGGGGTGCAAATACGCGCAGCTGGTCCAGCGCGCGACCGAGATCGACTGGCGCGCTTTGCAGGGCATCAAAAGCGTTGCGGTGACCGCAGGCGCATCGGCCCCGGAATTGCTGGTGAACGAGGTGATCGACGCCTTCCGCGACCATTACGACGTCACTGTCGAGCCGGTCGAGACCGCAACCGAAAACGTCGAGTTCAAAGTACCGCGCGTGTTGAGGCAACCGGCGTGACCGGCGTGCCGAAGGCGCCGCTTTATCTTGGGTTGGCGGGACTGGTCCCGTTTGTCTGGGGCGCGCTGACATATCTGAACGGCGATCTGAACGACTGGGGCACGCATACATTTGGCCCGCGCTTTGTCGGGCCTTATGTGCAGCTGTTCTATGGCTCGGTCATCCTGAGCTTTATGTCCGGTGTTCTGTGGGGGTTTGCCACCAAGACCTCGGGCAGCAAGGCGGCGCTGTGTTATGCGCTGTCGGTCCTGCCTGCGCTGTGGGCCTTTGCCATGACGGGCGGCGGGCCGGTCACTGCGGGCACCAATCTGATCTACGGGTTCACCGGCTTGCTGCTGCTGGACGCCCTGTTTTCATACTGGCGGCTGACGCCGGTCTGGTGGATGCAGCTGCGTATCCTGCTGACCGCAGTCGTTCTGGCCAGCCTAGCCGTCGGAGTGTACCTGTGAGCGACAAACGCACAATTGATGCCTATACGAAGAGAGTAAACGAATATCTGGCCATTCCTTTGCCAGCCGAACAGCTCAAGACCCGTCAGGATTTTGCCGATGCGGTCGGTGCGGGCGGCTATGTGCTGGATCTGGGGTCAGGACCCGGATCGGACAGCGGTTTCCTGATGCGTCAGGGGCTGAAGGTGCGGGCGCTGGATGCCACCCCCGCCTTTGTCGAACATGCCCGCCGGAACGGGGTGGACGCGCATCTGGGCACGTTCGACGACGTTACCGAAACCGCCGAATATGATGGCGTCTACGCCAGTTTTTCCCTGCTGCACGCGCCGCGTGCGGATTTTCCGCGTCACCTGAAAGCGATCCACACGGCCCTGAAGCCCGGAGGCCAGCTGTTTCTGGGCATGAAGCTGGGCTCGGGCGAGCATCGTGACGATCTGGACCGCTATTACACCTATTACTCGGAAGCCGAAATCCGAGAGGCGCTGACCCAGGCCGGGTTCACGGTTGACCGCGCGGTCGAAGGAATGGGCAAGGGTCTGGCCGGGTCGTACGACGGGTTTATTCTGGTGTTCGCCCATGCCTGAGTTGTTTGCCTATACAGATGGCGCCTGTTCCGGCAATCCCGGCCCCGGAGGCTGGGGCGTGCTGCTGCGCGCGAAGAACGGGGACAGGGTTCTGAAAGAGCGGGAACTGAACGGGGGCGAGGCCGAGACGACCAACAACCGGATGGAGTTGCTGGCTGCCATCAGCGCGCTTGAGACGCTGGAGCGCCCGTCGAAGATCACCATTGTCACCGACAGCGCCTATGTGAAGAACGGCGTCACCGGCTGGATATTCGGCTGGAAGCGGAATGGCTGGAAAACCTCGAACAAGAAGCCGGTCAAGAATGTCGATCTGTGGCAGCGTCTGGACGAGGCGCAGGAACGACATGATGTGACATGGGAATGGGTCAAGGGCCATGCGGGCCATCCCGAAAACGAAAAGGCCGATGAACTGGCCCGCGCAGGCATGGCGCCCTTCAAGCCGAAAAAGGCGCAGGCGTGAGCGCGCTGACGCTGCTGGATTATGCCTCGGTTCTGATCTTTGCGCTGACCGGGGCGCTGGTGGCCAGCCGGGCGCAGCTGGATCTGGTGGGTTTTGCTTTCATGGCCTGCCTGACCGCAGTTGGCGGCGGCACGGTACGCGACCTGCTGCTGGACCGGCACCCGATCTTCTGGGTCGGCCAGCCGGATTACATCCTGATCGCCGTCGCGGCGGCGGTGTTTGTGTTCTTTACCGCCCATCTGGTGGAAAGCCGCTATAACTGGCTGGTCTGGCTGGACAGTTTCGCGCTGTCGGTCGCCGTTGCGGCCGGAACCGGTGCCGCGCTGTCACTGGATCAGCCCGGTATCATCGTCGTGCTGATGGGTGTGACGACCGGGTGTCTGGGCGGGCTGATGCGCGACGTGGTCTGCAACGAGGTGCCGCTGGTCCTGAAACAGGGCGAACTTTACGTCTCGTGCGCGTTTGTGGGGGCGTTGACGGCGGTCCTTGCGGTCAGACTGGGGCTGGAGCCTGCCTTTGTGCTGGGTCTGTGCGCCCTTGTGTGCTGGGCCTTGCGGGCCGGGTCGCTGGTGTTTGGTTGGCAGTTGCCCGTCTACAAAAGCCGCCCGCCCCGAAACTGAACCTGTCGGTGGACGCGACCGGGGCGGGCTGATAGCTGTTTGGAACGCGCAGCCCGGAGGCCAAATGCCGTTCAGACTTACATCGATTGCGGTCTCACTGGCTTTGCTGGCCTCATGCGGCGCATATTATGCACCCGTCCGCTTTGTTGCTGAGGGTGACCGGATCATCGCCTCGGGCACGATTGACGAAACAACGCTGTCCGCTTTCGAAGACGTCACCGCGGAAAATCCCGAAGCGCGCACGCTGGTGCTGCAATATATCGAGGGGTCGGTGGATGACGACGCCAATGTCATCTTCAGCCGAGAGGTGCGCAAGGCCGGGTTCGATACCGTTGTGCCCTCGGACGGTCTGGTTGCCAGCGGCGGCACCGATTTGTTTCTGGCTGGACACCGACGTGTTTTGCAACCGGGGGCCTGTGTCGGTGTTCACAGCTGGGCCGGATCGGGGCTGGTGGCCACGGAGTTGCCCAAAGATGACCCGGAACATGACCGCTATCTGGATTACTTCAGGGACATTGGCGTGGATGAGGCGTTTTACTGGTACACGCTGTATGCGGCCCCGGCCGACAGCATCCACTGGATGACTGCCGTCGAGGTGAACCGGTTCGATATGACGACGAAAGCCTCCCCGGCGCTTGGTTCAGCGCTGGAGTGCGACGAGCGCTGATCTGCTGCACTATCTTGTCGAGTGAAGGTTTCCAGGACGGAATGCGCGGCCAAGGAATATGCTAGCGGCGCAGGTAGGTCTGCCAGATCCAGATCACCAGCAATGCGCCCAGAACCGCGCCCACAAAGCCCGACATCCAGCCCATAACGGTTATCAGAAACCGCAGAACGAACCCTCCGATCAGGGCCCCGAAAACACCGATCAGCATGGTGGTTGGAATGTCCGCCTCGATCCGCATCAGGCGGGTGGCGAGGAACCCCGCGGCAGCGCCGATGATGATCAGGGCGACGACGGGCATGTCATTTTCGCCAATGGGTCGGCACGATGATCAGCGCGCCGATAGACGAGATCACCGCATCCAAACCCGGAGGGCCAAAGCTGATGCCGAACATGATGCGGATGAAGTAGAACAGGAACGCCCCGCCCACGCAGATGATGATCGACTGAAGATAGCCGTTATGGGTGAACCCGGTCTGTTCGGACAGATATCCGACGATCCCGGCAATCACGACGGTCCCCATCATCACCATGAACATCGGGCTTCTCCTAGGTCAGGCGGGTGCCGGTGGGAATGGGCCAGCCCCGCAGGAAGGTTTCCCTATCCTGCGCGCCTTTGCCCGCCCGTTGCAAGCGCAGCAGTTCGACCGCGCCCTGACCGCAGGCCACGTGCAGGTCGTTGTTCAGAACCTCACCCGCTGCGCCCTGCCCGTCTGCCAGCCGCGATGCCAGCAGCTTGATGCGTTCGCCATTCATTTCGGTCCACGCGCCGGGAAAGGGTGACAGTCCGCGAATTTGCCTGTCGACCTCAACCGCCGGGCGCGTCCAGTCGATGCGGGCCTCGGACTTGTCGATCTTGGCGGCATAGGTCACGCCATCCTCGGGCTGCGGTTCCGGTGTGAGATCCGGCAGCTTGGCCAGAGCCTCGACGATCAGCGCGGCCCCCATGGCCGAGAGCCGGTCATGCAGATGCGCGGTGGTTTCTTCAACCTCAATCGCGGTTGCCTGTCGCAGCAGGACCGGGCCGGTGTCCAGACCGGCCTCCATCTGCATGATGCAGATCCCGGTTTCGGCATCGCCGGACATGATCGCCCGGTGGATCGGGGCGGCACCGCGCCAGCGCGGCAGCAGGCTGGCGTGGATGTTCAGGCAGCCGTGTCGCGGCGCGTCCAGAATGGGTTGCGGCAGGATCAGGCCATAAGCGACGACGACGGCGATATCGGCGTTCAGCGCGGCAAACGCGGTCTGTTCGTCAGCAGATTTCAGAGAGGTTGGGTGGCGGACGGGCAGGCCCAGCGCCTCGGCCCGGGCGTGAACCGGTGTCGGGCGGTCTTTCTTGCCACGTCCGGCGGGGCGCGGGGGCTGGCAGTAGACGGCGGCGATGTCGTGCCCGGCCCTGACGAGTGCGTCCAGCACCGGGACCGAAAAATCGGGGGTTCCCATGAAGATGATGCGCATCGTTGGCTCCGGCAGTTGGGACGGGTGCCGGGCTGAAGCCCGGCCTAGGGACGTCAGGGTTGTTTGCGGGCCTTGCGCAGCAGCATGTCACGTTTGACCTTGCTGAGACGGTCGAAATACATCCGTCCGTTCAGGTGGTCTATCTGGTGCTGCACGCTGGTCGCATCGATCCCGACGAAATCGCGGCGATCCAGCATGCCATGTTCGTTCAGGAACTTCACGGTCACCGCGCGAGGGCGTTTGATTTTGGCCGAGACGCCGGGCAGGTTCGGGCTGGCCTCTTCATGTTCGCGCAGCTCGATCGAACTGTGCAGGATTTCCGGGTTTGCCAGACGCACGGCCCGGCCCCGTTCGGCAGAGCCGTCAACAACGGCAAGCCGCAGCATCACCCCGATCTGTGGCGCGGCAAGACCGACGCCGGGCATCGCCTCCATCGTGTCGATCATGTCGTCCCAGATGGCGCGGACCTCATCGGTGATCTCGGGCACCTCATCCGCCTTGGTGCGCAGGCGTTTGTCAGGCCATGGCAGGCAGGTACGAACGGTCATGCACGAGCCCGTTCGCGTTTGAGCTTTTGCATCTTGCGGGTGATCATCTGCCGTTTCAGCGGCTTGAGATAGTCAATGAACAGCTTGCCGTCCAAGTGATCGATCTCGTGTTGAACACAGGTGGCCCAGAGCCCGTCAAAGGTTTCCTGTTGCAAGTTTCCGTCGCGGTCCATCCATGTCACATCGACCACTTTGGGGCGCGTCACCTCGGCGTATTGATCAGGGATCGACAGGCAGCCTTCCTCGTAGACATTGGTTTCTTTCGAGGCCGCGATGACCTGCGGGTTGAACATGATCAGCGGGCGCGGCGCCTCGCCTTCTTCCTTAATGCAATCCAGCACGATCAAGCGATCCAGCACGCCGATCTGTGGCGCGGCAAGGCCAACACCCGGGGCGTCATACATCGTTTCCAGCATATCATCGGCCAGTGCGCGCAGGTCGTCCGTGAGGTCGGCCACGGGGGCGCAGACCTTCTTGAGACGGGGGTCGGGATAGATCAGGATGTTACGTTTCATGAGGCTGATTTAGGCCATCCCGCCCCGCGCCGCAACGCCCCCCTTGCACCTGCCTGAATTGCGGTTAGCTTTCGGTCGAGAAAATGGAGCAGACATGACCTTCAACGACCTGATCGACCGCCGGGGCACCAACAGTTCCAAATGGGACAAGATGGAGATGCTGTATGGCGTCTCGCCCGAGGATGGGCTGGCCATGTGGACGGCCGATTCCGACTACCCGACAGCCCCCTGCGTGATCGACGCGGTGCGCAAGGCCGCGGATCACGGCGTGTTCGGGTATTCCTGGGCGCACCCGGAGTATCTGGCCTCGGTCCAGTGGTGGATGAAAACCCGCCACGACTGGGAGATTGACACGGACTGGGTTCTGACCACTCAGGGCTTGGGCAATGCAATCGCCCTGTCGCTGGATGTCTGGACCGATCACGGTGATGGCATCGTGATCTTTACCCCCGTTTACCATGAGTTTGCCCACAAGGTGAACAAATCGGGCCGCCGGGTCGTGGAATGCCCTTTGGTGCGGGACGGGGAAAGTTATGGCCTTGACCTGGACGACGCCCAGTCGCGGCTGGACGGGTCCGAGAAGATGTTGCTGTGGTGTTCGCCGCAGAACCCGTCGGGCCGGGTCTGGACGCCGGAGGAACTGCGCGCCGTGGCCGCATTTGCCGAGCGCAACGGGCTGATCCTTGTCTCGGACGAGATTCACCACGATCTGGTCTATCCCGGTGCCAAGTTTGTGCCGATGGATGTGGCGGCCCCGGATGCGCGGCCTTGGACGGTGACGCTGACAGCGGCATCGAAGACCTTTAACATCGCCGGGCAGCGCACCGGCAACATGATCATTCCCGACCCCAAACTGCGCGAGGCGATGAAGCATCGGTTGACAACGCTGGATTATGGCCCCAGCGCGTTGGGTGTGGCGATGATCACCGCCGCCTACAGCCCGGCCGGCGCGGAATGGGCAGATGCCCAGATCGCGCATCTGGAGGAAAACCGGCGTCTGTTCGACCAGACCATCGCCGAGATTCCGGGCCTTTGGTCGATGCCTTTGCAGGCGACCTATCTGGCCTGGGTCGACTTTTCCGGCACCGGCATGGATCACACCGAGTTTGTCCGCCGCCTGCGCGAGGATGCGCGGATTGCAACCTCGTCCGGGCCCGGCTTTGGCACTGGCGGAGAAACGTTTGAACGGTTCAACCTGGCCACACAACGGGCGCGGGTCGAGGACGCCTGCGCGCGACTGAAACGGGCCTTTGGCGACCTGCAATAAGCCAAGCGGTGGCTGGATTGACTGGCCTCACGATGAACCGCGCCTGTTGTCCGGGCGCGGACCCCATGGCGAATTCCATAGCGATAGCCAGCCCTACGGCATGGTGGGCGTCACCCTGACCGAACCCGGGACGATGAAAATCCGAGCCTAGTCTTCGTAGCCCAGCAGTGCGATGGGCGCATCCGGGGCGCGGTAGAAATCCAGCGGTGCCTTGTCATGGGCGGCGGTGCTGCGCTTGAATTCGTATCGCATCTCTCCGCCTTCATCCTGATCGGCAATGATCAGGCATTGATACATAAGATTGGCCCCGTCATAGATATCGACCAACCCGCGCAGGCGCGGTGTTGTTTCCGCCTCAACCGTGAAACCATCTTTCCACAATTTGAGAATTTTATAGGTATTGTCGCCCATTTGGACACGAAGGCGACTGGCCTTTTTCAATGTGGCGATTCGGGCCGCATCCAACTCGGCGCGTATTTCCTTTGAAACATAAGTACTCATTAAATCATTCCCCCGCTAATGACCTCTATTGTGCGGGAACTGTTGTAAAAATCCAGTGAACGCGTTCACGGAACTGGCTGTGCCTGCGGTTTGTTGCACAGAAATCCCAGCATTGGCTGTGCGCGCATGCAGGTCTTGTGCGCGGGCAAATGCATAGGAACGGGCGGGGCTTGGACCTATCTTTGACCAAACGCCTGTGCGGAGGATGAGATATGGGCCTGCTGGTCGACGGAAAATGGCAAGACACCTGGTATGACACCAAATCCACCGGTGGCGCATTCAAACGCAGCGCGGCGCAGTTTCGCAACTGGCTGACCGCCGATGGCCGCGCGGGACCGTCGGGCAAAGGCGGGTTCCGGGCCGAAGCCGGGCGGTATCACCTGTATGTCAGCCACGCCTGCCCCTGGGCGCATCGCACCCTGATCTTTCGCGCGTTGAAAGGGCTGAGCGATCTGATCCCGGTTTCGGTCGTGCATCCCGACATGCTGGACCAGGGCTGGACCTTTGAGGTGGATGATCACGGTGCCACGGGTGACATTCTTTACGGGCTGAGCCATGCACATCAGATCTATACCAAGGCGGATCCGTCCTATTCCGGTCGCGTCACGGTTCCGATCCTGTGGGACAAGGTGCAGGAGACCATCGTTTCGAACGAAAGTTCGGAAATCATCCGCATGTTCAATTCGGCCTTCAACGATATCACTGGCAATACGGACGATTACTGGCCCGAGGCGATGCGGGACGAGATCGAAGAGGTCAACGCGCGCATCTATTCAGACGTCAACAACGGCGTCTACAAGTCGGGCTTTGCCACCACGCAGGACGCCTATGACGCTGCCGTACACCCATTGTTCGACACGCTGGACTGGCTGGAGGAGCGTCTGGCCCGGAACCGTTACCTGATGGGGGATCGGATCACCGAAGCCGATTGGCGGTTGTTCACAACCCTGATCCGCTTCGACCCGGTCTATCACCTGCATTTCAAGTGCAACCGGCGGCGCCTGGTCGATTACCCGAACCTATGGGCCTATACGCGTGAGCTGTATCAATGGCCCGGTGTCGCCGAGACCGTGAACATGGCCCACATTGTGCGCCACTATCACTACAGCCATGACAGCATCAATCCGCACCGGATCGTTCCGGTGAACCCGGTACTGGATTACATGGAGCCGCATGGACGCGGTCAGCGCCCCGCAGCGTAATGTTCGACCATCGCCGCCAGATCCTCTGGCGGCGTTTCGCTTTGAACATAGGCACAGGCATTGGGACTGTGCGCAAAAATCGACCCGTCGGAAAAGAAGGTGGTGTTGGTGACAAAAATCACCCGCGCCTCGGGGCGGCGATAGCTGGCAAAATCGGCCACAGCCAATGCGCTTCCGGTTTCCAGAACCAGATCCAGCACGATGATATCAAAATCCGTGCCATAGAGCGCCAGAATGGCGGCCTCCTGAGCGTCAACCAGCGTGACTTCGGCGTCTTGCCGCTCCAGATGTCTTTTCCAGACCCGACCAAGGTCGGGGTTACTCTCAACAATCAGAACTTTCATTTGCAACAACCTCGGCACTTGGTATGGTGAGTGGTGCCGACCCCCGTGGTCCGTGATCTCGTTATTTCCTTAACAAAGTGTTAACAGCAGCCGCACGCTTGCGTGTTCGGGCGGATTTGCTTGTGTAAATGGCAAAAATCCGCTTGAAGCACCCCGAAACCGGTCAATCCCCGCAGAGAGAGCAGATGAGTACACTTGATCACGGCTTGGACCCCCGCGCAGTTCGCGACCACGGCGGGGGGCTGGACAGGGCGATTGTCAGGTATGGTGGAACGCGCGCAGATTGGATCGATCTGTCGACCGGAATCAATCCGCATCCTTATGCAGTCGCGGGTCTGACCGCCGGAGATTGGGCCGAATTGCCGGATCACGGTGCCTTTGAACGGCTGAGTGATGCGGCCCGCAGGTTCTGGAACGTGCCACAGGGGGCTGAGATCCTGCCGGCACCCGGTGCATCGGCTGTCATCTCTCGCATTCCGGCGCTGGCCGCGCCAGGTCGTGTCCAGATCACACTGCCCACCTATAACGAACACGCCGCCGCCTTTTCGGCGCAGGGGTGGCGTGTTCAGCCTGAGGGCGCGGCTGACGCCCGCGTGATCGTGCATCCAAATAACCCGGACGGACGTATCTGGCAGGAAAGCGACGTCTCGGCCCCGCTGACCGTGATCGACGAGAGCTTTTGCGATGTCACGCCAGAGGTATCGTTGATCCATCTGGCGGAACGTCCCGGCGTGATCGTGCTGAAGAGCTTTGGCAAGTTCTGGGGGCTGGCCGGGATGCGGCTTGGGTTTGCCATCGGGCGGCCTGAACTGATCAACCGCCTGAACGACCTGACCGGACCCTGGTCAGTGTCCGGCCCGGCCCTGCGGGTTGGGACACAGGCCCTGTCGGACGATGACTGGGCCGATGCCACGCGCGCGCGACTGGCGGATGAGGCGGCCCGGCTGGATGCGCTGATGCTGACCAGGGGCGCAAATATTGTCGGTGGCACCAGCCTGTTTCGTCTTTACAAAGTCGATGACGCCTTGGGCTGGCAGGACCGGCTGGCCCGCGCCCATATCTGGAGCCGTATCTTTCCCTATTCAGCAACCTTTCTGCGTCTGGGTCTGCCGCCAGAAAAGGGCTGGGACAGGCTGGAGGCCGCGCTGTGAGCCCTGCCCTGATGCTGGTCTGCGCCCTGTGTCTGGACGCGGCACTGGGAGAGCCCGATTGGCTCTGGTCCCGCGTCAAACACCCGGCGGTGATGATCGGCAACCTGATCGGCTGGCTGGACAAGTGCCTGAACCACGGAAGCAGACGGAGGCTGAAAGGGGTGGCCGTGCTTGCCCTTCTGATCTGCGGCGCATGGGGTCTTGGGTGGGGTCTGTCGCAGCTGGGGCCGGTGGTTGAAATTCTTTGCTGCGCAATCCTGTTGGCGCAAAAGTCGCTGGTTGCCCATGTCCGCGCGGTTGGTTACGGGTTGCAATCTTCGCTGGAAGACGGGCGGGCGCAGGTGGCTATGATCGTCTCGCGCGACACGCAGGATATGACCGAAGCACAGGTGGCGCGTTCCGCCATCGAAAGTGCGGCAGAAAACCTGAGCGACGGGGTCATTGCCCCCGCATTCTGGTTTCTGGTCGCGGGGCTTCCGGGATTGCTGGTGTACAAGGCGGTGAACACCGCCGACAGCATGATCGGTTATCGCACCGAAACGTACCGCGATTTTGGCTGGGCCGCGGCCCGGTTCGACGACCTGCTGAACCTGATCCCTGCCCGACTGACCTGTGTGATGATCGTGGCGCTGTCCGGCCAATGGTCTCGCTGGTCTGAGATGGTGCGGGATGCGCAACGCCATATCTCACCCAACGCTGGCTGGCCCGAGGCCGCCATGGCCCGCGCCCTGAATGTCGCGCTGGCTGGGCCGCGCAGCTATGACGGGCAGGTGCGCGACCTAGCCTGGGTCAATGGCGACGCCCCGCGCGAGATCGGTGCATCAGAAGTTTTTCGCGCATGTGACATGCTCTGGCGGGTTTGGGGGCTTGCGCTTGGGCTCGTGTCAGTGTGGGTTGGGACCAAACTGATATTCTGACGGACCTTTTCATGCGTATACTCTCTGGCCTGATCGCCGCTGCCCTGTTCACCTCACCTGCGCTGGCGCAATGTGGCGGTGGTTTTAATTCCTTTGTCAAAGGGCTGAAGGCCGAGGCCGTGCAGCAAGGTTTGGACAAATCAGCAGTGAACGGGTTCTTTGACGGGGTGCAGCAGGACAGCGCCGTGCTGAAGGCCGACCGGGCGCAGGGCGTTTTTCAGAAGCCCTTTGTTGAATTTTCTCGTCGTCTGATTTCTCAAAACCGGATCGAGCGCGGGCAAGCGATGTCGCGCAAATACGATGCGGTCTTTGATCGGATCGAGCGGGAATATGGCGTTTCCCGCGGGGTGCTGCTGGCCTTCTGGGCATTTGAAACCGATTACGGATCGTTTCAAGGCGACTTCAACACCCGCAACGCCTTGGTGACGCTGGCCCATGACTGCCGCCGCCCGGAGCTGTTCCGACCGCAGATCTTCGCCGCCATCGAGCTGTATCAGAACGGTGATTTCGACCCGGCCCGCACCACCGGGGCTTGGGCCGGAGAGATCGGCATGGTGCAGATGCTGCCGCGTGACATACTGGAAAACGGCGTCGATGGTGACGGTGACGGGCATGTCCGCCTGAAGAGCTCGGCCCCTGATGCGCTGATGTCGGGGGCCAGAATGCTGTCTCATCTAGGATGGCGCGCGGGTGAGCCTTGGTTGCAGGAGGTCACCGTGCCCGCGCAGATGGACTGGTCCCTGTCCGGCCCCGGCAAACCGCGTTCGGTGGCGGAATGGCAGGCGATGGGCGTTCAGGCGCGCGGCGGGTCCTTGGCCAACCTGCCCGCCTCGCTGATCCTGCCACAGGGGCGCAACGGGCCTGCCTTTCTGGCCTACCCCAATTTCGACGTCTATTTCGAATGGAACCAGAGCTTTGTCTATGTTCTGACCGCCGCTTATTTCGGAACACGGCTTGAGGGCGGCCAGATCTATGATGCGGGCAATCCCGCGCAGGGCCTGAATGGCGCACAGATGAAACAGTTGCAGACCAAGCTTCAGGCCAAAGGATATGATGTCGGCAAGATCGACGGGATTCTGGGGTCAGGGACGCGAGCTGCGACGCAGGCGGAACAGAAACGTCTGGACCTGCCCGCGGACGCATGGCCAACGATGGAATTGCTGGAAAAAATCTGATCCAGCGGCCCGCACCGCTGCGGTATGGCGCAAAACCCCAAGATTATTCGACGATATCGGCACCGACGCCGCTGATTATGTGACCGGATATTTCTCGGGGTCAATTCCATGTCTTTGACAGACAAAATCGATGTAACTTCCCTTTGGAGTAATACCACCGAATTTGCTGCGAATACCACTGCGGGTTTCGCCCTGGAAGTGGTGAAACCGGGCCCAATCGGGTTCGTAGTCTTCAATGTTCTCGACCGGGTCCAGAAACCCGCGACGCGGCCAATACAAAATCCAATGCTGGCCTCGGTCGATTTCACCGGTGACCCCCAGCGCCCAGCGGGTCACGCTTGGGCCGGTTGTCGTCCACGGAAGGTCATAGAGCGTGATTGTCTCGCCCGCTTCATAGCGTTTGACCAGTTTCTCAACACGATCACTGCCCAACCAAAACGGGATCGGGACTTCTGACTCAAGGAAATTCAGGATCAGCCTCAGTGCCAGAGAATTTTTGGGAAGGCGCAACACGCAATTGTTCATCGCCTTATTGCGCCAGACGACACCAAACAGATAGTCCGGTGGAACATCCAGCGGCCGGATGCAGTAGATATCCAGATCAACCCACACATAGTCGGTTTTTTGCAGCATGTGGATACGGAAGATGTCTGAATAGACCGCCATCCGTCGTCGGCCACCGGTCAGGTTTTCGGTGGTTTCATCTGTATAGATTTCGCGGGCATCATGAACAACGACGCCTTCGGGAACATCCATGTTCATATCCAGCACGTACAGGTGGAAGACATAGCCATGATCCAGAAAGGACTGAATGCATACTCTTTCAACGCAAGATAACGGCGAACCAAACCAGAAACTTGCAACTTGAAATTCCAAAACAGCACCTCTTGCCCTAAGCCGAAACGGGGTCGCTGCTGCACTAACGAAGCGGTGCGTGGCTCGTCAACCGCGGCGTCGGTTTTGGCACGACTTACCCTGCTTTGCGCCAGCGCGCTGTGTCGAGGTGCCCACAGTTTGGTTCTGGCCTATCTTCGGGCGTGCATTTTTGGGCTAATGTTCCTGGCGTAGCCTTTGGCACCTGCCGCGGGTTCAGTACGCTGCACGGGTTGGTCCATTGCCAAAGTGACCGTCCTGAACTGCTGACTTCCTTATTCGGGCCGCACCGGGTATCGATCCCCTTTCTGATCGATCAAGATCAGCCGCTCGCCGCTGCGGACATACAGGTCGCAGCGGCTGAACCCGTTGCGGTACGCAATGCAGACGGAACCGTCATCGGCGATGGCGTAGGTTCCAAAGGCGGAATCTCCTCCCGCGTAGGTATAGGAATAGGCCCCACCGGCCGAAAACTTGGCCTGACCATCATCGTAGAAGGTCAGCGTCTGGCCTGCGAGGGCGTCAAGCTCGGCCACTGTCAGCGGGACATCGCCGGGTTTGACGGGCCAGTCGGCGGCGACAACCGGGGTGGCGGCGATGAGGGCGGAGATCAGGAAACGCGTCATGAGGCCAAGGTAGCGCGTTATGCCTGCAATCATCATAACGTTGCGGTGAGCGGTCAGGCCACCATCTGCTCGGCCTTCTTCAGATCGACCGAAACCAGCTGGCTGACGCCCTGTTCCTGCATGGTGACGCCGAACAGACGATCCATGCGCGCCATGGTCACCGCGTGGTGGGTAATGATCAGGAAACGGGTGTCAGTCTGGCGGCACATCTCGTCCAGCAGGTCACAAAAACGGGTGACGTTGGCATCGTCCAGCGGCGCGTCGACTTCGTCCAGCACACAGATCGGGGCCGGGTTGGCCAGGAAAACGCCAAAGATCAGCGCGGTCGCGGTCAGGGTCTGTTCGCCGCCAGACAGCAGGCTGAGGGTCGAGAGCTTCTTGCCCGGCGGCTGACACATGATTTCCAGCCCCGCATCCAGCGGGTCATCGCTTTCGACCATGACCAGATTGGCCTCGCCCCCACCAAAGAGATGCTTGAACAGCATCGCGAAGTTCGAGTTCACCTGTTCAAACGCGGTCAACAGACGCTCGCGCCCTTCGCGGTTGAGGCTGGAGATGCCACTGCGCAGAGCTTTGATCGCCTCTTCCAGATCGGCCTTTTCACTGCTGAGCGTGTCAAATTCTTCCTGAACGTCCTTGCTGTCTTCCTCGGCCCGCAGGTTCACCGCGCCCATGGCGTCACGCTGGCGTTTGTGGCGGTTCACTTCGGCTTCCAGAGCATCCGCGGCGGGCATCTGGTCGGGGTTGACGTCCAGCTGGTTCAGCAACTGGTTCGGGGTCAGTTGCTGGTCTTCGGCAATCCGTTCTGCCGCCGCAAGCACGCTTTCCTTTGCCGCGTCACTGCGCGCCTCGGCTGCGGCGCGGTTTTCGCGGGCTTCTGAGGCCAGGCGTTCGGCCTCACGCTCGGCCGTCACCACTTCGCGCAACTGTGTTTCTGCTTCGGCCAGCTTGTCAGCGGCATCGGCCCGCCGGGCTTCGGCGGCTTCGATCAACTCGTTCAGCTCTTCCCGCGCCTCGGCGATTTCGCCGGGGACGGCCATAGCCTCGGTCAGTTCCTCTTCCGAACTTTCCTTGCGCTCGGCCAGTTCCGAAATCCGTTTCTCGGCCGTTTCCAGACGGTGCCGCCAGCCGCTCAGGTCCTTGGTGACCTCCTGCGTGCGTCGGGTGCGGGCGTCGCCTTCACGGCGCAGCTCATCATGGGTCGAGCGGTGGGTCAGCATGGTGATCCGCGCCGCCTCGACCGTCTGCTTGATGTCCTCAACCTCGGCGCGGGCGCTGGCAAGATCACCCAGGTCGTTCAGCGCCGCCTCGGCCTCGCGCAGTTGCACGCGGGCGGACATGGCGTCTTCCTTGTGACGGTCCACGGCGAGGGCCAGGGTTTCCAGCTTGCCCTGCGCGAGGTTGCGATCCGCCTCGGCGCGGCTGAGCTGGCGTGCGGTTTCGGCCATGCGCTGATCGGCGGCACGGCGGGCTTCGCGCGCGCGTCGGTCGGCCTCGGTCACGTCCGCCAGTTGCCGCGACAGGGTTTCATGCGCGGCGCGGGCACCGTCGGCCTGCGCCTCGGTGCGGGCCAGTTCCTGTTTCAGCGCCTCAAGCTTGTTGAGCTGTTCCAGACGCAGCGCCGCCGCACTTGGCGCATCCTCGGCCCAGGCGCGGAACCCGTCCCAGCGCCACAGGTCGCCCGAGCGCGACACAAGACGCTGGCCCGGCTTCAACGACGCCTGCAACCGCGCGCCCTGATCCGCATCGACCAGCCCGATCTGCGCGATGCGACGGCTGAGCCTGTCCGGCCCTGACACGTGCAGCGCCAGCGGGTCGACCCCATCGGGCAAGGGTTGATCGCTGTCATAGCCTGCCACCTGAACCCAGCCGGACGGGCCGTCACCTTCAACCAGCGGCGCACGGAGGTCATCGGCCAAGGCTGCTCCCAGCGCCTTTTCAAAACCCGGTTCCACGCGCAGCAGGTCCATCACCTGCCCGCCTTCGGCCGTGTCGCGTTCCACCAGCTTGGCAAGCGCGGTTGTTTCGGCGCGGATTGCACCCAATTCGCCTTCGGCCTCGGACCGTTGCGCGCGTGCCTCGGCTTCGCGGGCCTGCGTTTCATTGCGCAACTCATCTGCGGCGGCCAGCGCCTCTTCGGCGGCCTCGGCGGCTTCGCGGGCTTCTTCCTCGCTTTCCTGCGAAGTTTCAAACGCCTCGCTGGCACGGGTCAGGGCTGTTCTGGCCTCATCCACGGCCAGGCGGGCTTTTTCCTCTTCGCCCTCAGAGCGTGCCAGCGTCTTGCGGCTGTCTTCGACCAGTCGCTGCGCCGACTGGTGACGGGCGACAAGACGCGCCATATCTTCGGTCTGCTGCGACAGGTGGTCTTCGCGGTTCTGAAGGATCGACGCGGCTTCGCGGGCAATTTCTGCGGCTTCCGCCACCTTCGCGTCATGCCCTTCGGCGGCCTTGGCCAGTTCGCGGGCTTCCCATTCCAGCCGTTCGATCATCTGGCCCGCATCGCGGTTCAGGCCGGTTTCCCGGTCGATATCCTTGCCGAGTTGATGAATGCGGCTGGTCAGTGTTTCAATGGTCTGGCGCGCGCGGGTTTCCTGATCGGTCAGTTGATCGCGCTGCACCTGCTGGCGTTGCAGGACAGCGGCGGCGATGGCCTCTTCCTCGCGCAGAGGGGGCAGGGTTTCTTCGATCCCGGCCCTTTTTGCTGCTGCGGCGCGGGCTTCGGCCTCGGCGCGGGAGGCCTCGGAAATCCGGGCCCGCAGCTTGTCTTCAGCCTGCTGGCGGGCCATGTCGGCCTCTTTCCAGCGGCGATAGAGCAGCATCCCCTCGGCCTGACGCAGCTGTTCGCCGATTTCGCGATAGCGTGCGGCCTGACGGGCCTGACGGGCCAGTTGCGCAAGCTGCCCGCCCAACTGCTCGAGCACGTCATCGACGCGGGTCAGGTTGGCCTCGGTCGCTTTCAGCTTCAGCTCGGCCTCATGCCGACGTTGATAGAGTCCCGAGATCCCGGCGGCCTCTTCCAGAATGCGGCGGCGGGCGCGGGGTTTGGCGCTGATCAGCTCGGCGATGCGGTTCTGCCCCACAAGCGCGGGGGAATGGGCACCGGTCGAGGCATCCGCGAACAGCATCTGCACATCGCGCGCGCGCACATCCTTGCCGTTGGTCTTGTAGGCGCTGCCGACATCGCGGGTGATCCGGCGCACGATTTCAAGCTGGTCGGTGTCATTGAACCCCGCGGGCGCCAGACGTTCGGAATTGTCCATGGTCAGGACAACTTCGGCGAAATTGCGGGCGGGCCGTGTGGCGGCACCGGCAAAGATCACATCCTCCATCGCGCCGCCGCGCATGGATTTGGGGCGGTTTTCCCCCATCACCCAGCGCAAGGCTTCCAAAAGGTTGGACTTGCCACAGCCATTCGGACCCACCACACCGGTCAACCCGTCCGCGATGATCAGATCGGTCGGATCAACAAAGCTTTTGAAGCCGGTCAGTTTGAGCTTGCTGAAACGCAATGGCCGCGTGTCCCGTGATTCCTATGAATTGAAAGTCTGCGCAAGGGATGGGGTCCGAGTCAACGCAGTTGCGCAGGATATGGGATATCAGTGCAAGTTATCCACAACATCTTGCCGAAATGCGCAGGAACACGCGTATGTCAGTATGGGCTGCACTCAAAGACCTGATAGCCGCTGTCGCCTCCGACATTTTCGTAGATACCATAGTCGATACATTCATATCTGGGCGTCGAGACGGCAGTCAGCAGCAGCCGTTCCCCCGCTTCGCGGTCACAACCCAGAACACCAACCGTGACAGCCGCGTCGCCCAGCACGTCGAGGATCGGGCAGCCCGAAACCTGCGCCATGGCCAGCGCGGCGCGATCCCGAACAGGGCCAAGCCGCGGGGCGTATTGCGCGTTGATCCGCACCGCCTCGGCCAGATCGCCGCGCACGCGCACGTCGAACACACTGCCGTTCACCGCCACGCGGGTGGCAGGAACGTCGCGGAAATGCGGGGTCCCGGCGGCGCAGGCGGCCAGCAGAAGAGGTGCGAGAAACCGGATCATGCCGCAGAGTTGCAGCATATTGGTTAACAGAACATTTCCGGACGTCAGGCCCGCAGAACCTCGCCCAACCGGCGGATGCCTTCGCGGATCGTCGCCTCGTCCGAGTTCGAGAAGCTGAGCCGGATCGTGTTTGCCCCGCTGCCGTCTGGGAAAAACGCCTGCCCCGGCACAAAGGCCACTTTCACCGTATCCAGCGCATGCGCCAGCAGGTCAGACCCGCTGATCCCCGCCGGGAGTGTCACCCAGACGAACATACCGCCTTCGGGGCGCGTCCACGCCACCCCGTCGGGCATGTGCTGTTGCAGCGCATCCAGCATCGCATCACGGCGCGCGCGGTAAGTGTCGCGCACTTTCGGGATATGGGTGTCAAAGCACGCTTCCGCGACCTGATGCACGGCCATCTGGTTGATGGTCGCCGAATGCAGATCCGCCGCCTGTTTCAGCAGAACCATCTGCGAGATGATCGGCTTGGCCGCAACCACCCACCCCATGCGCAGACCCGGTGACAGGGTTTTCGAGAAGCTGCCACAGTATATCGTCCGGCAGTTTTCGATCGACCCCTTGCGCGCCTGTTCCAGAGCCAGGATCGGCGGGATCGGATCACCGTCATAGCGCAGCGCCTGATAGGCACCGTCTTCGATCAACGCGCAGTCCAGTTCGTCGGTCAGGTCCAGCAAGGCCTCACGGCCAGGGCGAGTCAGGGTTTCGCCTGTCGGGTTGGCAAAATCGGGCGACAGATAGGCGAATTTCACGGCGCCATTCCCTGCCGCAGCCCTGAATTCATCGGCCCCCTTGTTGCCATTGAGCCGGTCAAAGCGCGGCTCATATGCGTTGAACGCGGCAAGAGCGCCCAGATAGGTGGGCCACCCGACCAAGGCCGTGTCGCCGGGGGACAGGAACAGCTTGCCCAGATAATCCAGCGCCTGCTGCGAGCCCGAGGTGATCAGGACGTTATCCATATCACATTCCACCCCGATCTCGCGCATGTGCTGCACCAGCCACCGGCGCAGGGGCGCATAGCCTTCGCTGACCGAATACTGCAGCGCCTGCGCCTGCATGTCCGGCCCCAATGCCTGCTGAAACGCCTGCGCGAAAGCCTCAGCCGGGAAAAGCGCGGGGTCCGGAATGCCACCGGCAAACGAAATGATACCGGGCTGATCGAGCAGTTTCAGCAGCTCGCGGATTTCTGACGCCTTCATCCGGGAGGCCCGGGTGGCAAACAAAGGGTGTTGGGACATGAGGCTCCTCCGATCTCATTTCGGCGCAGCCTATGCTTTATCAAATTAAAGTCAACACTTCTGACCTAATATTTCAGCGGATTTGACCGGGTATTCTTGAACAGCCCCCCTGTCCATGGTCAAATGAGTTGACCAATTTCGGAACGAACCATGCCTTTTCAGAAAGTTCAGACGGAAAAACTGTCGCTTGCGGTCGTTCGCCAGATCGAGCTGTTGATCCTGCGCGGCATCCTGCGCCCCGGTGAGCGTCTGCCGCCCGAGCGTGAGTTGGCCGAACGGATGGGCGTGTCGCGCCCGTCCCTGCGCGATGCGGTGTCCGAGCTTCAGGAACAGGGGTTGCTGACAACAAAAGCCGGGTCCGGGATCTATGTGGCCGAGGTTTTGGGGTCGGCCTTTTCGCCAGCACTGATCCGGTTATTCAGCAGCCATGACGAGGCCGTATTCGATTACCTGTCCTTTCGCCGCGACATGGAGGGGCTGGCGGCAGAACGGGCCGCGCGGCTGGGATCAGAGAGCGACCTGAAGGTTGTTCAGGCGATCTATGACAAGATGCGGGCGGCCCATGACCGGAACGCCGCGGACCAAGAGGCGCAGCTGGATGCCGAGTTTCACATGGCCATCATCGAAGCCAGCCACAATGTGGTGATGCTGCACATGATGCGGTCAATGTATGACCTGCTGGTGCAGGGAGTGTTCTATAACCGACGGACAATGTTCCGGCAGCGCGCGACCCGCGAGGCCATTCTGGACCAGCACAGCACTATCAACGCAGCCCTTCAGGCCCGCGATCCGGCAGCCGCACGTCAGGCCGTCGAAACGCATTTGAGCTTTGTCGAGCGCTGCATGATCGATCAGCAGAAGGCAGAGCGGAACGAGGCCGTTGCGCAGCAAAGGTTGCAGCACGAAACCCGTCAGGCCTAGCGCTTTCCGAAGGCCTTCCGGGAGCGGAGCTCAGGCGGCCCCGGTCTCGGCCTGGATCAGGTGTGACGGGAAGGGTGTGCCACTGCCTTCGCCCAGATCGTCATTCGGGGCGATGGTTGTCAGGGCCGGGTCGATGAACAGCCGCGCGCCCCGGTCCCTGAGGTGTTTATGCAGCATCACATGTTCGCACACGAGGTCGCCCTTTTCATCCCGGCAGGAATAGCGCAGGCCACGCAGGGCGCGTGTCTTGTACAATCCTGCGCCGCCAAAGGCGCTATCGACCGGTATCAGGGGCATATCGGACGGAATGTGATACTGGCGGTCGAAAACCGCTGATTTCAGCAGAACTTTCCGCCATTTGCGGCGCCCGAACAGGGGCTTGCGCGTTGTCCGAATTCTTTGCCAGACGTCTTCGTCGCACCAGCCTGCGCAGCGCAGGGCATAGATATCGTAATAGGCCGGTTTGGAATTGGCGAAGACACCTTCCCAGCGTGGTACGGAACGTTGTGCGGCCGTCAGAACCGTCTGAGCGTCCAGACAGACATTCGGCCCGTTCAGATCCAGCACCAAGGTCAGGTCGTGACCGCTGTCGCGTTCTTCCAGCCTGTTGAGGACAGCGTTTCTGGCCGCCGTGATGCGCTCGACCCGGTCTGGCAGTCTGGACGCCAGACCGTCCATGCGGACAAGGTCCACATTCGGGTCGCGGCGCGCGAATTCGGACAGAACCCGATCCGTACGATCGGTGTTGTCGTTTGTCGCAATGGTCACGGAATAGCGGTGCAAGCGGGTGGTCAGGTCTTCGATCCTGTTGATGCTTTCGATCAGCGCGGCCCCGCCGTTTCTGACCACCCCAACAATATTCATCGAAACGTTTTCGCCTGCCACGGCCCGTCTTTCCCTGTTCTTTTTGCACCCGTCGATCCCGAAGGGGACCTTCAGACCCTCAGAAGGGTACAGAATCCGGGTGATGTTCCGGTCAATACAATCAGCCCCGCCCCCAAAACAAAAGACCCGACAGCGCAATGCTCTCGGGTCATCTGCGTTTTTTACCTGTCGGTGTCCCCGTCAGTGCAGCTTGGCGCCCACATCTGCGATCGAGACCTCGATCAGCTTGTTCGCCTGCGCGGCTGTCATCTGCTTGGCCAGAACCGAGCCGGCAGCGGCAATCGCAACCGAAACGGCCTGATCGCGCACGTCTTTCACAGCCGAGGCTTCGGCCGAGGCAATCTGGTCCTGCGCAGCAGCCAGACGGCGTTCGATCGACTTTTCGAGATCGACCTTCGCCTGGTCCGCAGCCAGAGCCGCGTCCTGTTTGGCCGCCTCGACAATCGCATCAGCCTGTGCCTGCACTTCACGCTGCTTGCGCTCGTACGAGGCCAGCAGGCTGCGTGCTTCTTCATGCAGGGCGCGGGCTTCGTCCAGCTCGGCCTTGATGCCTTCGGCACGGTTGTCCAGCGCACCGCCGATCATGCCCGGCACCTTGAAGTAGAACAGGACCGCGATGAAAACGATGAAGCCCAGAAGGACCACAAAGTCGGTGTTGCCAAGCGAGAAGAACGGGCCGCTTGCAGCCAGCGCGGGGCTGGCGGCACCAACGATCAGGATAAGGGCAAGAGTGTTCCGCATGTCACTTATCCTTTCATCTGCGTGCCAATGGCACTGTCGATGGCTTTGGCATCCGCCTCGCCGCCCAGCGCGGTGACCAGTTCAGCCGCCGTATCCTTGGCGACCACTTGAATGCTTTCCAGCGCACCGGCACGGATTTCGGCAATTGCCTTTTCCGATTCAGCCGCCTTTGCAGCGATTTCCGCATCCGCCCTGGCAATCGCGTCATCCAGACCAGCCTGGATTTCAGCACGGGCTTCGGCCGCGATACGCTGCGCTTCGGCACGGGCATCGGCCAGCGCCTTGTTATAGGCCTCTTCGGCCTCGACCGCTTTGGCCTTCAGATCTTCGGCCGCAGCCAGGTCATTTGTAATGGTCCCCCGGCGCTCGGCCAGGATTGCCGCGATGCGGGGCAGAGCCACGCGAGACAGGACCAGAAAGATGACGACCAGCGTAATGACCAGCCAGAAAATCTGGTTGGGGAACCAATCGAAGCAGAGCTGCGGCATCCCGATGGCAGAGCCATGCGAGTCGACGCACGCGCCAACTACTTCTTCGCTAATGGGTTCAGTCGCCATGATGTCCTCCGTCGGAACGTTGTCTTTACAACAGGTGGGCCGCTATGGCTTGGACCCACCTGCGCGTAAGGATCAGGTTCCGCAGATTAGACGGCGAACATCAGCAGCAGCGAGACCAGGAATGCGAAGATCCCCAGGGCTTCTGCGAATGCGATACCGATGAACAGGGTTGCGGTCTGCGAAGCAGCCGCCGAAGGGTTGCGCAGGGCGCCGGCAAGGAAGTTGCCTGCAACGTTGCCCACCCCGATTGCGGCTGCGCCGGAACCGATTGCTGCCAGGCCTGCGCCGATGTGTGCGAGATCGCCTTCCATGATGTTTCTCCTTACGAATTGGAAGTTTCGATGTTGGGTTGTCGGACCTTAGTGCGAAGGATGCAGCGCATCTTTCAGATAAACACAGGTCAGAATGGTGAATACGTAGGCCTGAATGAAGGCCACAAGGACCTCGAGACCATACATTGCGGTGATCGCCAGAACTGACACAGGCGAAATCAGGGAAATTGCGGCAAAGCCTGCAAACACCTTGATCACCGCGTGGCCTGCCATGACGTTACCGGCAAGACGAATGGAGTGGCTGACGGGGCGTACGAAGTACGAGATCAGCTCGATGATCGCCAGGATCGGGCGCAGCGCCAGCGGCGCGCTGGAGACCCAGAACAGGCCCAGGAACGCGGCACCGTTCTTGACGAAACCCAGAATGGTCACGGTCAGGAACACGGCCAGCGCCAGCGGGATTGTCACGGCGAAATGCGATGTGGTGGTGAACGAGGTTGGGATCAGACCCAGGAAGTTCGCGGTCACAATGAACATGAACAGGGTCATGACATAGGGGAAGAACTTGACGCCGTCCTTGCCGCAGATGTCTTCCAGCATCTTGTAGATGAAGCCATAGGCCAGTTCCGCAATCGACTGCATCCGGGTCGGGACGATGGCGCGCTTTGACGTGCTGAGAACCAGCAGGCCAAAGATCGCCACGATGGCCAGGAACAGCCACAGGGTCACGTTGGTGGGCGTGTACCAGGCAATCTCGCCACCGAACAGCGGCTTGACGATGAACTGGTCCATCGGGTGAAACACCAGGCTGCTGGCTTCTGCTGCGTGGTCTGCGCCTTCGGCGCCGTGTGCTGCGGTGGTCTCGCTTGCCACGTTCAGTCCCTCTCGTCCTTTTCGGCCTGCATATCGGCCGCTTGTTTATCTTGAACCTCTTGCGCGCTGCGGAGCATAACCTTCACGCCCGCGACAAGGCCCAGCAATGTGAACAGCACCAGAAAGATCGGGATCGTCCCGAGCAGGCTGTCCAGCCCGTATCCGATGCCAAATCCGATCCCAAGACCGGAAACCATTTCGATGACCATCCTCCAGGCAAGCTCGCCCCCGGATATGTCACTGTCAGCGCGGGCAGCCGGCTTTCTGGCCTTTTTCGCCGCCTCGATCTTGGCCTCAAGCTGCGCCATACGCTGCTTTTGGTCGTCATCGGTCACGGACGGAATCCTCGCGCTGTCTTGCGCATGGTGCTAAGGCGCGAAAGGCGCAGAGTCAACGGCGTTGATGGTGTGAAATGACGCAGGCTAATAAATTGTTTTTAAACTGTTATTTTTGGCTTGCTCGCCCGATCGAATTGCCTGCCTTTGGCCTGAGCGGCAGTAATCGCCCCAAAACCCATATTCAACCTTTTGGTTGATCTTTGCGCGCTAGCTGCGGCCACAGGCGTCGAACAAGGCGTCCGTCGATCAGCAAGAGCCCGGCAAAAATCGCCGCCATGCCCATCAAATGTTCGGGTTGCAGAGTTTCCCCCAAAACCCAGGTTCCAAGTATCAGGGCGGAAACCGGTGCGATCAGCGTGACGGTCGAAATGTTGGTTGGCCCGACTCTGGGCAGCAACCAGTAGAAGGCAATGAAAGCGGCCGAGGTCAGCACAAATCCGATCATCAACAACGAAAGCCATGTTTCAGTGCGCTCGATCATCGGCAGGCCTTCACGCCAAAGTGCCAAGGGTAAAATTGCCAAGGCCGCCCCGGTCAGTGCCAGGGCGACCAGCACCACCGGCTGCATGTCGCGGAAGGCCCGCGCAATGTTGACAGAAAACGCGTAACATATGGGTGCGCACAGGGTCAGCAGAACCGCCCAGAACTGAGATGTTTCGCCATTGTGCAAAATCGGGACGGACAACACGACAATCCCAATGAAGCCGCACACGACGCCAAGGGATTTCAACAGCGTCGCACGCTCGCTTCCCGGCCAGAAATGCGAAACGATAACGGCAAAGGCCGGTGTTGTCGCATTCACGATCCCTGCCACGCCGGACGCGATATGCTGCTGCCCAAGCGCATAGAACGCAAATGGTGCAGCATAGCTGAGCGCCCCGAACCCCAGCAGTCCAATGGCGCGCCCGAGTGTCAGGTGAACCGGCATACGGGCGGCAATCACATAGATCCAACAGCCCAGCGCCCCAAATGCAACCCGTCCCAACGATACGGATAACGGCCCAAGTTCGCGCAACAATATGGCGTTGAACATGAAAGACATGCCCCACCCGATGCCAAGGACGCAGATCACCAGCCAGTATTTCAGCGCCATTGCCGCCCCCTTTGTGCATCACCGCTGCACAGTGACGTGATAGGGTAAATTGTCAAACGGGTTCTCGCCCATTAGGAAAGACCCATGTCCAACGATCTCGACACCGTGTTCGCGGCCCTTGCCGACCCCACCCGCCGCGCCATTCTGGCGATGCTGCTGGAGGACGATATGGCCGTGACGGATGTCGCCGAGCCGTTCGAGATGTCGCTGGCGGCGATCTCGAAACATCTGGTCATCCTGACTAAAGCCGGGCTGATATCACAGGAAAAGCGCGGCCGGGTGAAGTGGTGCAAGCTGGAACCCGACGCGTTGCGCACTGCTTCGGTCTGGATGCAGGGGTTCGGCCAGTTCGAACCCATCAACCTGGATGCGTTCGAACGGTTTCTGGAAGTCGAGCTTCCGATCTCGGATGAGGCCTAGCGCACGACGAAAACCGACATGCTGGCATGTTTGGCCAGATATCCGGCGTGGCTGGAAAAGATGTAGTCGGTGATCCGGGGCGCGTGGGTGCCCACGATGATCAGGTCTGCACCAATCTCTTCCGCCGCGCGGGTCAGGTCGCTGTCCACTTCGGCAGCAACATCAACCGAGTGTATCTTGCGCACCGCGACCTCGCCCGCGCCTTCTGATACAAGCTGTTCGGTGAAGTCGGCCAGTTGCTTGTCTATCTCGGCCTCGGTTTCCGAGGATGCACCCATATGGGCCCCGCTGACACTGACCAGAGTGATCTTGGCGCCTTGCCATTTTGCCACCTGCGCGGCGACATCTGCGGCCTTGCGAACCTCGGGCGGCAGGTGGCGGTCAATCGGCAGCATGATATGTTTGAACATAATCTCCTCCTTTTGTCCGCCTTCCAAGGTAGTCCTGAGACCAAGGGCCTGCCTTGATCTGGCTCAACAGATTCTGCTTTTGGAATTCGTGGGCAATCTGTACCGGTTTCAGACCGGGAGCGGCGTTACTCAGCTGCCCGGCGTTGGGGAATGGAGCGCGGGGCCTCTTCTTTCAGCAGCATCAGCAGCGCAATGACCGTCAGCGCCACACCGCCCAGGATCAATCCCGTCGGGACAGGTTTGCCCAGCGCGATTTCCCACAGGATCACCCAGCTTGGCACCAGATAGGTATAGGCCATGACCTTGGCCGACGGCAGCCGGAGCGAGGAGAATTGCACCAGAACGAAACTGGCCGCTGTTGCGAAGAACGAGATATAGAACAACCCGATCCAGACGATGGCGGGAAGAGCTGCCCAATCGGTTGCCTTCAGGTCAGACCAGCCGAACAGGACCAATAACAGGCACCCGGCAACCAGCGTACCGAACGTGAACACGACGGCAGGTTCTCCGCAGTTCAGTCTGCGGATCATGGGGGTGTAAATCGCGTGCGCGACGCATCCCCAGAAATAGATAACCTCGCCCTCGCCGATCTGGAAGGCGCGGAACATCTGCCAGTCGGCCCGAAAGATCACCCACAGCGCCCCAATCGCACCGATGGACAGGGCTATTGCCATGCGCGGCGTGGTGATCTGGCGCAGCAGGACCCAGCCCGCAATGGCCGAGACAACGGGGGTCAGGGTGAAAACCGCGGCAGCGCTGACCGGCGGGGCGGTTTGCAGCCCGTAAAACATCAGGACAAAGTAGGTGGCGAACAACCCGCCCAGCACCAGATACCGCCAGGGCGCCTGCGCGGCACTGCGGGGCAGACCGGTTGTTGCCAAGGCCGCCACACCAATCACCACAGCCGCGAAGGCAAAGCGCACCGCATTCAAGGCAGCAGGGGCAATTTCGTTGGCAATCATCGACCCAAGCGAGAAACTGCCTGCAACAAGTGCCGAAAAAGTCAGCATGGCCAGATGGCCGCGCATCTGCGGATTCATGGGCACCAGCCTTTGGAGGCCTCTTTCAGAAAACTCAGGAACGTTTGCACCTTGGTGGTTCGGTGCAGGTCCACATGGGTCACCAGCCACAGGTTGCCGAACCATTCCGGAAGCGGGTCGATCACTTCGACCAGACTTTCATGACGGGCGGCCTCCCAACGGGCCATGAAGCCGATACCGGCCCCAGCCAGAACGGCCTCGCGCATACAGAAATTGTTGGTGCAGCGAAAGGTAATGCGGTCGGCGGATACCGTGTTGCGCAGCCACCGGGTGAACGGCGCGCGGCTGCCTTCATCGTCAGAGCTGACGAAGTGGTGGTACCCGAAATCCTCGATGCCCGAAGGTTTGCCGTGCCGTTCGATATAAGAGGTGCTGGCATAGAGGCCGACTTCTTCCTGCCGGAAGGGTTGCACAACGTTGTCGGGCTGATCCGGGGCCGATCCCGCACGGATCGCAACATGCGCTTCGCCATATTCCAACCGGAACAGGCGGTCTCCGGTCAGGTAGCGCACGATCAGCTCGGGGTGCATCTTTTGAAATTCGGTCAGCGTCGGCACCACCAATGGCGCGATGGAGCCCAGCGACGTCACCACCAGTTCACCCGATACATCGTCACCGCGCCCCTTCATCCGGCCGACAAGCTGGTTGAACTGGTCTTCGGTGGCCTGCGCCACGCGCAGCAAATCGTCGCCCGCTTCGGTCGGGGTATATCCCCGCGCGTGGCGCTGGAACAGTTTGACACCCAACCGGGCCTCGATCGCGTCGATGTGGCGGATCACTGTGGCGTGGTGCACGCCCAGAACCTCGGCCGCGCCGCTGACGGTTCCCATGCGCGCCACCTGATAGGCGGTCCGCACCTCATCCCAATTGTCCATCGTCACACCGTTCTGTGCAATTTCCAACAATAGCTGTTGATGTATCCGAGTTTTGTTCGCAAACGCAACAGCCATATTGGGATCAGAACAAGATTTCCCTGACCTAAAGGACCCGAAAAATGGCTAAAACCATCCTGCATATCGACGCCTCTGCCCGCCGCGCGGGTTCGACCACCCGCGACCTGTCTGACCGCATTGTCCGGCAGTTGGGTGCCGCCCGCATCATCCGCCGAGATCTGGCCACCCCCCTGCCCCTGCTGACCGAAGACTGGATCGCCGCCAACTTTACTCCGGCCGAGCAGCGCGACGACCTGCAACGCGACCGGCTGGCCCTTTCGGACGCGCTGGTGACCGAATTGCAAGAGGCCGATACCATCGTTATCGGCCTGCCGATCTACAACTTCTCGGTCCCCGCTGCATTCAAGGCCTGGATCGACCTGGTCGCCCGCGCGGGCCTGACCTTTTCCTATTCGGAGAACGGCCCAAAAGGGTTGCTGGAGGGGAAACGCGCCATTCTGGCAATCGCGTCGGGCGGTACTGCCGTCGGATCCGAGATCGACTTTGCCACCAACTATGTGCGTCACGTTCTGGGCTTTATCGGCATCCATGATGTAGCGGTCATCGCTGCGGATCAGATGGCGGTGAACCCCGAAGCCGCGCTGGAAAGCGCCAAAAAGGCGGTGACAGAACTGGCGGCCTGATCGCCTCTGGTCATTGAGCCCTGAAACGTCCAGTCTGCTGGTCAGATGGAACTGGCGGACCGGATGGCGCGCATGAAAAAGATCGGAATTCTGGGCGGTGTGGGTTGGGCCTCGACCGTGGACTATTACCGTGCCATTGCCGAGGGTGCCGGGCGTCACTTTGCGGCGCGCGGCCACGGCGCGCCCTTGCCGATCCCTGCCATGACCATCGAGTCCGTCACACAGGCCAAGACCCGCGCCCTGCGGGGTGTCGCCGGGGACGAAGCCAGCTGGGCGGCGTTTGATGCGGTGTTTCGCGACGCGCTGCTGACGCTGGAGCGCGCGGGATGCGATTTTGGCATCATAGCGTCCAACACCCCGCACGCGCGGCTGCACGCGATCAGACAGGGTGTTTCCATGCCCATCCTCAGCATTTTCGATGCAACGGCAGAGGCCACGGCCAGCACAGGCGTGTCAAACGCATTGGTGCTGGGAACAACCGTGACAATGCAGGCCACCAACTATGCGGATCGTCTGGCGGCCGAGGGCATCACCGCGAATGCGCGGCTGCCCGACCCCGAGATTTCCGAGATGCAGGCGATGATCGACAGTGATTTCTACGGTGGTGCCTCTGATGCGGCCCGCGCAAGACTGCTGGCCTTTTGCAACAAACATGCCCGTCCCGGAACCGCCATCCTGCTGGCCTGTACCGAGCTGCCGCTGGCCTTTCCAAAGCATCTGGATGACCCGGTATTCGAGGCCGATGGGCACCTGTTCATCAACCCGTCCGCCGCGCATGTCGCCGCCGCGCTGAAACTGGCGCTTGAGTGATCAGGGCAGCCACATAACGGTGCAACCGATGCGATCGAAGAACGCCATCACGTCGGATTGTTTCATCACAACGGTACGGTCATTGACCAACGGGTGCATATAAATCACCTCGGCCCCTTGGGCAGCGGCGTCCATGAAGAACTGCACATTGTTCTGCACACCGTTGATCATCGCCAGCGGGCTGACCGCGCCGGGGCGAATACCAAGGTTCTGCAACAGCCGGTCTGCCGAACCAAAGGACAGGGCGCCGACACCCAGTTCTGCGCCCAGCGCCTTGAGGTCAATCTCGCGGCTTTGTTCCAGCGTCACCAGGTAGTTGCGCTTTTTCTTGTCGCGCAGATACAGGTTCTTGACCCGCAACGCGTTCTCGCCCGGCACCATGAACTGGCCTTCTACGGCCTTGGAGTCCTCGACCGTACGCAAAGGAACATGGGTATGCAGGCGGTAGGGCAGCCCCCAGTCATCCAGCTGCGCCAACAGCGCGTCAGAACTGAGCGGCAATGTATCCTGAAATGTGGATGATGCGTCCATGGGGCCCTCCTGTTTGTAGCGCTCATCGCGCAACATGGCGGCGAATTCAAGCTGGGGCAGAGCAGAAAACGGTGCTAGCGTGCCGCCATGAAAGTCACACGAAACACTCCGACCCAACTGATCCTTGCCGACACGCCCTGGTTCATCGGAATCATGCTGGTCTTTTTCATACTGGCCTTTGTCGGCGCAGGGCTGGTCATGGTCAGTGACGGCGGCGAGAATATCTGGTTCGGGCTGTTCTTTGCACTAATCGGCGGCGGGCTAGGTGTCGGGGCGTTCTGCGTTTTCGTGCGGCGGGTTCAGGTCATTCTGGACCGCACAAAGAACCGCATTCTGATCCGCAGGCAGTCTGTCTTTGGCTATGAAGCGGTCGAGCATCAGCTGTCCAGCCTGTCCCATGCCGAAGTTGAAAGCTCGACTTTCCGCAGCGACAGCAGCAGTTCGACGCTGTATCGCCCGGTTCTGGTGCTGGACAAGGGAATGAGCGAAGGGCGTCATCCGATTGTCGATGCGTTCTCGAACGGGCGCGGCGCGCATAAACTGGTTGACGCGGTCAATGCATGGCTGCCCGCGCAGCAGCAAGACACGAAGGAACAGGCCTGACGATTACAGGACTTGTCCATGCTCCAGCCAGGCTCGGTCAGCCGGTGTCACCATTTCGGACAGGCGCGCGTCGTATCGGGCCATGTCATCGGTGGTCAGCTTGCCCTCCCATTTGTTGCTGGTCCCGGACGAGAAGAACTGCGCGTAATCCTGAAATGCGCTTTTGAAACCGGGCTGCTGCGAAGCGCGCCGGGCGTTTTCCTTCATTGAACCAAAGCTTGCGGCCTCAGCGATTTCGTCGATCATTTCTGGCGCGATCTCGGCCCCCAAGATGTTTGCGATCCGCGCCACCTGCCCCGGCAAATCGCGGCTGAGTTCGGCGTAATGCAGGAAATGGATGTTTGGCAGATGCCGGAAAGCGCAGAATGAACGGTAATGGTGGACATATGAGGCCAGCGTCAGATCGTCAGTGCCCTTTGACGAGGCGGGCCGGTCGAGGAACATCGCGAAGGCTTCGGACAGATCATCGGGAAACAGGTAGTCCAGCCAGTCGTCTTTCATGTTTTCCACATGGCGGCGCAGCGAGAAATGCACGTCAACCGGATGACGATGCACCACCAGATAGGTCGCATCCGGGGAATAGGTGATCCCGTCCAAAGGTGTGTGAGTCTTGATGCACCGTCTGTGCGTCTGTGCGGCAAGTATTCTGTCCTGCTCCTCACGATCTCTGAACCCGCAATCCAGCCAGGGTGAGACCGCGTTGTTGTACACGACTGGATCCGCGGTTTTGGTGATCAGCATTCGTACCAGCGTCTGCGTCCACGTGGTGCCGCATTTGGGAGGCGTGCAGACAAAGATGTCGTCGGGACGGATTACGAAGTCGGACCAGATATCGGTATTCGTGACTTCACCGACATAATCCTTGGTGCGCTGCGGCAATGGTTGACTCATGACCAAACTCCAAAACTGACCCCGACCTTTGGACGCTACACGAAAGTGGCCAGATGCTCAAAGCGTTTGCCTTGACTCGCAGCGCCCAGAGGCGTAGATGACCACCAAACATCCGGAAGCGTCTTGATCTTCCGGTCCCTTGAGTCGTTCAGGGATCGCCCCCCACCAGCGAGTTTCGCCCGTGGGGGCGTTTGTGCATTTAACCGACGCATCCTATCTAGGACGCGCCATCAGATAACCGGCTAAGGAGGCCGAAGGCATGTTTGAAAATCTATCCGAACGCCTTTCCGGCGTCTTTGACCGGCTGACCAAACAGGGTGCTCTGTCTGAAGAAGACGTCAAGACCGCCCTGCGCGAGGTCCGTGTTGCCCTGCTTGAGGCCGACGTCTCGCTGCCGGTGGCGCGTGAATTCGTAAAGAAGGTGCAGGACCAGGCGACCGGTCAGGCGGTGACCAAGTCGATCACCCCCGGTCAGCAGGTCGTCAAGATCGTGCATGACGCGCTGGTCGATACCCTGCGTGGCGAGGAAGACCCCGGCAAGCTGAAGATCGACAACCCGCCTGCCCCGATCCTGATGGTCGGTTTGCAGGGTTCGGGTAAGACCACCACCACCGGTAAACTGGCCAAGCGCCTCAAAGAGAAAGAGGGCAAGAAGGTCCTGATGGCCTCGCTCGACGTTTATCGCCCGGCGGCGATGGACCAGCTGGCGGTTCTGGGCGCGCAGGTCGGTGTTGATACGCTGCCGATTGTACCGGGCCAGAAACCCGTCGACATCGCCAAGCGCGCCAAGCAACAGGCCACATTGGGCGGCTATGACGTCTACATGCTGGATACCGCCGGTCGCCTGCATATCGACGAAGTGCTGATGGACGAGGTCGAGCAGGTCCGCAACGCGGTCGACCCGCGCGAGACCCTGCTGGTGGTTGACGGCCTGACCGGTCAGGTCGCCGTTGAGGTGGCCGAAGAATTCGACGCCAAGGTCGGCATCTCGGGCGTGGTCCTGACGCGGATGGACGGCGACGGGCGCGGCGGTGCGGCGCTGTCGATGCGCGCAGTGACTGGCAAGCCCATTCGCTTTGTCGGTCTGGGCGAGAAGATGGACGCGCTGGAGACCTTCGAGCCGGACCGGATCGCCGGACGTATTCTGGGCATGGGCGACATCGTTGCCCTGGTCGAAAAAGCCCAGGAAACGATGGAGATGGAACAGACCGAGCGCATGATGAAGCGCATGGTCAAAGGTCAGTTCAACATGAATGACCTGAAGATGCAGCTGGAACAGATGATCCAGATGGGCGGCATGCAGGGCATGATGGGCATGATGCCGGGCATGGGCAAAATGGCCAAGCAGATGGATCAGGCGGGTCTGGACGACAAGATCCTGCGCCAGCAGATCGCCTTGATCCAGTCCATGACCAAACGGGAGCGCGCCAACCCGCAGCTGCTGCAAGCCAGCCGCAAGAAACGGATTGCAGCCGGTTCGGGGATGGAGGTCAGCGACCTCAACAAGCTGCTCAAGATGCACCGGCAGATGTCGGACATGATGAAAAAGATGGGCAAGATGGGCAAAGGCAAGATGCTGAAACAGGCCATGAAGGGCATGTTCGGTAAAGGTGGCCCCAGCCCCGAAGACTTGGCCGCTGGCATGGACCCCAAGGCACTGGAACAGGCGGCCAAGGCGATGGGCGGCAGGATGCCCGGTGGTCTGCCTGGTCTGGGCGGCGGCATTGGGCTGCCTCAGGGCCTGAGCGGGTTTGGCAAGAAGAAGTAATGAACGCCTTCGCCCAACATATCCCCCGACTTGAAACCGAGCGCCTGATCCTGCGCGCGCCGTCCGAGGCTGATCTGGACGCCGATACCGCGTTTTTTGCCAGCGATGCGGCGAAGTTCGTCGGTGGACCACTGCGCCGGGATGAGGTTTGGCGACTGATCGCTTCGCTGCTGGGCCACTGGTCCCTGCGCGGTTACGGGTTCTGGAGTGCCGAGGAAAAAGCCTCGGGCACTTATGTCGGGCGGATCGGGCTTTGGTGCCCCGAAGGCTGGCCCGAACCCGAAATCGGCTGGACACTGATGAACCACGCCACCGGCAAGGGTTACGCGACCGAGGCAGCACTCGCCGCACGTTCCTATGCGTATGATGTTCTGGGGTGGGAGACGGCGATCTCGCTGATTGATCTGGACAATCTTGCCAGCAAGGCCGTGGCGAAACGGCTGGGCGCGCAGTTCGAGTATCACTATGACCACCCCAAATTCGGCAGGTCCGAAATCTGGCGTCACCCCGCGCCTGCGGATCTGGTGAATGGCGGGATGGAGGCCTACGCATGACCGCGTTCACCATCCCCACCGTTGAAACCGAACGCCTGATCCTGCGCGCGCCGCATCTGGATGATCTGCCTGCGCTGACCGCATTCTTTGCGACCGAGCGCAGCCATTTGGTGGGCGGACCCCGGGACGCGCTGGAAAGCTGGGGCATGTTGGCCAGACGCCTTGGGCACTGGGCGTTGAAAGGATTTGGCCTCTGGCACCTGACCGAGAAATCCAGCGGTCGGTTCGCTGGCGGCGTCGGCCTGATTGACGCCCCCGGCTGGGACGAGCCTGAACTGGGCTGGACCGTGATGGAAGATTTCGAAGGTAAAGGTTTTGCCTATGAGGCGGCGCTTGCCGCCCGGTCCTATGCGGCGCGGCATCAGGGCCTGAACGGGGTGATTTCGTACATCGCCCACGAAAACGATCGCTCGCGCGCTTTGGCCGAACGGTTGGGCGCAACGCTGGAGCGTGACAATGCCGAACTGCTGGGCCAGCCCTGCCAGGTGTGGCGGCACCCCAAGATTGACGTTTCGACACCCGAAAGGACCGGCCAATGAACAACCCCGTGACACGCGCGGCTGCATTGCTGAAAGAGCATCGCGAAAGCATCGACCGGCTGGATGCGATCCTTGTCTATACGCTGGGCGAGCGGTTCAAACACACACAGGCCGTTGGCAAGCTCAAGGCCGAACACAACCTTCCCCCGTCCGATCCCTCGCGTGAGGCCACGCAGATCGCACGGCTTGAAGACCTGGCGAAAGAGGCCGATCTGGACCCCGATTTCGCCAAGGCTTTTCTGAATTTCATCATTCAGGAAGTCATCCGACACCACAGGAAACACCAAGGGTGAACCAGAGGTTCAGCAACCATCAGAATTAACCGGAAAACACACCGGCCAATCAAATACACGCCTCCGGCGTGATGCCATTCAAAGGAGATACCACCATGGCAATGAAAATTCGTCTCGCCCGCGCAGGCTCGAAAAAACGTCCTTTTTACCGCATCGTGGCGGCTGACAGCCGGATGCCGCGCGACGGCCGTTTCATCGAGAAACTGGGCACCTACAACCCGCTGCTGCCGAAAGACAGCGAAGAGCGTGTGAAAATGGACATGGAACGCGTTCAGCACTGGCTGGATCAGGGCGCCCAGCCCACCGACCGTATCGCGCGTATGCTGGAAGCAGCCGGCACCCGTGACAAGGCCGAGCGCAACAACCCCAACAAGGGCACCCCGGGCAAGAAAGCTCAGGAACGCGCGGAAGAGAAAGCTGCAAAGGCTGCGGAAGCTGCCGAAGCGGCTGCTGCACCGGTTGAAGAAGCGGCTGCAGAAGAATAAGCAGGCCGAAGCGTGCGGGATCAGACCTTTACTGACGCATTTCGCACGCAGTTCGATCTGTTGTTGCGGCTCCGGCGCGATGTGCGCCGGTTCCGCGGCGACGCGGTAGACGAGGCAGTGCTTGCGCGCTGCCTCGACGCGTTTCGGCTGGCCCCATCCGTGGGGCTAAGCGAACCCTGGCGCGTGATCCGCGTCGATAGCGCAGCGGCCCGGGCTGCGGCGCTAAGGAATTTCCAAACCGCCAATGATGATGCCCTGGCGGGCTATTCCGGCGACAGGGCGCAGCTTTACAGCCGCCTGAAACTGTCGGGGATGCAGGAAGCGCCGGTGCAACTGGCCGTCTTCTGCGACGACAGTACCGACAAGGGGATGGGTCTTGGCGCGGGCTCGATGCCCGAGATGCGGCGCTATTCCGTGGTCTCTGCCATCACCCTGTTCTGGCTGGCACTGCGGACTGAGGGGCTGGGGTTGGGCTGGGTATCCATTCTGGACCCCGAACAGATGGCGCGCGATTTGGATGTACCGGACAACTGGCGTCTGATCGGGTATTTCTGTGTCGGATGGCCGGAACAGATATCTGACACCCCCGAACTTGAACAGGTTGGCTGGGAAAACCGGGCCGACAGCCTGAAGATCGAAACAAGGTAGCGCCAAATGTTCGGATTGATACGCCTTCCCATTCTGCTGCTGATCGCCTTTATTGTGGGCGTGTTCTTTGAGCGCAACAATCAGCGCGAAGCCTGCAACGGGCTTGGCGAATGGAGAAACGGGATCTGTTTGACGACGGGGGCTGCCAATGAGTGATCTGATCTGCGTCGGCAGCGTCGCGGGGTCTTATGGTGTACGCGGTGAAGTGCGCCTGAAAAGCTTCTGCGCCGTTCCCGAAGATATCGAGGCGTATTCGCCGCTGACGGATGAATCCGGCAAGGAACGCTATCCAGTGGTTCTGACGCGTACGATCAAGAACGGTTTTGCCGCCCGTCTTGGCGGCGTCGAAACCAAGGAACAGGCGGATGCCCTGAACGGTTTGCGCCTGTTTGCGCGGCGCGATCAGTTGCCCTCGTTGCCCGATGACGAGTTCTACCACACAGACCTGATTGGGCTTGAGGTCTATGACACCGGCGGCACCCTGCTGGGCAAGGTCAAATCCGTGCAGAACCACGGGGCCACGGACCTGCTGGAACTACACGGGCCGGGCCTGAAGGCGACGGTTCTGCTGCCGTTCACGATGCAGGTGGTGCCAACCGTCGATCTGGAACAGGGCCGCATCGTGGCCGACCCGCCCGAAGGCCTAATCTGATGCGACGTGTTCTGCTGCATCTGGGTTTTCACAAGACCGGCATGACGGCAGCACAGTCCTTTCTGCACGAAAACCGCGAGCTGATCTGGCCGCATTTCGCGCTGGTCCTTCCGTATAAGACCCGCAAGGCCGGGTTGAACGAAGCGGCCACGCGCCATTCGATCTATCGTCTGGATGACACGCTGGCAGGGTTTGGCGGTCAGCTGCACACGTTTTTCGACGGTCTGGATTTCGGAGCACGCCGGGGATTGATCCTGAGCGAAGAGAATTTTCTGGGCCTGCGCCCCAGCAGGAACAAAAGCGAAGGATACGGAGCCGCACCCGAACTGGCGGAAACGGTCGTCAGCGTGCTGCGCCGCCGTCTGGTGGGCGAAGAAACCGACATCACCGTCTACCTGTCGTTGCGCAATCGCGATGCGTGGTTGCGCAGCCTTTGGGCCCACGATCTTCACCTGTCGCGCATGGTTCAGGACCTGGACAGCTTTTGCGCCGATCTTGCGCATCTGCCGTCGCTACAGGACACGGCGGACCGGATTATGGACCGGTTGCCAACTGTCACGGTACGGACCGCGTGGATGGAAGCGCTGAAAGGCCACCACCTTGGATTGGGCGCACCATTTGCCGAATTTCTCGACCTGCCACCCGGGAAATCGGCGCGGCTAGTGAAGCCCGCGCATGAAAGCCCTCAGCTGTCCGACGACGTCCTGAGGGAACTGCTGGCCCTGAACCGATCATCGCTGGACGAAACGGCGTTGATCACTCAGAAAAAGGCCCTGATTCGAACCGCCCAACATGAACTGGCCCGCCAGAAATGACTGACAAACCCGGCAAATCCCATGGTCGCAAGGCGATCCGGGCCACGCTGAAACCGCGTGAGCTGATGACACCCACCCCGGACCTGCACGGCGTCTGGAAGGCCAAGATCATCACCCTGTTTCCAACTGCCTTTCCGGGCGTTCTGGGAGAAAGCCTGACCGGCAAGGCCCTGCAAGAGGGGTTGTGGCAGCTGGAAACCGTGGACTTGCGGCAGTTCGGTGTCGGCAGGCATCGCAACGTGGATGACACGCCTGCCGGGGGCGGCGCGGGTATGGTTTTGCGGCCCGATGTGTTGGGCGAAGCCATCGAGCACACCATGGCGGGCATTCAGGGCAACTGGCCACTGATTTACCTCAGCCCGCGCGGGCGGCGCATGGACCAGCGCATGATGCAGACCCTTGCGCGCTGCGATGGCATGACCCTGTTGTGTGGCCGGTTCGAAGGCGTGGATGAGCGCGTGCTGGAGCATTACGGTGTGCAGGAGGTCTCGTTGGGGGATTTCGTGATGACCGGCGGTGAGATTGCGGCGCAGGCCCTGATCGATGCCACGGTGCGCCTGATCCCCGGCGTTCTGGGCAATCAGGCCTCGACCGAAGAGGAAAGCTTTTCCTCGGGCCTGCTGGAACATCCGCAATACACCCGCCCGGCAGATTGGAAAGGCCGCCCGATACCCGAGGTTCTGATGTCGGGCCACCACGGCCGCATCGCCGAATGGCGTCACAAGATGGCTGAGGATATAACCCGCGAGCGGCGCCCGGATATCTGGGCCGACTATGCAAAATCCCGGTCGGATTCGTCTGAGTGACAGACCGAATTGTTGCAGACATGCCGCAGGTTCTGTGTTTGCCAGAATTCTATTTGCAGTTGATCATCTTCCAAAATATGCACGTTTGAAAGCCCTGCGTTTTCAGGGCCTTAAAACGAAAGACTAATTGCATTATGAAGAAGTTATTGCTTGGCGCTTTTCTGGTTGCCTCTGCCTGTACGACCAAACCACTGGGGATGTCCGTTCCAACGCAAGCCGGTCACAATCTGCATTCGGCGCGGGTAGCGGTCGATTCCTGTTCTCTGGAAGCTGACGAAGGCGGAAACAGCGCCGTCATCGGGGGATATGCAACGAATATCCTTTTATGGGGTATCCTCATCGGCCCAGCGATTACCGCCCCGATCCAGGACGAACTGCGCACGCAGGGCGAAATCGATCAGGTGGACCGCTGCCTGCAAGAGCGCGGTTTCGAACGCCGGGAACTGAGCGCAGGTGAATCGTTCTGGGTGCGCAACGCCTTTGGGGAAGAGCGTGAGCGCCGGTTGGACCATCTGGTTAGCGGCGGCACCATTGAAACCTACGGCGCACCAAAGACCTAACCCCCGGCCTTCCATCTGGCCCAGACGTCTGGCGTGCCATTGAAAGTGTTAATGTCCACCCGGCCCTGAACGCCCGGCACCAGACCAGTGCCGGTATATTGCCAGAATCGCCAGACCGCGCGGGGATAGACAGTGCGTGGGTGGCCTGCGACCGATCTCAGCCAGAACTCGGTCTTGGGCAGGCGCCCGATATCGGTGTCTTCATAGAAATCCACCGTGGTATAGACGATCGGGCGGCGGCCATAATGTCGTTCGAGAATGTCCAGAAAATGCTGCGCCTCGGCCCGGACGGTTCTGCCATCGGGGCGCAGCGTACAGGTCTTGGAATGCGGCGTCCATTCCATATCCAGCACATGCGGCAGGTCTGCCCCTTTGGGCACGTTCTGGATGAACCAGCGGGCCTGTTCCCGGGCCGAGCGGCAGAAATAATAATAGTGATAGGCGCCCCAGGGCACACCGGCCGACTGCGCGCCGCGGCGGTGATCGTCGAACAGGGGATCTGCCACGTCACCGCCTTCAGTGGCTTTCAGAAACACAAAGCTGACACCTGATGCCCGGGCCGTGCGCCAGTCAATCGGCCCCTGCCAGCGTGACACGTCAAGGCCATGGATCGGGTATTGTCCGGGGTGGCTCCCTTCCCAGTCATGGGGATCCGCGTCGCCAAAATCGGGGTAGATCACAAGTGGTGCTGTCCTGTCCACGCCCGGAACGGGTTCGACGGCCTGAGGTTTCGGGCCGCCTCGCCCGCAAGACATCAGCGCAACGGCCGTAATGGCCAGCATGAATGCCAATCGCATCATAGGGTCCTGTCTGAAATATCTGCTCATATTATTTGCCTCAGAATGCCTGATCTTGGCCGCTTGGCAACGCCTTAGTTTCAGGCTGGCGGATTCCTACCGGCCCGTTCGGCAAGACAGGGCGTTTTTCCCTTGATCCCTGCCTGCAATACCCTTAAACGACCGCAATCCGGTGCCGCGTTCTGCGACTCCGGTGTTTTGGTTTGCACCATGGCGTGACGTCCCGTTTTCTTCGGCAGGGATGCGCCGGGTCAGGCCAGACCAAAGGAACATTCGATCTGACCTCTGGCGGGCTGTACGCAGGACCCGGTGAAGACCAAGAGCTCTCAGGCCGTGCCCAACTTCGTGGACCAACCACGAGCAGATAGGAGAAAATGCGATGGACCTGATCGCACAGCTTGAGGCGGAACAGATTGCCGCCCTGGGGAAAGACATCCCCGATTTCAAAGCCGGTGACACTATCCGTGTCGGCTATAAAGTGACCGAAGGGTCGCGCACCCGTGTGCAGAACTACGAAGGCGTCTGCATCGCGCGCAACAACGGCAGCGGCATTGCCGGTTCGTTCACCGTTCGCAAGATTTCGTTTGGCGAAGGCGTGGAGCGTGTATTCCCGCTGTATTCGACCAATATCGACAGCATCACCGTTGTCCGCCGCGGCCGCGTTCGTCGCGCCAAACTGTACTATCTGCGCACCCGTCGCGGTAAATCCGCGCGTATCGCAGAGGTTTCCAACTACAAGCCCAAAGCTGGCGCCGAAGCGTAAGGAGCGGAAAGATGAAAAAAGACATCCATCCCGATTATCACGTCATCGACGTCAAGATGACCGATGGCACCATCGTTCAGATGAAATCCACCTGGGGCAGCGAAGGCGACCAGCTGGCACTGGAGATCGACCCTTCGGTACACCCTGCATGGACCGGTGGTTCGTCGCGCCTGTTGGACGCTGGCGGCCGCGTGTCGAAGTTCAAGAAGAAATACGAAGGTCTGGGTTTCTAAACCTTTGCCAAAGTCTTTCAAAGGAAGGTCGCCAACGGGCGGCCTTCTTTCGTTTCAGGCCCCTGTTTTCCCCGGTTTCTGATCCTTTGGTTTTGTAAGTTCAGCCGCGTCGTGCAATGGCGGAACCGGACCGCGCAACAGCAGCAGCGCGATCACCAGCCCTATACTGGCGGCGATCGCGGCCATGAGCATCGCCGCATCAAAGGCATTATCCCGCAGATCACGCAGCGCCCCGGCCAGCGCTGAACCAGTTGACGGGTCAAGCCCGGCAATCAGCTGTTCCACCTGTGTTGCCGTGCCATGTGTCAGGGCGCGCGCAAGGTCGTCGCGCTGCGTCGATCCGGCGGGCAGCGCGGTGATGACTTCTGACAGGCCCGAGCGGATGGTCAGAGCTTCGGCCAGACCGCCGACAACCGATCCCATCGTGGCCCCGAAATACAGGAATGCGTTGATCACCCCGGACCCCTGTCCGACATGTTCGTCAGGCAGCAAGCGAAGCCCAAGACGGGGCAGCAACGAAAAACAGATGCCGATGCCAACCCCCACAATGATCAGTTTCCACCAGATTTCAGCATAGCTGTCGATATTCGAGGTTGTTGTCAAAAGCAGGAAGCCGCAGGCCATCAACCCCATTGCAGCACTCACCGGCCATTGGAAACTGTATGGCGCAAGCAGGCGCGGCGCGGTGACAGAAATGACAAACATGCTCAGGCTCAGGGGCAGGATTGCCACGCCCGCCTCAACCGGTGAATAGCCGAACGCATCCGGGGACTGGACGAACACGTTAAAGTAGACAAAGAAACAGAACAACGCAAATCCCGCAAAGAACATCCCCGTTGCCGCCATAAGATAGCGCGGGTGCCGGAAGTACCGGAACTCGACCAGCGGATCGTCGCTGCGCCGCGAGGTGTAGACCAGACCGACAACTGCCAAAGCGGCGACACCCAAAGGAACGATGGTCAGGGCATTGTCCCATCCGTGTGCCTCACCGTTGCTGAGCGCGAAAGACAATGGGCCCAGCAGCAAGACAATGGCAATCGCCCCTGCGGTATCGAATTTTGCACCCTGAAGGCGCGTATCCGGGACATAGTTTTTCCTGCTGACCTGCAGGCCGATCACAAACGCAATGGCAAGCAGCACAAGGTCTGTGGCGAATACCCCGCGCCAGCTTAGAAAGTTGGCAAAGCTTCCTCCGACTATGGGCCCGACGCCTATCGCAAGGCCCACGATTGCGCCCCACACACCGGTCACACTGGCCCGTTGTTCCTCGGGCGTTGCGGCGGTCAGCAGGGACAATGAGGTGCCGAACAGGGCCGCAGCCCCTGCCCCCTGCGCGCCACGCCCGATCAGCAGCATCGCCGCGTTCTGTGAAAACAGCACCGAAGCCGAGCCACAGGCAAACACGATCATGCCAAAGAAAAAGACACCCATCTTGCCCGTGATATCCCCAAGCCGGCTTACAATCGTCACAAGGGCCGCACTGGCCACCGTATAGATCGCCATCACCCATTGCAGACCCGAGGGCGTCAGATCGAACTCGGCCTTCAGATATGGAAGGATGGTCGCAACAGCAGTTGTGTTGAAGCCAACGACCATCATGCAAATGGCTGTCATTGCAAGAACAACGCGTGAACCGCCTGAACTGTCCGCAGCAGTGTCCGGCATGCCTATGCCCCTTTCACCTGCTTTGAAGATGAACCGAAGAGGACCCGTGCAAAGCCTGCAAGGTTATTCGGTGTAAATCTGTTTGGTATTTAACCAAATTTTCCGCCCCCCGCATAGTTTTCACGATCCGGACCAAGCGGCGTCACCGCGAAAGGACCCTTTGGGAGCGCGATCTGTACATGTGTGAATCAGGCAAACGGCGCGATTGATTCCAGTGCGGATCGTTGCAGGCAGCGGTTGTTCAAGATGTTCGGGACTAGGCGCCGACACGGCGATATCGCTGCCAAGACCGTGATCGGATAGCCGATCAAGGCAGATCACCAGACTGGTGCCTTCCCGTAACCCGCGCACTGCGCTGTGTTTTCCAAAATAGAGTCCGATAATGCCCAAAAGCGCCGCTTGAGGTTCTTTTCATCGTAGGCGACACAACATATAGTGGGTGCCAACAACGTGTAGTCAAACACGGCAAGACTTGGGAATACAAGCATGGCACATATCATTGTGGTCGGTAACGAAAAAGGCGGCGCTGGAAAATCGACCGTGTCGATGCATGTGGCAACCGCACTGGCCCGACTGGGGCACAAGGTCAGCACGCTGGATCTGGACCTGCGGCAGCGCAGCCTTGGACGGTATTTCGAGAACCGGAACAACTTTCTGAAAAGCTCGGGCCTGACGCTGCCCGGCCCACGCCATCACGACCTGCCCGAGATTGATGCCAGCACGCTGAAGCCGGGCGAGAACATTTATGACCACCGCCTGTCTGCTGCCGTGTCGCAACTGGAAAGCGACAGTGACTTTATCCTGATCGACTGCCCCGGCTCCCATACACGCCTGAGCCAGGTGGCCCATTCGCTGGCCGACACGCTGATCACCCCTTTGAACGACAGTTTCATCGATTTTGACCTGCTGGCGCGGATTGATTCAAAGGGTGAGAAAATCCTTGGCCCGTCCGTCTATTCCGAGATGGTCTGGAACGCCCGGCAATTGCGGGCGCAGGCCGGGCTGAAGCCCATCGACTGGGTCGTTGTGCGCAACCGTGTCGGTACCCAGCGCATGGTCAACAAGGAAAAGATGCAGCGCGCGATCGAAATGCTGTCGCAGCGTATCGGCTTCCGCGTCGCGTCGGGCTTTTCCGAACGGGTGATCTTTCGCGAACTGTTTCCGCGCGGCCTGACCCTGCTGGATCTCAAGGATATTGGCGTCAAACAGCTGAACATCTCGAACATCGCAGCACGGCAGGAACTGCGCGACATGATGCGAGAGCTGAACCTGCCGGGTGTCGAAGTCGATTTCTGATCAGTTGTATTGGAGGCTGGTCTGCGCGGCAAACGGGCAATTCAAAACGCGAAATTCTCAGCCCCTAAGCCAGTCAGTGCTGGGTAATGTCGGGGCCATAACTGACTGATTGATCCGAAAAGACTACGTGACCACGTCTTTTCAACTCATCAACCAGCCTTTCCAGCTCTTCCTGCTCCAAGGTCTTTAAAAAAAGGGCGTTCATCGTTCCCTTAAGGGTTTTGATCTTCCTAGGACGCGAAGTTCCTCTAGACTTCAAGCTGTCAACAATCGCATCAATTTTTTGATCCAGCGAGCTTGCATTCGAGATTTTGACGAATGGGATCTCGGATAGGTCTGCATGACGGAAAGCGGGGAGCTTCCTTTGTCGCAGATGTGCAATCAATGGGTCGAAGCCTTTGTCACGAGAAATAACATGAAAACACGCATTGGCGTCTTTAGCAGAGAGTTCTCCTAAGTAGAACGCAATATGAAAGTCCAAGGCGTTCGAGCCATTCCCTGCTATCTTCTGATAAACAGCATTTTCTCCCAAGCTTTGCAGTGCTTGTGCAAAGTCATAGGGTATGCTTTTTTGATTGGCTCCTACGAAAACAATCAAGGTGCAAACATGTCCCCGAAGGAGTTCGAGGTTCTTGGGTTGAACATCTTCAAAGTCGATTAGTATGTAGTTGTTTTTCAAAGGCCGCACTCCAATTCGAGCTCAATGCAAATACAGGACGCCGGATCAGGTCAATATGAAGGTTTCCCTGATTACCCTGCGTAAAACCGCATTGTCGGCAATGGCCTCTAAACCAGCTATTCGTACAAATCCTCACCATTCTCGAACATTCGCTCCAACCCGCCGCTCGTACCCAGCTAAACAAAGGTGTTCCTTCACGACTTTCAGTTTCGGGACCGCTGAACGGAATAGCCTCGGTTTCACTTGGAATCTGATGGCCCGCCGGGACTGTATACCGTGAACAGCTCTTTGGGTTCGTTCACCCCGCGCAGCATGTAGCGCCCGAGCGAGATGAGGTCTTGCGCGCAGGGGCGTGCCGCGACCGCGACGTCGTCCGAGATCAGGATTCTCTGACCCAGCGACCGGTGCATTCCCGCGATGCGGGCGGCCTGATTGACGGCGGGGCCGATCACCGTGAAATCCAGCCGTGTTTCGGACCCGATATTGCCATACAGGATTTCGCCGGAATGCAGGGCCAGCGTGAAATTCGCAACCGGCAGCCCCTGCGCCTGACGTCTGGCGTTCAATTCATCCATACGGGCTTGCAGCAAGGGCACCGCGCTGAGCGCGGCACGGGCGTCCTCGTCGATTTCGCCGACATCGAACATGGCCATCAGCCCATCGCCCATGAATTTCAGGATATTCCCACCCTTGTCGTGCACAACGCCCACGGCCACGGCCAGGTAATCATTGAGCATGTCGATGATCTCGTGACCCGGCAGGTCTTCTGACAGGTTGGTGAACCCTTCCAGATCGAAATTCCAGATCACCGCATCGATCTGCTGCAATGATCCGCGACGAATCTCACCTGACAGGACGCGGCGCCCGGCATCACGACCCAGATAGACCCGCATCAGGTCTTCGGTCAGGTTCTGGTTCTTGGCGGATTTGAGCGCCAGCCCAAGATGCGGCAATACCGCGTGAATGTGCCTGAGATCGCTGTCATCAAACCCGGACGGCGCATCGCTGGCCCAGGACATCAGGACGCCATCACTGACTTTTTTGGTGCCGTCGGGGCGCATCTTCCCCGACCCCTCATACGAGATGCCGGTGGCATAATAATCGGTCGCCCCAACCTCTCTCAGGTCGTTCAACAACGGAAAGCGGCTGGGTTCATTATGGTCGACCAGTTTGACCCGGATTTCATCCAGATCCTCGTTCAGCAGCGCATAAAGCGGGCTTTGTTGCCACATTTCGCTGGGCGTATCCGTGTTTTCAAACTTCTCGGATTCACCGCCGGTGCTTTTGTACCAGCTATATCCGGTTCCGCCATAAACCGGGTGCAAGGTCGACTGCGCCGCATGAAACCGCATCAGCGGAATGCCCATATCGACCAGACTGGTGCAGAACCCTTCCAGCAACTCTTCCTGCCCGGCACCCTCAAGCCCCTTTTGGACCAACCAGTCGATCAGGGTGTGTGTGGATACCTTGGCAGGTTCAAATGACGTCATTTCAAATTCCGTATCAAGCATGACACACATCTGGGGACGGCAGGCACCAATTACCAGTGGTCAATCCGCGCCTGCCAACCGTCGCAACATCTGGCGCAGCAAGGCGGCATCTTTTTCGCTGAACAGACCCGACAGCCTGGCGTCATAGCTTGCGGCCACCCCGTACAAGTCGCGATACACGGCTTGTCCGGCTGGTGTCAGTGTCAGCCATTCCGCCCGCCGATCAGCCTCGTCCCGTGTGCGTTTCAGGTACCGGCGCTCCGCGAGCTTGGCAACTGCACGGCTGATCTTGGTTTTGTGCATTCCGGCCCGTTCACCAATTTCCTTGGCGGTCATTTCGCCAAACAGCCCCAGATGGAACAGCACCCGCCATTCGGTTCTGAGCATTCCGTACCGTCCCTTGTAGACAGCCTGAAATTCCAACGAGGCGCGCTCGGCTGCCTGGTTCAGCAGAAACGGCAGAAAATTCTGCAGGAAAAAGTCATCATTTTTTTCAGATTCGTCGTGTGTCATGCTTGTTAGTTACAAAATCAACTATTAACCGACAAGCAGCAAACGGAGGAATACGTAATGAACCGTCCGACGGATCCGCATTCATTGACGCAAGCAGCAACGCCTGTTGGTACCCATGCCGGTTACATGCCCGGCTTTGGCAACGACTTTGAAACCGAGGCGCTGCCCGATGCACTGCCGCAGGGGATGAACAGCCCGCAAAGGTGCAACTACGGACTTTACGGTGAACAGCTGAGCGGCACGGCCTTTACCGCCAACCCGCCTGAACGCACCTGGTGCTATCGTATTCGCCCGTCGGTAAAGCACTCGCACCGTTACGAAAAAATCGACTTGCCCTATTGGAAATCGGCCCCGTGCATCGACCCGGACGTGATCAGCCTGGGCCAGTATCGCTGGGACCCGGTGCCGCATTCCGACGAAGGTCTGAACTGGATGACCGGGATGCGGACCATGACGACGGCAGGGGACGTGAACACCCAGGTTGGCATGGCCTGCCACATTTATCTGGTTACCGAATCCATGGTCGACGACTATTTCTTCTCGGCTGATTCCGAGTTGCTGGTGGTGCCACAGGAAGGACGCCTGCGCTTTGCGACTGAACTGGGAATCATTGACCTTGAGCCCAAGGAAATCGCGATCATCCCGCGTGGACTGCTGTACCGGGTTGAAGTTCTGGAAGGCCCGGCACGTGGCTTTGTGTGCGAGAATTACGGCCAGAAGTTTGAACTGCCGGGTCGCGGCCCGATCGGGGCCAACTGCATGGCCAACCCGCGCGATTTCAAAGCTCCGGTCGCTGCCTATGAGGATCGTGAAACCCCGTCGACCGTGACGATCAAATGGTGCGGCCAGTTTCACACCACGAAAATCGGACACAGCCCGCTGGATGTGGTGGCGTGGCACGGCAATTATGCGCCCTACAAATACGATCTGCGCAATTATTGCCCGGTCGGCGCGATCCTGTTTGACCATCCCGACCCGTCGATCTTTACCGTTCTGACGGCGCCCTCGGGCCAGCCCGGCACCGCAAATATCGACTTTGTCCTGTTCCGCGAACGCTGGATGGTGATGGAGGATACCTTCCGCCCGCCCTGGTATCACAAGAACATCATGTCGGAACTGATGGGCAACATCTATGGCCAATACGATGCGAAACCGCAGGGCTTCGTTCCCGGTGGCACCAGCCTGCACAACATGATGATCCCGCATGGCCCCGACAGGGAAGCCTTTGACAAGGCATCCTATTCCAATCTGGGGCCGGAAAAGCTGGACCAGACGATGTCGTTCATGTTCGAAACCCGGTTCCCCCAGCACTTGACGCCGTTTGCCGCCAATGAGGCACCGTTGCAGGACGACTATATCGATTGCTGGACATCGCTAGAGAAGAAGTTCGACGGCACACCGGGCAAGAAGTGACCCTCAGACTGGGTTACCCGGACAGCACCCGTCCTGATGGCGATGAACATACCCATTCCGGTTGCAGGCGTACTGTCGCTGCAACCGGAAAACAAAGACGGGGCCTTGGCAGCCGACCTGCCGCAACCGCGCCCGTTCTGGGCTTTGGCGCCTGTCTTTCAGGGGTTATGATCGTTTCGAACCACGTACCAAGTACAACAAAATAGGGGCAAAATATGCCTTTGATGAAATCCTGGGTGGCCTCGGCCAACGACGCGGCGCATCCGTTTCCACTGAACAACCTGCCTTACGGTGTCTTCTCGACTGAAGGCGATGATCCACGCTGCGGTGTGGCCATTGGCGACATGATCCTGGACGTTACCGCCGCCGAAGCCGAAGGCCTGATCACCCTGACCGATGAACCGCAGTTCGATCTGCCGTTCTGGAACCCCCTGATGGAGGAAGGCCCCGCTGTCTGGACCGCCCTGCGTGAGCGGCTGATCAGCCTTCTGGCGGACGGCTCGGACGAACAAAGCAAGGTCGAACCGCTGCTTGTACCACAGGCCGAAGCCGAGATGCACTTGCCCTTCGCGGTCAGCGAATACACCGATTTCTATGCCGGGCGGAACCATGCCTTCAACGTGGGCACCATGTTTCGTGGCCCGGAAAACGCGCTGCCGCCGAACTGGTTGCACATTCCGATTGGTTATAACGGACGGGCGTCCTCGGTCGTGGTGTCCGGCACGGATATCCGCCGCCCTTGGGGACAGCTGAAATCCCCCGATCAGGACCTGCCCGCCTTCCTGCCCAGCCGCCGCTTTGATATCGAGTTGGAGATGGGCGCGATTGTCGGCACGCCCTCGGATGGCCCGATCACGGTTCAGGAAGCTGACGACCACATCTTCGGCTACGTTCTGCTGAACGACTGGTCGGCACGTGATATACAGGCCTGGGAATACCAGCCGCTGGGTCCGTTTCAGGCCAAGGCAACCGCAACCTCGATCAGCCCTTGGATCGTGACCAAGGCAGCCCTCGAGCCGTTCCGCTGTGATACGCCAGCCCGCGAGTTCGCGCTGCTGGACCACCTCAAGGATTGCGGCCCGATGCTTTATGACATCGATCTGGCCGTCACCATGGCACCCGAAGGCAAAGACGCCACGACCATCGCGCGGACCAACTACAACCAGATGTATTATTCCGCCGCGCAACAATTGGCCCACCACACCACATCGGGATGCCCGATGAACACCGGCGACCTGCTGGGGTCAGGCACCATATCCGGACCAACCAAGCCCGAACGCGGATCGTTGCTGGAACTCAGCTGGGGTGGGAAAGAGCCGCTGACGCTGAACACAGGTGAAACCCGCAGCTTCATCGAAGACGGCGACACGATGACCCTGACCGGCGCGGCCAGGGGCGACGGCTATACGATCGGGTTCGGCGACTGTACCGGCACCATTCTGCCTGCACTCAATTCCCCATTCGAGCGATGACGCACTGAGCTTCATCTTTTCCCAAATACTCCCGCCGGAGGCATCCAACCCCTGCCTTCCGCGCAACCGCAAAAGGACAAAACCAAGATGGCCAAAGCATTCGCGTCCCAGGGGGACATGTCGGAAAAGAAAATCTCGTTCACCGAAGTGGGCGAGGGGCTCTATGCTTTCACCGCCGAGGGCGACCCGAACTCGGGCGTGATCATCGGCGATGACAGCGTGATGATCGTCGAGGCGCAGGCGACCCCGCGCCTGGCCAACAAGGTGATCGAATGCGTGCGGTCTGTGACCGACAAGCCGATCACCCACGTGGCCCTGACCCATTATCACGCTGTACGGGTTTTAGGTGCCAGCGCTTTTGGAGCACAACAGATCCTGATGTCCGACATGGCCCGCGCCATGGTGGTTGAACGCGGTCAGGAAGACTGGGACAGCGAATTCCAGCGCTTCCCGCGCCTGTTCGAAGGGCATGAAAGCATCCCCGGCCTGACCTGGCCCACAACCACATTCAGCGACACGATGACCGTTTATCTGGGCAACCGCCGGATCGACCTGATGCATCTGGGGCGCGCCCATACCGCCGGTGATATCGTCATCCATGTGCCTGACCAGAACGTGATGTTCACCGGCGACATCGTCGAATATCACTCGGCCTGCTATTGCGGCGACGGGCATTTCAGCGACTGGGGCGACACGCTGGACGAGATCAAGTGGTTCGATGTCGACGCCATCGCACCGGGACGCGGCGACGCGCTGGTTGGCAAGGACATGGTCAATGCCGCCATCGAAAACACCCGCGATTTCGTCGAAAGCACCTACCGCCCCGCAGCCAAGGTTGCGGCGCGCGGTGGCAGCCTGAAAGAGGCATGGGACGCAGTCCGCGCCGAATGTGACCCTAAATTCGCCAGTTACGCGATCTACGAACACTGCCTGCCGTTCAACGTCGCCCGCGCCTATGACGAAGCCCGCGGTATCGACACGCCACGCATCTGGACCGCCCAACGCGATCTTGAGATGTGGGAGGCCCTGCAGGGGTAAGGAAAAACGGCCCAGTTTGATCCAGATCGTTTTAGGCGGCGGGATTCAGTGAAACCATATGCCAAAGGTTTCGGCACGTGCTGCCGGGGCACAGGACATGCAGCACTTTGGCGCATCTGCTTGGGGGGAAGCCCATGAACAAGATCTTTGAAACTCCGCTTTACGGCTATGAACGCAGCCCCGATCAGGACAGCCCGACGCCGGTTCGGCACAAGGTTATCGTGATCGGCGCGGGTCCGGTTGGTCTGGCCGCCGCGATTGATCTGGCGCAGCAAGGGGTCGACGTCGTGGTTCTGGACGAGAATGACAAGGTCAGTTTCGGCAGCCGCGCCATCTGTTTCTCGCAACGCACGCTGGAAATTGCCGACCGGCTGGGATGCGGACGCCGACTGGTCGACAAGGGCGTCCTGTGGGATCGGGGCAAGGTGTTCTTCGATGACCGACAGGTCTATGACTTCAACCTGCAACCGGAACAAGGTTATGCCAACCCTGCCTTCATCAACCTTCAGCAATACCATTTTGAGAACTATTTCGTTGAACGGGTCCGCGAGTTGCAGGCAGAAGGCGCACCGATTGAGATACGCGGGCGCAACAAGGTCGAGGCGATTGGCACGCATGACGATCACGTGCGGCTGGAGGTCGGGACGCCCGAAGGACCTTACACAATCGAAGCCGATTGGCTGATTGCCTGTGATGGCGCGACCTCCCCCGCCCGGCGGATGTTGGGCATTGATTTCGAAGGACGGATTTTCGAAGACAACTTCCTGATTGCAGACGTGATCATGGATGCGGATTTTCCGTCTGAACGCTGGTTCTGGTTCGATCCGCCGTTCAATCGCGGGCAATCCGCATTGTTGCATAAACAGCCCGACAATGTATGGCGCATCGACTTGCAGCTGGGTTGGGATATCGACAAGGAACGCGAAAAGCGCCCCGAGAACGTGATCCCCCGCCTTAAGGCAATGCTTGGGGATGATGTCGAGTTTGAGCTGGAATGGGTCTCGATCTATACGTTCCAGTGCCGTCGCATGGAAAGCTTCCGCAAGGGCCGTGTCCTGTTTGCGGGCGACAGCGCGCATCAGGTCAGCCCCTTTGGCGCGCGCGGGGCCAATTCCGGCCTTCAGGACACCGACAACCTGTGTTGGAAACTGAAGCTGGTTCTGGATGGGAAAGCACCTGAAACTCTGCTGGACAGCTACAACGCCGAACGCGTGTACGGGGCCGATGAGAACATCCTGAATTCCAGCCGGTCGACCGATTTCATCACCCCGAAATCCGAGATGTCGCGGATCCTGCGCGATGCGGTACTGGACCTGAGCGAGCATTATGACTTCGCCCGCCCGCTGGTGAATTCTGGCCGCCTGAGCCAGCCCTGCACCTATGATGGAACTTCGCTGAATTCTGCGGACGCGCTGAACGGCCCCGCCGGAACGCGACCGGGTTCGGCCTGTCCCGACGCTCCGCTTGGTGACGAGTTTCTGCTGCCCAAGCTTGCAGGCAAGTTCACGCTTCTGACCATCGATGCAGACGCCCCTGATGCCCTGGAAGAAGACGGGATCGAGGTCACGCGACTGGCGCTGTCGGTCAAGGATGACATGACGCTGGCCCTCAAACGCCGCTATCTGGGCGACGCGACCAGCGCAGTCTATCTGATCCGCCCGGACCAGCATGTGGCCGCCCGGCGTGACAGTTACGAAGAAAACACCTTCCGGCACGCGATCCGCAGAGCCTGCGGTAAGGAGTAAGCCCTATGTCAGACCTGATCCTAACCCCGAACATCAAAGACGCCGATGACTTCTATGCCGAACTTCTGGCCGCACATGAGGGCCTGGAAAAAGCCGACAGCGACGCGCTGAATGCGCGGCTGGTGCTGGTGCTGGCCAACCACATCGGTGACAGTGCAGTGCTGACGGACGCCCTTCGCGCTGCCGCTTTGACTGACAATTGACAGGCCCGGACGTGAGCGACGTCGTCCTTTATGACTATTGGCGGTCCTCGGCCAGTTACCGGGTGCGGATCGCCCTGAATCTGGCCGGGATCGCGTATCGCCCGGTTGTTGTCGATCTGGTCGGCGGCGCACAAAAGAGCGATGAACATATCGCTCGAAACCCGCAGGGCTTTGTGCCGGTTCTGGATATTGACGGGCTGCGGTTGACGCAATCGCTGGCCATCCTCGACTATCTGGACCGGACCCGGCAGTTGAACCTTCTGCCTGATGATCCGGCGGAACGTGCGCGTGTTCAGGCACTGGCTTATGCGATTGCGGTCGACATCCACCCAGTCTGCAACCTGTCGGTTGCGCGCTATGCTACGACCCTAAGCCATAATGCCCCCGACATGCCCGGCGACTGGATGCTGCATTTCATCAAACCCGGGTTGCAGGCGTTTGAAACCATGCTGGGGGATTTCGAACAGGCCCCCTACTGTGTTGGGTCAAAGCCCGGTCTCGCCGACCTCTGCCTGATCCCGCAGATCTATAACGCGCGCCGGTGGCAGGTTGATCTGTCGGATATGCCCCGCCTGCTGCGGGTTGAAGAGGCCTGCGCCAATCACCCGGCCTTTGTCGCGGCACATCCCGACGCACATGCGCAGGGTTAACATTGCACAGACCCTGTGTGCATGCGCAGCTAGGTTTTTTTCCTTTTAGGCCTTAGCTTTGAGCCAACAAAGCAGACGAGGTTCCTATGCCCGAGATCACCGGCTATCACGCCCATGTCTATTTCGACGCCGACACGCAGGACACCGCGCGACAGGTCTGTGAAGAGGCGGCCCGCCTGTTCCCTGTTCAAATGGGCCGGATGCACGCCCGAAACGTCGGCCCCCATTCGCGCTGGAGCTGCCAGCTGGGCTTTGCTGCAAGCGCATTCGACCAAGTCATCCCATGGCTGATGCTGAACCGGCAGGGCCTGACGGTCTTCACGCACCCGGAAACCGGTGAACATCTGGAGGATCACCGCGACCGCGCGCTCTGGATGGGTGAGATGCTGGCGTTGGACCTGTCGATCTTCGACAACCTTTAACCCAGCGCCCGTGCCTGATCCCGCAGAACGAATTTCTGCACCTTGCCGGTTGATGTCTTGGGCAGGGTGCCGAACACAACCGTTTTGGGTGCCTTGAAATGGGCCATCCGGTCGCGACAGAAGGCGATAAGCTCTGCCTCGGTTGCGGCTGCGCCGGGTTTCAACTCGACAAAGGCGCAGGGCGTTTCGCCCCATTTCTCATCGGGACGGGCCACCACTGCAGCCTCCATCACCGCCGGATGCTTGTAGAGGATACCTTCGACCTCGACAGATGAGATATTCTCGCCGCCCGAGATGATGATGTCCTTTGAACGGTCCTTGAGCGCGATATAGCCATCGGGGTGCATGACGCCCAGATCACCGGACGCGAACCAGCCACCGTGAAAGGCCTTGTCGGTAGCGTCGGGATTCTTGAGGTATCCTTTCATCACCACGTTGCCCTGCATGAATATCTCACCCATGGTTTCGCCATCAGCCGGAACCGGTTCCAGCGTTTCCGGGTCGGCCACCATCAGTCCGGACAACGCTGTATAGCGCACCCCTTGCCGCACCTTGAGGGCCGCGCGGTCTTCAGGCCCTTTGCTGTTCCATTCGTCTTTCCATGCGCAGACAACCGAAGGCCCATAGGTTTCGGTCAGGCCATAGACATGCGTGACCTCGACACCCATCGCCTCCATCGCTTCGATCACGGCCGCAGGCGGCGGGGCACCTGCCGTCATCACCTTGATCTGGTGGTCAAAGTCCTTCAACTCATCCGGAGCGTGGGCCAGCATATTCAGAACGATCGGCGCACCGCAGAAGTGGGTCACTTTCTCGTCCCGGAAAGCAGCATAGATCGGTTCGGCCCGCACCGCGCGCAAGCAAACGGAAACACCTGCATTGGCTGCCATGGCCCACGGGAAGCACCAGCCGTTGCAGTGGAACATCGGCAGAGTCCACAAATAGACCGAATGCTTGGGCATATCCCAGTCCAGCAAATCGGACTGCGCATTCAGGGTCGCGCCGCGATGGTGGTAAACCACGCCCTTGGGGTTGCCCGTGGTGCCCGAGGTATAATTCAGTGTGATCGCGTCCCATTCGTCCGCTGGCAGTGACCAGTCAAACGCGGGGTCACCTTCGGCCAGCAGGTCTTCATAGGTCAGGCGGCCCAGCTTTTCACCGCCGTCGAAGGTGGGGTCTTCGATATCGATGACCAGAATGTCATGATCGACCTGTTGCAGCGCATCTTTCACCACATCCGAAAACTCGGGGTCGACCAGCAGCGCCTTGGCTTCGGCATGGTTCAGGATGAATGCGACAATCGGCGCATCCAGCCGCGTGTTGATTGCGTTCAGAACAGCGCCCGTCATGGGCACGCCAAAATGCGCCTCGTACATTTCCGGGATGTTGGCCGCGATTATCGAAACGGTATCGCCCCGTCCAATCCCACGCGCTGTCAACGCACTCGCCAGACGCCGGCAACGGGCATAGGTTTCAGTCCAGGAATACCGGCGGTCCCCATAAACCACGGACGGGTAATCCGGGTAGACCTGCGCCGTCCGCTCCAGGAATGTAAGGGGCGACAGGGGTGTGTAATTCGCCCGGCATTTGTCCAAATGACGCTCGTAGATATGTGTCGCTGCCATCCGCTGTCCTCCCGAAACGCAGTTTGGGCGAATTGAGCACAAAGTTCGCGTTCTGACAAACCCGTAGAAATACGGCGGCAAAACCTACTGGCGATACGGGATGATACGATCTGGCCCTATCTACATCCGGGCTTTCGCGGTGATCTGAAGCATCTTAAACACATGCCGGGATGTGGCATTTCCATATCCCGTGCACCGCACCCTCACTGAAAGGACATGTCATGGACGGCACGTTCAACGAAAACGATCTTTCCCGCGTGGTCGAGGCCGACCGCGCCCATATCTGGCACCATCTGATTCAGCATAAACCCTTTGAAACCAATGACCCACGCATCATTGTCGAGGGCAAGGGCATGCGTGTCTGGGACCAGAAAGGCAAAGAGCATCTGGATGCGGTTTCCGGCGGCGTCTGGACCGTCAACGTCGGCTATGGACGCGAATCGATCTGCAAGGCGGTTTACGACCAGCTGATGAAGCTGTGCTATTTCGCCAATTCGGCCGGTTCCATCCCGGGTGCGCTGTTTGCCGAGCAACTGATCGACAAGATGCCGGGCATGAGCCGCGTCTATTACACCAACTCAGGTTCCGAGGCGAACGAGAAGGCGTTCAAGATGGTGCGCCAGATCGCGCACAAAAAATACGGCGGCAAAAAAACCAAGATCCTGTACCGCGATCGGGACTATCACGGCTCGACGCTGGCGACCATGTCGGCAGGCGGTCAGGACGAGCGCACAGCGCAATACGGTCCCTTTGCACCTGATTTCGTGCGCGTGCCGCATTGCATGGAATATCGCAAGCACGAGCTGGACGGCGCACCCGAAGAGAATTTCGGCGAATGGGCCGCAGATCAGATTGAAGCCGTCATTCTGCGCGAAGGCCCCGATACAGTAGGTGCCCTGTGCCTTGAGCCTGTGACAGCAGGCGGCGGTGTGATCGAAGCGCCCGAGGGTTACTGGCAGCGCGTGCAGGAGATCTGCAAGAAATACGACGTGCTGCTGCATATCGACGAGGTTGTCTGTGGCGTGGGCCGCACCGGCACGTGGTTCGGGTACCAGCAATACGGTATCAAGCCCGATTTCGTGACCATGGCCAAGGGCGTTGCATCGGGCTATGCCGCGATTGCCTGCATGGTCACCACCGAGGAAGTCTTTGACTTGTTCAAAGACGATGCCGCGGACCCAATGAACTATTTCCGCGATATCTCGACCTTTGGTGGGTGCACCGCTGGTCCGGCAGCGGCCATCGAGAACATGCGCATCATTCAGGATGAAAACCTGTTGCAGAACTGCACGGACATGGGCGCGCGCATGACGAACAACCTTCTGGCGCTGATGGACAAGCACAAGGTCATCGGCGATGTGCGCGGCAAGGGCCTGTTCCTGGGGGCCGAACTGGTTGTGGATCGCGGCACCAAAGAGCCGGTGGACGAGAAACTGGCGCAGGCCGTTACTGCCGACTGTATGGCACAGGGCGTGATCATCGGCGTGACCAACCGCTCGATCCCCGGTCGCAACAACACGCTGTGCTTCTCGCCTGCGCTGATTGCTACGGCCGATGACATCGACCAGATCACCGACGCGGTTGACGGCGCGCTGGGGCGTGTTTTTGGATGATCCAAGCCGACTAACCGCTGATCTTAGAATCTCCAATTCTCTGAACCGGCGCGCTCTGCGCCGGTTCATTCAAGCGCAGAAGTCCAGTCTCAGTTCACCCTCTTGATTTCGACTTCGTCAAATTCAAACCTGCCGGTTCCGAATGCTGCGAGGCCAATTCCCGCGCGACCGTCCGCGCCCGAGGACGTTCGTTTTGAAAACAGCGTTTGAATGACCTTTGTTCCGTTGACATAGAAGACAACATGCGCGCCTCGCACCTTAAAGGACAACTTGTTCGGAGACTCGAGCAAAATCGCGTCATGAGTGCCCGCATGCACGACGCGCAACTGACGTCCGTCTTTTTGCAGAACGTGGAAGCGCCCCTTGCCGTCCACGGCAAATACCACATATTTTCCCGCTTTCCCGCTGCCAACCAGAATGCCAACCCCGCTTTTTCCGGAAAACTCTCCGCCCACAACGGCAGATATCACCATGTCTTGCGTACTCTCCAACGAGTCCGATCCTGGAAAATTTACCCATGCCACATCGTTGAACTGAAGACTGCGGGTATCCTGCCTATTTTCCATCACAAGCTTGCCATCGGCCACATAAAACGCCCACGGCGACTTGACCGACTGAAAGTCAATCTGCCCGCCCAGCATGAGCGTCTGGTCTTCTCCGTCAAAGGTTTCAACCAACACGTCCGGAGTATCGGGCTCTGTGATAGCGTCCTGCGACCGCGCTTCATCAGAGTAACCGACTAACGTGGCAGTCAGAACAATAAGAGCTTGTATTAATTTTAGGCAAAAAGGCATTCTGGTAATTCCATTCAATCTAAAAGAGAAGTTGATTATATAATTACAGCAATTACGTGCATTATCCAGAATGGAATACCATACTTGGTTGATGCGGAAATCCACGGGTTTCTGCCAAAGAAAAAGACCGCCCCAAGGGGACGGCCTTTCTTTCACTGTCTCTTTTCAGAGGTTCAGGCAGCCAGAGCAGCCTGAGCTTTGGCGACGATCGCGCCGAACGCTTCCGGTTCGTGCACGGCCAGGTCGGCCAGAACTTTGCGGTCCACTTCGATACCGGCCAGGTTGAGACCGTTGATGAAGCGGGAATATGTCAGAGCCTCGTCATGGCTGCGCACAGCAGCGTTGATCCGCTGGATCCACAGCGCGCGGAAGTTGCGCTTGCGGTTCTTGCGGTCACGGGTCGCGTACTGGTTGGCCTTGTCGACGGCCTGAGTTGCGACTTTGAAGTTGCTCTTGCGACGACCATAATAGCCTTTTGCGGCCTTGATGATCTTCTTGTGACGGGCGTGAGTTACGGTTCCACCTTTAACGCGGGACATCTCTTACATCTCCTCTTAGCGGTCGTAGGGCATGTAGCCCTTGACGATCTTTGCGTCGGGGGCGGACAGGGTGGTGTTGCCACGGGCATCGCGGATGAATTTCTTGGTCCGCTTGATCATGCCGTGCCGTTTGCCGGCCTGGCCAGCAAGGACCTTACCGGTCGCAGTCACCTTGAAGCGCTTCTTGGCGCTTGATTTGGTCTTCATCTTAGGCATTTCCGTCTCCTTTTCCGGGTTCGGTTTCAGACGCGACTCGGCATGCCATCTCGGCCGGTCACGCGATCAGAAGCGCCGTTTACGCAAGTTCGGTCATACTGGCAAGGGGGTTTGGACCAGAATCTATGCTTTTTGCAGGCTGGTCAGGCCCCGGGGCGACACAAGCCGCCCCGGTGATTGGACTTAGTGTTCAAATTTGCGGATTTCACCGCTCTTCAGCCTTGCGGAGTAGGACGCCAGTTCCTGCCGCACCACTTTCATCAGGAAGTAGAGGGCAAAGACGTTCACAACCGCCATCGCAAAGATCGCCGCATCCGAGAAGTCGATAACCGGACCGAGGTTGGCTGCAGCACCGATCACCACGAAGACGCAGAAGATGATCTTGAAGATCAGCTCTTTTGTGTGACCTTCTCCGAACAGGTAGGTCCAGGCCTTCAGGCCATAGTAGGACCAGCTGATCATTGTCGAGAAGGCAAACAGGATCACCGCGATCGCAAGGATGTACGGGAACCAGCTGAACGCGCTGGCAAAGGCGGCAGAGGTCAGGCTGACGCCGGAATTGCCATCCACTGTTGCGATGGCGGAACCCGCCTCGTTCAGCATGTAGTTGCCGGTTTGAGGGTCGATGATCAGCTGTTGCGTGATGATGATCACCAGTGCCGTCATGGTACAGATCACGACGGTATCGATGAACGGTTCAAGCAGCGATACAAAACCCTCGGTGATCGGTTCCTTGGTCCGAACCGCCGAGTGCGCAATCGCCGCCGAGCCAACGCCCGCCTCGTTCGAGAATGCCGCGCGCTTGAAGCCCTGGATCAGCGCGCCGACCATGCCCCCTGCTACGCCCAGCCCCGTGAAGGCACCGGCAAAGATCTGACCAAAGGCCCAGCCGATCATGTCCGCATTCATCGCGATGATGACCAGTGCGGTGGCGACATACAGCACACCCATGAACGGCACGACCTTTTCAGTCACCCGAGCGATGGATTTCAGACCGCCAACAATGACCATGAACACGACCGCGGCAAAAACAATACCGGTAATCCAGCCCGGATAGTCGCCAACGATACCGGCGATCTGCTGATGCGCCTGGTTAGCCTGGAACATGTTCCCGCCGCCCAACGCGCCCAGAATACAGAAGATCGAGAACAGCACCGCCAGGATCTTACCACCGGGCAGACCCAGCTCGTCGAAGCCCTTGGACATGTAATACATCGGGCCACCTGAAACGGTGCCGTCTTCGTATTCATTGCGGTATTTCACGCCCAGCGTACATTCGGTGAACTTCGATGCCATGCCCAGAAGACCCGCAAGGATCATCCAGAAGGTTGCGCCTGGCCCACCGATGCCAATGGCAACGGCCACGCCCGCGATGTTCCCCAGGCCCACAGTGCCGGACAGCGCCGTGGCCAATGCCTGAAAGTGGCTGACCTCGCCCGCGTCGTTGGGATCGGAATAGTCACCTTTGACAAGGCTGATCGCGTGACCAAAAAACCGCAACTGCACAAGCGCGAAATACAGCGTGAAAACCGATGCAGCGATGACCAGCCACATAACGATCCACGGAAAGCTGGTTCCGGGCAGCGGTGCAAATATGAAGCTGACAAACGGCCCGGTCAGGTTTGCAAAGGCCTGATTGATTTTTTCGTCCAGTCCCGGCGCCTCTTGCGCAAGGGCAGGGCTGGCGGCAATGGTGGCGGCCGTTACGGCGCCAAGTGTTTTTAGCGTTCTCATTTTAGCCCTCCCCTCAGTTCACGACCGTAACCGGAACGTCGGCATGCATCACCAGATATTGCGTCGAACTGCCGAACAGGCGTTTCTTGATCCCGTCCGCAGATGCCCGGCCCACGACGATTTGCGAGCCTCCGTTTTCGACAGTGATGGCGTTCAGCGTTTCCGCCACATCGCCATGGCGCACAATGCCCTGCGCCTCGAAACCCGCTGCCCTGAGGGCCTCTACGGCTGGTGTCACGACACGCGACAACGCCAGATCAACCTCTTCTTCGCGGCGCTTGTGGCGCTGGGCGTTTTCTTCAGGTGTCTGGAATGTGTAAGGTGACCATTCGATCACATAAGCGACCAGCAAATCGCACGTTCCGATCAGCTTTGCCAAATCCTTGGCAAAGGCAATCGCACGCTCGCCGGTTTCAGTCCCGTCGAGTCCTATGACAATCTTTGTTGTCATTTCGTTCCTCCGTTTTTGTTGTTAAGGCCGGGGCCCACGCCCCCGGCAGGGCGGCCGGAACTTGGAACTTTTCAACAAGACCGCCCTTTGGTAAGTATTAGGAAATTTCACTAGGAATTGGAGATTTTTTTGGGCCATTTTCAGTGTAATTTATCGAATTGCGCCAAAAATACAGGGAATTTTACTGATTAGCAGAGATTTAGACAATATCGATCAACGCATCCTGTACGAGCTGGAGGCCAATGGCCGGCTCTCGATAGTTGAGTTGGCGGCGCGCGTAAACCTTACCAATACGCCCTGTTCCGAGCGTGTAAAACGACTTGAGAAGAATGGTTATATCAAAGGGTACAGAGCCGTCGTCGACAAGGAAAGGATGGGGCTGGCGCTGCTGACCGTGGTGCAGGTATCCCTGGTCGCAACTGCGGAACAATCCCTTGTGAAATTCAATGAGGCTGTTCGGAATGTGTCGGAAATCGAAAGCTGCCTGATGGTGGCGGGATCGTTTGATTATCTGTTGACTGTTCGAACGCGCGACATTGCACATTTCCGGCTGGTTCTGGGCGAGAAGATCAACAAGCTGCCGGGGATACATCAGACCAGCTCTTTTACAGTTATGGAGATTGTAAAAGAGCCGGTTGGCTGACACGACACTCGGGCCCGAGTGTCGGCCTTCGGTTATTCCGGATCCGTGCTGTAGATCAGCCGTTCATCACACGGGGCCACGCGCAGAATGTTAGTCGTGCCCGGTACGTTGAAGGGGACACCGGCCGTAACCACGATCTGGTCGGTTTCGGTTGCAAACCCCCCTGCCCGCGCCGCGCGGGCCGCGTTGACCACGGCGCTTTTGAACCGCTGAAGTTCGGGCGTCATGACGCAGTTGCACCCCCAGCTCAGGCAAAGCCTGCGCGCGGTCCCCATCAACGATGTCATCGCGATGATCGGAACACCGGGACGTTCGCGGGCTGTCAATGAGGCGGTCGTTCCGCTTTGCGTAAAGCAGCAGATGGCTTTGATATCGGTCTTTTCAGCAATCTCGCGGGCAGCCGCGACGATGGCATCGGCCACAGTGCTTCCTTTTGCCGTGCGGGACGCGGCGATGATCTGGGAATAGGTCGGGTCGGCCTCGACCTCGATGGCGACCTCATTCATGGTCTGCACGGCCTCAACCGGATAAGCACCTGCCGCCGATTCCGCGCTGAGCATAATGGCGTCCGTGCCCTCATAGATCGCGGTGGCCACATCCGACACTTCGGCACGCGTGGGCATCGGGCTTTCGATCATGCTTTCCAGCATCTGGGTGGCGACAATGACCGGCTTGGCGGCACTACGGCACTTGCGGACCAGCCTTTTTTGAATGGGCGGCACCGCGGATACCGGCAGTTCCACGCCCAGATCGCCCCGCGCCACCATGATCCCGTCCGAGGCATCGAGGATGTCGTCGAACGCCTCGACCGCGGCGGGCTTTTCGATCTTCGACAGGATCGCGGCGCGTCCATCAGCCAGCGCGCGGGCCTCAAACACATCTTTCGCACGCTGAACAAAGCTCAACGCCAGCCAATCAACACCCAGTTGGCACACAAACTCCAGATCATCACGGTCCTTCGCCGACAAGGCCGCCAGCGGCAGCACCACATCCGGGACGTTCACGCCCTTGCGATTCGAAATCGTACCGCCCACTTCGACCGTGCAATTGGCAAAGTCTTGGCCGCAATCCTGAACGATCAGACGGATCTTGCCGTCATTGACCAGAAGGCGCGCGCCCGGTTCAAGGGCTGCAAAAATCTCGGGATGCGGCAGGCACACGCGGGTGATGTCACCGGGGGCTGAATCAAGGTCCAGACGGAACGCCGCGCCCTCTTCCAGCTCCTCCGTATCATTTGCAAAAACACCAACCCGCAGCTTGGGGCCCTGAAGATCGGCCAGAATGGCAATTGGGCTGTCCAGATCCTTTTCAACCCGCCGAATGATCCTGTGGCGTTCACGTATCTCATCATGGCTGCCGTGGCTCATGTTCAGACGGAACACATCCGCCCCGGCCTCGTGCAGGGCACGAATGGTGTCATAGTCACTGGACGCCGGTCCCAGCGTCGCCACGATTTTTACATTCCTCAGGCGTCGCATTGGTCTTGACCTCCTCATGCCGGTTCAGATCACGCAGATCAGCTTTTGCAATATGTTACCGCAAACACTGCTGTGGCGCTTATTGCGCAATTCCCTTTTTAAAGCAACTGCCCTACACCTGCGACAAACTAGATGACAGGCTTATGACTTACACCCCGTTTTTCGTTCACGGCGCGGATCGCCCGTCCCGATGGCTGATCACATGCGACCACGCAACCAACACCGTCCCCCCCGAGGTCAATGACGGAGACCTTGGCCTGCCACGCGAGGATATGGAGCGCCATATCGCCTATGATGTCGGAGCGTATGAGGTATCAAAACATCTGGGCGAGATTCTGAACGCGCCGGTGATTGCCGCCAATTTCTCGCGCCTCGTAATCGACCCGAACCGAGGGGAAGATGACCCCACATTGCTGATGAAGTTGTATGACGGGTCGATCATTCCCGGCAACCGCCATGCCGATGCCGCCGAGCGCGAACGCCGCCTAGACATGTGTTATCGCCCCTACCACACAGCGTTGGCTGAGATGGCGGCACTGCCACATGCGGTAATTGTGTCGATGCATTCCTTCACGCGCCAGTTGCGCGGACGTGATCCGCGTCCGTGGCACATTGGTGTACTGCACACCCCGGACGAGCGGTTTTCGCGCCCTTTGATCAACCGGCTGCAACAGGAAAATGACCTGTGCGTTGGTGTCAATGAACCCTATACCGGCGTTTTGCCAGGTGACGCGATTGACAAGCACTGCACCGCTTTTAGCCGCCCCAATGCATTGATTGAGCTGCGCAATGATCTGATCGCCGACCATGCCGGTCAACGGCATTGGGCCGAGCGGCTGGCGGTAATCCTGCAAGATGCGCTGGACGCCAGCGACCTTTGACCGCAAGGTTTGCTGGGGCATTCCGCCCCTCACGCCATTGTGAGCAATGCCCCTGATCCCCATATAATGCGGGAAAGGGGATCGTCATGACACATGAGTTTCTGACAACGTTTTTTGGTTGGATGGCCGCGCTTAATATCGCGGTATTGCTGTTCACCACCGTCATGATTCTGCTTTTGCAGGACTGGATCGCTGGCATTCACGGCAGAATGTTTCAGATGGATCGCGCCGACGTGAAACGCGCCTATTTCAGATACCTTGCCAACTACAAGATCCTGACACTGATCTTTTGCATCGTGCCCTGGCTGGCCTTGAAACTGATGTAGGTAGCACTGACCACAAGCACCGTTGTTGTAACGACACGGCAGGATTGTTACGTCAGAAGAAACACACACTGCCTTCCGGAGCCACAAGATGGACAAGCAAACCGAAATTGAACTTCAGGCTGCCGCATTTCGTCGGCTGCAAAAGCACCTGATGGAAGACCGCACCGACGTGCAGAACATCGACATGATGAATCTGGCCGGGTTCTGCCGCAACTGCCTGTCGCGCTGGTATCAGGAAGCGGCCAATGAAAAGGGGATCGAGATGGGCAAGGGCGAGGCCCGTGAACTTTTCTACGGCATGACCATGGATGAATGGAAAGCCAATTATCAAACCGAGGCCAGCACTGAAAAACAGGCCGCCTTCAAGGTCGCGTTTGAAGAGAATGTAACAAAAAAGGGCTAGGCCCAATACGAAAAAGGCCCGCCAGATTGGCGGGCCTTTTTCTTTAGATCGCCGCCTTGCGGCTTTCGTCCAGATAAATCTCGCGCAGGCGTTTTGCAATCGGTCCCGGCGTACCGTCACCCAGCGCAACTCCGTCGATTTCAACCACAGGCATCACAAAGGCGCTGGCCGAGGTGGTGAATGCTTCATCAGCCTCTTTGGCTTCGTCGATGGTGAACAGACGTTCTTCGATTTCCATCTGCGCCTCAGCCGCCATGCGCAACACGGCCTTTCGGGTGATGCCGTGCAGAATGTCGTTGGATAGCGGGCGAGTGACAATCTTGCCGTTTTTGACGAAATAGGCGTTGTTGCTGGTGCCCTCGGTCACAAAGCCGTCCTCGACCAGCCATGCGTCGTCGCAACCTGCCTTCTTGGCCATCATCTTGCCCATCGACGGGTAGAGCAATTGCACCGTTTTGATGTCGCGCCGGCCCCAGCGGATGTCTTCGATCGAGATGATCTTGGCGCCTTTCCTGGCCGCCGGGCTGTCAGCCAGCCCGGGCTTGTTCTGCGTGAACAAAACGAGGCTGGGCTTGGTATCTGCCGACGGAAACACGAAATCCCGGTCGCCATCGCTGCCGCGCGAGACCTGCAAATAGACCAGACCTTCCTCGATGCCGTTCAGCTCAATCAGCTTGCGGTGGATCTCCAGCAGTTCGTCCTTGGTGCAGGGCTCGGCCATCTCCAGCTCGTCCAGCGAGCGCTTCAGACGGACTGAGTGACCTTCGAAGTCGATCAGCTTGCCGTCCAGCACACTGGTGACTTCGTAAACCGCGTCCGCAAACAGGAAGCCACGGTCAAATATGGAAACCTTGGCCTCGGTCTCCGGCAGGTATTCGCCATTTACGTAAACGGTACGGGTCATATTCGTCTCCTCAACCCCAAAGTGCGGCCGCAGGCGGGTGCACTCCGGCGTCGTCAAAATCCAGCGGGGTGTCGCGGTCTTCGGCCAACAGAAGCGGGCCGTCAAGGTCCGTTACCATCGCACCCTGTGCCAGCAATGTCGCAGGTGCCATGGCAAGCGAGCTGCCGACCATGCATCCCACCATTATGTCATAGCCTTCGGCAATCGCTGCCTTGCGCAACTCCAGCGCCTCGGTCAGGCCCCCGGTCTTGTCGAGCTTGATGTTGATGACATCATATTTACCCTTCAACTTGGGCAGGCTGGAACGGTCATGGCAGGATTCGTCAGCGCAGACTGGCACCGGGCGCTTCATCCCGATCAATGCATCGTCATCTCCTGCGGGCAAAGGCTGTTCCACCAATGCCACGCCCAGCCGCACCAGATGCGGGGCGAGGTCGGCGTAAACCTCGGCAGACCAGCCTTCGTTTGCATCCACAATGATCTTGGAATTCGGAGCACCGGCGCGCACCGCCTCAAGCCGGGGCATATCATCGGGCGTGCCCAGCTTGATCTTCAGAAGCGGGCGGTGCGCGTTCCCGGCGGCCTGCGCCTGCATTGCCTCGGGCGTGTCCAGCGACAATGTATAGGCGGTGATCTCGGGGCCGGGCTTTGGCAGACCTGCCAGGTCCCAGGCGCGCTTGCCAACACGTTTGCACTCCAGGTCCCACAAGGCACAATCCACGGCGTTCCGCGCGGCGCCTGCGGGCAGCAGATCCGTCAGCGACTGGCGGGTGACATCTGCGGGAAGACCGGCAATCTCAGCCTCAACAGACTCGAGCGTTTCGTCATAACGCGCGTAAGGAACGCATTCGCCCCAGCCGTGATGGCTTCCGTCCGAAACCCGAACCGTCAGCACCTTTGCTTCGGTCCGCGACCCGCGCGAGATGGTGAAGACCTGCGCCAGCCGGAACACATCGCGAGAAACCTCAATCTGCACGCACCCGCTCCTTCATCTTTTCCCAAATACTCACGCCGGAGGCGGAACAGTCCGCCACCGGCGCGTTGTTCAGATCATATTGCGGCCAGCGCGTCCACCAGCTTGCCCGAACCAAAACGGAACGGGTCGGTCGCAGGCAAGCCCATATCCTCTTCGATCTTGGCCAGATAGGCGGTCGCGTCTGCCTCGGACATGTGCTGGGTGTTGACCGAAACGCCAACAACCTGACAATCCGGGTTTGCCACCTTGGCCAGCGCCAGCGCGGTGTCGCGCAGGGCTTCCAATGTTGGCAGTTGATAGGTTGGCAAGCCGCGCATATGCGCACGGGTCGGTTCATGGCTCAGGATCAGGGCGTCCGGCTGGCCGCCATGGATCAGTGCCATGGTCACGCCGGAATAGGATACGTGGAACAATGACCCCTGCCCTTCGATCAGGTCCCAGTGATCATCGTCATTGTCCGGTGTCAGCCATTCGACCGAACCCGCCATGAAGTCAGCAATGACTGCATCCAGCGGCACACCGTCACCGGTGATCAGGATGCCGGTTTGGCCGGTCGCGCGGAAGGTCGATTTCATCCCGCGCTCACGCATCTCGGCGTCCATCGCCAGCGCGGTGTACATCTTGCCAACCGAACAGTCTGTTCCGACGGCCAGACACCGCTTGCCCTTGCGCTTGATCCCGTTTGCAATCGGATAATTGATTTCAGGCACCCGCACGTCGTGCAGTTTCCGTCCTGTTGCTTCGGCAACCGCTACCAGGTCCGGCTCATCCCGCAGCAGGTTATGCAACCCCGAGGCCAGGTCGAACCCTTCCTCAAGCGCCATGACCAGAACCTTTTTCCAGTCCTGGCTGATCACACCGCCGCGGTTTGCCACACCGATCACCAGTGTCTTGGCACCGGCTTCCTTCGCTTCGGTCAGGGTCATGTCAGCCAAGCCCAGATCGGCCTTGCAGCCGTCCATTCGATACTGGCCCACGGCGTTTTCCGGACGCCAGTCCTTGATCCCAACAGCCACTTTGGCCGCCAATTGGTCGGGCGCATCGCCCAGGAACAGCAGGTACGGTGTCTCGATCATTGCGGTCACTCCTTTGATTCCGGGGCAGGCTAGAGAAGCGGTAAAACGAGCGCTTCGCGTTTTGGCCCGTCAACCACGGCCTATGCGCGAGTTTCTTGCGCAGTGTTCTCGATGTGCGCAAAAATCTTCGAAGTTTTTAAAGTGATTAAACTTTAATCACCCCACTCGGGCAGTTTTGAAGCTGCTTTCTGCAACCGCATTGCCGCAGGTGCACAATCGCTCTTGCGCCGCACCGCGCAATTTAATACCTCATTGAGCAGGAAAATCGTAATTTCATTACTCAGACGAGGTCCAGATGAGCTTTCGCATCCAACCTGCCGCACCGGCGCGTCCCAATCGCTGTCAGCTGTTTGGCCCGGGGTCGAACACCAAACTGTTCCCGAAGATGGCAGCATCCGCTGCGGATGTGATCAACCTCGATCTTGAAGACTCGGTTGCGCCTTCGGACAAGGATACGGCCCGCGCCAATGTCATCGAAGCACTGAACACCGTGGACTGGGGTAAAAAATACATGTCCGTTCGCATCAACGGATTGGATACCCCGTACTGGTATCGCGACGTTGTAGATGTACTGGAACAGGCGGGCGACCGTCTGGATCAGATCATGATCCCCAAAGTCGGCTGCGCGGCAGATGTCTATGCGGTGGACGCACTGGTTACCGCCATCGAACGCGCCAAAGGTCGCCCCAAACCAATCAGCTTTGAGGTTATCATCGAATCTTCCGCCGGCATCGCCCATGTCGAAGAAATCGCAGCCTCCTCGCCTCGTTTGCAGGCTATGAGCCTTGGCGCGGCTGATTTTGCCGCTTCGATGGGGATGCAAACCACCGGCATCGGCGGCACGCAGGAAAACTATTACATGCTGCACGAGGGTGCGAAACACTGGTCCGATCCATGGCACTGGGCACAGGCCGCCATCGTTGCCGCATGCCGCACCCATGGCGTGCTGCCAGTCGACGGGCCCTTCGGTGATTTCAGCGATGACGAGGGGTACATTGCGCAGGCCAAACGCTCGGCCACGCTGGGCATGGTGGGCAAATGGGCCATCCATCCCAAGCAGATCGCGCTGGCCAATCAGGTGTTCACCCCCTCGGAAGAAGCCGTGTCAGAGGCCCGCGAAATCCTCACCGCGATGGAGCAAGCCAAAGCCAATGGCGAAGGTGCGACGGTTTACAAAGGACGTCTGGTCGACATCGCTTCGATCAAGCAGGCCGAGGTGATCGTGGCACAGGCCGAGTTGATCGCGGCCAACGGCTGATGCACAATAAAAAAGGCGCCCGACCCGGCGCCTTTTTCCAACTTTGTTCTGGTATCACCGCCCAAAAACAGCATTCGGCGTCCAGGTGAACCTTTCGCCCTTTTTACCCGACTTCATCATCAGGCAGGATGTTCCAAGCTTTTGGAAATAGATGATCTTGAGCGGGTACCACCCTGCCTTGGGCACTTCGACTTCGGTCCGCTGGTTGGCCTCACAACCCTGAATACCCGAGACATAGCCGATATTTTGGCCTCCGACGAATGCTTCTATCCCGTCATTCGACCAGGTTTCCAACTCGTAAACCCCAGGCGAGTCGAACCGCATATATCCCGTAATCTCGGCAGCAACATTGTAAGCGCCGTCGAATGTCATGACATTGTCACCCTGACTGGTGTCCCTGTAATCCAGTCCCTGCAGCGGTTGCCCAGGCTGCGCTTTGGACAGCATGCTTTTTGCCTGACTCAGATCGCGGATCTTCTTGTGTTGATTGCCTGTGCCAATGTACTTCACATTCAGCCCCGCTTTCGGAGAAGGCTGCGGGTTGGCAGGTTGCAGTTTCAGCGGGGCAGACAAGGCGGCCCCGGCAACCACTGACAAGGCAACTGCGGCCGCCACTGTTCGAACGCGTTTCATCGTAATCTCCCTGTTTGCGTGCCGTTCTGGCTGGGCGTATCCCAAGGCAACGTCATTTCCATGACTTTAGGCTGTGAGTTTTCGCCCTGCAAGAGAGTGTGCCTTCACAATTCAAGGCGTCACGCCCGCAAATTCTTGGGTGAATCCATAACCACATAGGATGTGATCGATGTGACATGCGGCAAGGTCCCCAACACCTCGGTATGGAAGGTCTTGTAAGACGGCAGGTCTGCACATTCGACCCGCAGCAGGTATTCGATTGTTCCCGTGATGTTGTGGCATTCGACAACTTCCGGCGCTAGTTGGAGCGCGCGTTCAAACCCCTCCTGCGCGGCCTTTGTATGCTCGCCCAGCCCTACACCGATGTAAGCGACAAAGCCGATACCCATCGCCGCCGGGTCCAGAACTGCGCGATAGCCTGTGATCACCCCGACCCTTTCAAGCTCTTGCACGCGGCGCAGGCAGGCCGAAGGGGAAAGGCCCACACGCTCAGCCAGATACAGATTGCTGATCCATCCGTCACGGGTCAGCTCCTGCAATATCTGGCGGTTTATTCTGTCATTTTTCATCATTGATTGCACAACTACAGGAAACACGCACAAAAAAGCAATTTCATTTGCCGCAGAGCGGACAATACTTCGCGCCATGACTTATGACATCCTGATGGCCCTGATCGCCTTTGCCTTCGTAACCTCGATCACACCGGGGCCGAACAACCTGATGCTGATGGCTTCGGGGGCAAATTTCGGCTTTCGACGTTCGATTCCGCATATGCTGGGCATTGGGCTTGGCTTTACCTTCATGGTGCTGCTCGTCGGATCTGGTCTGGTGCAGGTCTTTGATCGGTATCCCGTCAGCTATTCGGTGCTGAAAATCCTATCGGTGATTTATCTGCTCTATCTGGCCTGGAAGATCGCGCATGCCGCGCCGGCAAACAGCGCCGAGGCGACCGGCGTGCCGATGACATTCCTGCAAGCCGCTGCGTTTCAATGGGTTAACCCAAAAGCCTGGGCCATGGCCCTGACCGCCACCACGGCCTATACACCGGATCGGACGATGTATGCGATTGCCATCGTGGCGCTTGTCTTCGGGGCCGTCAACTTACCGTCCGTCAGCACATGGACCGTTCTGGGACAGCAGATGGCGCGGATGCTGACAAACCCGCGCCGATTGGTTGTCTTCAACTGGACAATGGCTGTGCTGCTTGTGGTTTCGCTCTACCCAGTGCTTTGGCCGGAGTGAGTTTCCCCATTAGTCGATTTCAGCGATTGTTCTGCTGGGCATGTCGGGAATGTGCTGGCAAGCAAACGAATCTCTTAATCTGATCAACGGCTTTTGACATGAACGATGCCGCTTCAGTGTCATCTAGTTGCATCTGAGGCCAGCCAGCGGCATATAGCTAGGAAATTTCACGCAGATGAGGCGTCATGACCCAGTATCTGGATTTCGAAAAACCGCTGGCCGAGATTGAAGGCAAAGCTGAAGAGCTGCGCGCGCTGGCCCGTGCCAACGAAGAAATGGATGTGGCCGAAGAAGCCGCCGCACTGGATGCCAAAGCCTCCAAGCTGCTGGATGAACTCTATCGCGACCTGACACCCTGGCGGAAGTGCCAGGTGGCGCGTCACCCGGAGCGCCCGCATTGCAAGGATTACGTGGACGCATTGTTCACCGAGTTCACCCCGCTGGCCGGTGACCGGAACTTTGCCGACGATCTGGCCGTTATCGGTGGTCTTGCACGCTTTGACGATAAGCCGGTGATGGTGATCGGTCACGAAAAGGGCAGCGATACCAAGTCGCGGATCGAACGCAATTTCGGGATGGCCCGACCTGAAGGGTATCGCAAGGCAGTTCGTCTGATGGAGATGGCCGGGCGTTTTGGACTGCCTGTCATTACCTTGATCGACACTGCTGGCGCCTATCCGGGCAAAGGAGCAGAGGAACGCGGCCAATCCGAGGCGATTGCCCGGTCGACCGAAATGTGTCTGAAAATCGGCGTGCCGCTGGTTTCGGTCATCATCGGCGAAGGCGGCTCGGGCGGCGCTGTGGCGTTTGCTACCGCAAACCGCGTGGCGATGCTGGAGCATTCGGTCTATTCGGTGATCTCGCCGGAAGGCTGCGCATCGATCCTGTGGAAAGATGCCGAAAAGATGCGTGAAGCGGCCGAGGCGCTGCGTTTGACCGCTCAGGATTTGCACAAGCTGGGCGTATGTGACCGGATCATCCCGGAACCCAAGGGTGGCGCACATCGCGATCGACCGGCAACGGTTGAGTCGGTGCGCGCGGCCATCACCGCCATGTTGACTGAACTGGACGGCAAGGATGGGGCGGCCCTGATAAAGGACCGCCGTCAGAAATTCCTTGATATCGGGTCGAAGGGGCTGGCGGCGTAACCGTCAGCCACCCAACCTGCGCAGCAAAGCAACCGAAGGCTCACCTGTCACGGGCAGACCGTTGGCGCTTTGATAAGCGCTGATGGCTGTGGTGGTGTTGTTTCCGATCACGCCATCTGCGCCTTGCGTGTCATACCCCGCAGAGGTCAGGCGGCGCTGCAATTCCTTGCGGTCGTCCAGCGTAAGCCCACTTGCATCCGGCCCGAACGAGGCCTGAAACGGCGCCCCGCCCGCGATCCTGTCCGCCAGATGACCGACGCCGATCGCGTAGCTGTCCGAGTTGTTATAGCGTTTGATTACCTGGAAATTGCGGAACACGGCGATGCGGGGGCCCGGTATTTGCGGCTGCAACACGGCCACCGGAGTACCGGAAACACGCCCCGCCTCGCCCCCCCAGGGCTGCCCCCGCACCCAACCTGCACGCGACAGGTAAGCAGCGGTGGAAGCCAGCGAATCCGTCGGATCATCCGACCAGATGTCGCGCCGCCCGTCGCCGGTGAAATCCACGGCATAGGCTAGATACGAGGTCGGAATGAACTGCGTGTGCCCCATCGCACCGGCCCAACTGCCGGTCATGTTGGCAGGCGTGGTATCGCCGTTCTGAAGGATCTTCATCGCCGCGATCAACTGACTTTCAAAGAACTGCCCACGCCGGCCATCATAAGCAAGCGTCGACAGCGCCGATACAACGGGCACATCGCCGCGACGCGTGCCGTAGCGGCTCTCCAGCCCCCAGACGGCCACGACGATTTCCTTATCCACGCCATATTGCGCCTCGATCCGCGACAGGGTGCCGTTATGTTGCCGCAGCATCTGCTGGCCAGTGCTGATCCGTTCGTCCGAGGCCGCGATGGCTAGGTAGTCTTCGAGGCTGCGCTTGAATTCGACCTGATTTCGGTCGCGTTCAATTACGTCGGGCAAATACCCGGCCCCCTGAAAGGCGCGGTCAACGGTTGTCCGGGAGATCCCCTGCGACGCTGCCCTGCCCTTGAAACCGGCAACCCAGGCATCCCACCCGGCATTAGGAACAGCCCGCATCCGGGTTGCAGGCGTGCCGGACGGAGCGGCACCGCCTGTACAGGCGGCCAAAAGCGTTGATCCGAGGCAAATGGAAAAAGTCCGGCGAGTGATCATGGTTTGGGTCTGCTCTTGTTTGTGATTTGCCGCAAGAGTAACCCAGCCGGGTTGCACAGGCCAGAACAGTGACACCTTGGACGGGCGCTTTGACGATGTCGGCAGGAAGCCGCTCAGCTGACCAGCAAACGCAGCCCCTGCGTCACATCCGAGCGCACTGCCAGCCGCAATCCCGGCTCGTCCCCGGCCTTGAGCGCCGCAATGATCAGCTTGTGATAATGTGGCGGCTCTGCGCGCCTGAGACGTCCGTAAAGCGCCCGCATCGTTGGGCCAAGTTGCAGCCAGACGGTTTCAGCAATGGCCAGCATCGCAGGGGCCTGAGCGCGCAGATACAGGGTTCTGTGAAATTCCAGGTTTGAACGGATATAGCCAACCGCATCCCGTTTGGTCACCATCTCGGCAACTGTCATGTTGATGCTCTGCAACCTATCGATCAGGGCCATGTGTGCCCTGGGCAAGGCCCGGCTTGCCAGTTCGACCTCAAGCAAGGCGCGCAAGGCAGCCAGTTCCTCAATCCGGTCATTCGTCAGCTCCGGGGTCGAAACCCGGCCCGATGTGGACAGGAACAATGCCCCTTCTGCGGCCAGGCGGCGGACCGCCTCTCGCGCCGGAGTCATTGAAACACCAAATTCCTTGCCGATGCCCCGCAGGGTCAGGGCCTGCCCCGGTGCCATCTCACCATGCATGATCCGGGATCGCAGCGCCCGGTACACCCGGTCATGTGTTGCGGTCTGGGTTTCGGAAGGGCGCGCGGTCAACATATGCTCATGTGATCACAAAAAGGCGCCACGTCAACTCGGCTCTGTGTCAAATCTGTAGCGATGCAACTCGGCCCCGTTGTCGCGCAACCAACGGCGGGGCGGCTGATACGGGCCAAAGATCTTTTCAACCTGCGCCCAGAAGGCAGGCGAGTGGTTCATCTCGGCAAGATGTGCCACCTCATGCGCCGCGACATAGTGCAACACGTCAGGAGGTGCCAGAATAAGGCGCCACGAAAACATCAACCCGCCATGCGAGCTGCACGACCCCCAACGCGACCGCGTGTCACGCAGGCTGAGTGTCGTGTACGAACGCCCCAGCATAGCTGCATAATCATCACAGGCGCCGGTCAACCGGTCTCGCGCCAGTTCCTTCAGGAACCGGCCCAGTCTGCGGGCCTCGGCCCCTGTCGGCACGGCAACCTCATCTGCATTCAGCATAACCCGCCGCCCGGTGGCAGGGACGATTCGGCGTGCTTTCCCCTCGATCGGGATCACTTGCCCAAACTGCACTGAGGCCATATCGGGCCGACCCTGAAGATGCTGCCGGATCCACCCTTCCTTGGTGCGCGCAAAGCTCAAGGCCTCGGATTCCGGCACGCCATTCGGGTAAGTCAACGTGACGCGCCCATCCAGCTGGGAGATTCGCAGGCTGATACGCCGCGCCCGAGCCGATTTGCGCAATCTCAGTGGCACCGGCGGTGTCCCTGGCAATGCGTGCTCTCCCATATCGCGACCTCTCTTGCGCAAAGACTTTGACAGTGCCCTCTGCCTGTGGCAGGTGAGCTGAATCATTTAGACGACTCACCTGATATCAAGGGGATTTGACATGCCCAAGGAAGAATGGGGCGTAAAGCGTGTTTGCCCGACAACTGGTAAGCGGTTTTACGACCTGAACAAAGACCCCATCATCAGCCCCTACACTGGCGAGATTGTGGAGCTTGAAACAGTCAAAAGCCGCATGATCGCGGCGGATGCGGAAGACGCGGCTTCGGTCAAAGCACGTGAAAACACGGCGGATGACGATCTGGTTCTGGACGATGATGACAGCGTCGACGTGGATTTGGATGACGATCTGCTGGACGACGATGATGACGACAGTGATGACGTTTCACTGGACGACATCACCGACATGACGTCAGACGACGACAACTGATCAAGTAAAAGGCGATCCCCTGGGATCGCCTTTTACTTGAGAGGGACAGCCCGGACGGAAATTCGCGTCCAATTCCAATTTTGGACTTGCACTCGCAGCCGCTGTCTCCTAAACGTCCGTCCACCATACCGATGGTACAATGATGGGGCCTTAGCTCAGTTGGGAGAGCGCTTGCATGGCATGCAAGAGGTCAGGGGTTCGACTCCCCTAGGCTCCACCAAAACCTAACAATACAACTAGATAGCAAACATTAGAGCGGTGTGACACACAGGTGTGACACAAAATGAAGCTGTATGCGTATCTCTCACTGTCCAGACATGGCATCTACTACTTTCGTTGGCCCCTACCCGACATCAGAGCAAAACCCCACAAGAAACCAAGCACCGCACGTAGGACCCTTCGGGTGTCTTTGCGTACAAGATGCCCTAAAGAGGCTGGCACTCTGGCACGGCGTCTTGCAGTGTGCGGCGACACAATAACAAAGCACATAGAAGCATCGGGCATGAACCACAGCGAACTACGCACAAAGGTGCATGAGCACTTCACGGAAGTACTAAAGAAGGCAAAGGCACGTAGGGATGAACTCGGCCCCTATTCCGAGCTAGAGAAGGAACGCATCGCCGACACCATCCGCCATCATGAAGCGAGCAATGAAGACTACTGGGACCTGCTTGGCAGAGACTACGCCCGCTCAGAACTTGATAAGTTTTGTAACGGCGCGGGGGTTGAGCAGCCCAAGACGCGCGAAGACGCTTTTCTGATTTTAGGTGAAATTAGGAAAGCTCAGCTGGCACTGGCCAATGCTTTACTGGAACACGATAAGACTTTTGAGAAATACGATTTTGGCACGCAGCCCAGCGCGCCTGTGAACGCCCCAGAGAGCGGTCAGCCTAGTTCCGACACTGTCCCAGCTAAAGTTGCGAAGAAGCCCACAGACGCGCTTTCCAGTCCGCTCCTGTCGATCCTGTTTGCTGAGAGAAAAGCTGAGGCGAAACAGACAGGTCAATGGTCCGCCAAGCTGCTGAACGATTATCAGGCTTGGACAGACCTCTTCATAGAATTGCAAGGCGACCGTCCTGTTCTAGACTACAATAAACCGGACGCGCGCGACTTTAAGAACGTGCTGCTTGAGCTTCCTAGCAACAGGAATAAACTGCCGCAAACGATTGGCTTATCTCCGAGAGACGCCATTCAAGCTGCCAAAGACCACGGGTTGCCAAGGCTATCTATAAGTACGGTAAACAAAGCCTTGGGAAGACTGCAGGGCATATGGAAGTGGGCTGACAAACAGTTGGACGAAGAGGTTGCAGACATCTTTGGACCGATGAAGGTAGATGACAACAATAATGCCAGAAACCAACATGACCCGTTCAGCAAAGAGCAACTGCAAACCATCTTCAACAGCCCCTTGTACCTTGGGTGCAAATCGCGGCGGTTCCGCACGGTGCCGGGAGATACAGACCTGAGCGATACCAGTTGGTTTTGGCTTCCACTGCTCGGCTTATGGACTGGCGCACGACTGAACGAATTGTGCCAGTTGCGCGTTGACGATATCGACCAAGAAGAGGGCATGCCCTTCATCCGGGTCCAAGAGGGGGACGAAGACCAACGTGTCAAGTTCGGCAAGAGCAGGATCGTTCCTATACATCCCGAGTTAGTTCGCCTTGGTTTCTTACAGTTCGTTCAGGCGCAACGAGATACAGGCGCGACGCGGGTGTTCCCAGAACTAAAAGTCGGGGCCATGGGCTACCACTCAGATCAGGCCAGTAAAGACTTTAGTCGCTATATCAAAAGCATCGGCGCAAAGACGCGCAAGACCTCATTTCACTCTTTCCGTCACACCTTCAAAGATGCCTGTCGTTATGCGGGAGTGCACCCAGACATCAATGACATCCTACTAGGGCACACCCTACCTGGCATGGGAGGAAGATACGGTCATGGTGACGCAACTCTGCAAGCCTTATATGACGCGGTTTGTAAGATAGACTACAAGGGTCTTTCTTTTGATCAGATTAAACCGTTTCGGTGATTTGAAAGCGCCCGTGTACTAATTACTCAGACTGGCCCGAGTAAACCGGCGACTGCCCGGCCATAAGTGGCTTCAATTTAGGTTCACGCAACTAGATCAGGCTTGGTGCATCAGGAACAACTTCAATCGAATTTACCGCAGCCGTCCGGCAAGGGTCTCTTCTGTTTTGGCAATTCGATCCCGTAGAGATGCGCATCGTCGCCTGATCAGCTTTGAAGATATTATGAAAATCACTATCGGGACCACCAAGTTTTGAAACAAAATTATTGAGGCCCAACCCCAATCGATGTTCACTTCTGGGAAGAGCGTGCTATACGACAACACACCCAAAGCGATTATTAACAAAACCAATACAACCGCAAATATGGTCCTAGAAACAGAAAAAATACCTATTTCAATCATGTTGAGGTCGTTCTCAAGTGTAAGAATTTTGTCTGTTATCGAGGCTTCATTTAGTGCTTTCGCACTCAGTTTGAGCCTTCTAGTTCTACGAACAAGGTTGGAAATTTCACCTGAACCAATAACTTGTAATATAGCCAGACCGAGCAACAACCCGATACCCACCTCTTGCACGCTTGAAAAATCTGCAAGACACAAGCCCAAAGAACTATAGTCTGTCCGTCATCGAATGATTTGGAACACGAGCGTTTGATTGGCTTAGGAGGATCAGGCTCGCCGTAGTTTCAATCTACGCCGCGTTCTGATG
>NZ_JBQFZP010000014.1:0-99797 GCF_056542305.1 Ruegeria sp. AD9
CTCATAGAGTGCCTCATAGTGTCCACTATTGATGGTGGACACTTAGACCGCCTCTACCCCTCCCGTTAGGTCGGGTTCAACGGACGGACACAATGAACCTGTCGAACCGTGTCTTAGTTGGTTTGCTTGGCAAAGCAGCCTGAAAAAACAGGGCTCCTTTGACCAAAAATCAATAACTTGGCCACCTGCACCGATCTTCGGGAGGCAGGGGCCGGATGTTCGAATCCTCTCACTCCGACCAGTAAAACAAGGCGCCCGAGGGCGCCTTTTTTAGCAGATCGACCGCAACAATATCCGCAACGCTTCGTCTGCTGGATGTGCTTAGCTCTGTCGCAATCTACATCCATAATATGCGGCAGCAGCAACTCGTATCTTCCAGTCTTGATCCCTGCGATATTCTTAACCTCTTCTGGACATATTGACCGATAAGGAAAGCCCGATTCACCACTGGAAAATATCCACACCTTTGAGGGCGCCAGAGGTGCGCGATTGGATCGAAGACAGGGAACCCAGCAGCGATTAAACATGGGGGCCAACTGGAGGTTAAAGCCTAGTAGAGTTAATAAATACTTATATTTTCAAAACTTTAGTTGATCAAAATGGTGCGGGTGGAGGGACTTGAACCCCCACTGCATCTTTTAAAAACAATGACTTACGTGTGTCTTTGTAACCGTGTAACCGGCCTTAAAAGGGGCCGGATGACGTGGCGTAAGGCGAATGCAGCGCTGCCTTTAGTGTGAGGTTTCTGGCGTTTCCAGCTCTGCCATACCAGCCGCAAGCCATTCGTCAGGTATCTGCCCTTCGTTGGTAGCGATGATTGAATTAACCATGCTCGCGCCCCACTCGGTGAACTCACCTTGGCCATTCAGGAAGCAACAGTATTCCATGAACTCAGGTTGCAAAGCCTCTGCGTAGGAGTTCGGTTCCCTTTCTCGTGGTATGTATCTTTTGGCGACAGGCACGTAACTGGATAGGTGGAAGTAGTCATCGTTGTTACGGGTGGCATCCAGTAGAACGTAAAAACCACCTTTCATTGAAAATCCTGCATCATTCATTGTTTTGACGATCTCCGGCGACCAAGTGTAGTCACCTTCAATAGTTATGTTCACGCGCTCAATCTTCAGCTCGAATGTGTCTATGGGTTTCCGGTCCATCAGCGTTATCTTTGACTACTGTTATCTCGTCGGTTTCTGAAACAAACAGTTCAGTGATTAACACAACTGTTTTCGATTCCGGTTGTGCGTGATTGATTAACGGGTCAAAAAAGTGAAAACAATTTAGGATTGATCATCGTGAAGAAACTTCTCGCTATTGCAATGCTGGCAGGCTGCACCGAAATGACCGACTACTACCCTGATGCGCAAACCGTAGAGATCGACGGGCGGGAGTTTTTCGTGGCCGCACAGCCTCGCAATGGGCCGGGCGTTTTTCTGGCGGGGCCGAACGAGCCGGGACTTGATGAGGTCCTGCTCAGCTCCGACATGACGCTGCCAGCCGCCAATGTTGCGGCGATGGAAAAGGTCACGGGATGCCCGGTGTTGCGCGAAACCATCCGCAACGTTCAATCAGGGACAACCTTCGCGGCGGTGCGTTGTTAATCAGAAAGCCGAGATAATGAACCCGCCAGCTTGCACCAGCGGGTTCATCGTTCCGGAGTGTCTGGTAACCAGCGCGCACTTTCCAGCGTGCAGCAGAACAACAATAGCTACTTGCTATGGGGGCGCACTAAGCGGCTAGCTTGTAGTAGTCTTCGCTCGTCGCGTCCGCCTGGACTACACGAGCAACACTTGAGATCAGTGTGAGCTTTGGTCCGATTGCCTTGAGGCTTGGAGTCACACCGATTGGCATTGGCCCTTCGTCTAACCTGCTAATATCAGATAGTTTAACATAGGCTGAGTTTACGGCGTTTCCTGACTTGGAAAAGTAATCGAATGCGAGCGAGCGACCGTTTAATTCTACTAATATATCAACATCATGCTGGGTTGTGGATCGACCGATAATTTTTGCGTGTTCAATACGTGTGTAGTCCTTAAACGCCTCACCGACACGGCGAACAAAGCGCTCGTGTGCTCTATCAACCGAAACTGAAAACGAACGTTCTAGAGTTTCGTCGATGACTTCCTTTGTGAGAGACGCCATCGCAATGATGGCACCTTTAAGCCGGTCGCGTGCCACTCTTAGAAATAACATTGAACAACCGTCGAACTCAGCCCCATAGCGTTCGCACTTTGCCTTCGCGACACTCGTAAACGTTCGCTCATTTGCAGCTGCGGTGCTGACTTCGTGGTATGCCATACCATCGTCCGTGACGAGAAAGGTCTCCCCGCCTTCAGGCCACACTGAGACGTTGATCAAAGAACCATAAATGGTCACCACGGGCATTTGAATGATGTGTCGACCATTGATTAGGTGAGAAGTGCACATCTCGCGCACAACATCATCCAGTGAACCGGGTATTGTCCCGACCCCTTGGAGATTTACAGATGTGCGCTGAGTTGCCATGGTGGTGACGGAGCCTCTTCCAAATTTGTTACGTTCATAAGTCTAGCACAACATTCTAGCAAAGCACCAAAATCGTTCGGTGGAGGGTGCGAGTTTACTGCGATTGGCAAGTTCATCTTTATGAAATCCATCGGGTTTTCAAAGCCATCGTGCAGCAACGGGTTATGATAGTGAGTGCATCCAGCATCGACAAAACGAAAATCTCCACAGAGAGGATTGACGTTCGGATGATTTGAGCCTCGCCAATCGTATCGTGCGATATTCTTAGGGCCGATACTGGTTTCCATGCATATCCCTATTGAAACCATTTCGTCTGGCCGGTCACGATGACATTTCAGATATAGGTCCACGCCGGTCACTGTGCTCGCTCCGGCCATAATGGATGTTCTAATTTCTAGGGTTCCGGCACGACTACCAGCACGCCAAGTAGATAAATCCACGGCCGTCTTGTCCGATAACATCAGTTCTTCGATCTGTTTGAAGCTAGGATCGTTCGGCAATGAAAATTCTCAGTTTTGTTCCTCTCAATTGAACCAAGTCGCAACGATTCTTCAATGTCTAGATTCGGTGTTCGTGATACGTAACTCGTCTCACATCAATATTTTTTCAACCTGAACTCTAGATCTCTGCCAACAGTCAAGGTTTATTGATTTTTCTGAGTGAAATAAGTGCACATAGATGTTTGCGTCGCTCTATGAAGAAACCCGCCAGCTTGCACCGGCGGGTTAGATGTCCGTCTAGTCTCGAACGACCTGCCTCACTGACAGCGATAGGTGCGCTCCAGCCAGGAATAATAAGGACCGGAGGTATACGTGCGCTGATTGGTGACATCTGCGCTGTTCTTACCCAAGCCCTCGCACTCAAGGGCTGCCATACCATCCATGTGAGCCGCCATCTGGGCCACCTCTGCCGACTGCCGATCCATATTGCCGATATTGGCCTGAATAATCACTCCGTTGGTGTTGCTCTGCGACACCTCATAAAACATGCTTTCAGGGTTGAAGGTGCACGCTGACAGGCTTGCGATTGCGATAAATCCTATGCGCTTCATCGCGATCACGCAGCCTCCGCAACTTGAGTATTATCCAGCACCGACACCGGCCAGATGTTCCCGATTTCACCCAGAGCCGTGACGATCTCGGTTTCAGGGTCAGTGCCGCATTCTTCGAACGGCTCAGATACCAGCTTTTCCAGCTTGGCTGTCAGTGCCTGGTAAACGTGATCCGGCAGATAGACTTCTTGGGTATTGGTGACGGTCTGCACGAAATATTCCCTTTAAAGATGATTTGGTGCGTGCAGACTCGCATGAGTGTAATTTGGGGCGCAAGAGGAAAAATTGCTTAAGTCATTGTTTTTATTGTATGTAAGTGCCTATTTGTCGCTGAAAGAATGAACCCTGCGCCGATTGGCTTTCATCGCATTGATGATCGAGTGCCGGGCTCGGAGAGAGGGTAGTTGGAAGCCACCCCTTATCCATTGAATTACAAGAATTCTTTATGTCCAATTTTGAAGAAATTTGTTTTGGTCCCGGTATTTTGCAGCGAGCGCGTGCAGCTCTGGCGGAAATGTTTTCAGGTCTTTTTGTTTATCGTCGCACCGGACTAGTATAAGCCACGAGCTTGTAGTTGCTTCAGGCGGAGATCATCTCTACCGCAAGTCGTGCGCGCTAGCTAACGCTCGTTTTCGGGCGCTTCGCGCCCACCCAGTCTGTTTCTTCTGTAGGAAGAACATGAAATGCACGAAATGAAAGACTACCAACAATCCCTGCAGAAATAGGACTTTCCCCCCAGGACAACACAAACCTTTTCTGTGATGTTCTTGGGGGAATAATCTGCATATAACAGGTGGTGAAGAGCTTCTGACACTAGGTGGCTTCCATTGACCTAGCAGCGCTCCGATCCCGGCTTTGCAGCCAAGCGGTTACAGTCTTTCGACTGAGCAACACGTCCGGCTTTCCTCCAACCTAGACGTGATCGGTTGTTGTGACCCGGGTCTAAGCCCGACGCACATTGCAACCGTCTTTCTGTGCCATTTCGTCATACGACTGGCGGCAACCACTTGGGGCGTCCGATGCTTTCCATCGGGGAGCGATCCAAAGTGATCTTTCCTGCACCTTCCAGATAGGTGACTCGCTGCCCGGTCTTTTTCCCGGCGCCGGCGTTTCTTGTTGGTCTGGTATGAGTTGTCAAAGAACATAGGCATCGAAGCGCGTTGTTCTTGGCTGACTGCTTTGTGCTGCCATTACGGCTTCTTAAAAATACCAAAACTCAGCTTCGCCTACAAGGCGATTTCCGGGGCGAGATGCACTTTTGCCTTGAGCGCGAGGGTTTTGCGTTTGGTAAATGGGGCCTGCAGCTATGTATAGAACACGCGCGCAATGCCGTAGTCGCCTATGCACATCACCAGGTCGGCTGAGACGCTCACTGGCTGCGTCCAACGCAGTTTTCGACGCAATACAGCACTGTCGTTATAACGCGCGCTCTGAGCGCCCGCAGCACTTAGCGGGTTCGGCCACAACGTGACCACTGCTACAGGAAGTTTGGAACACCCGGATACTGCAGCACTAGACCCCATACCCCTCATGTTGCGCACGGAGACCTAGGACTTCGATTTTCTCGGGATCGGACGAACGCGCTTGAGCGAGGCGCTGAATCATTCCTCGCCCGCTTGCGTGATTTAGCCCATTGATTTCGACTCAACGCTCATCAGACAGATCCAGCTGTTGCTGGTCTCCTGTTTTTCAAACCTGAATTGTCCTTTCGACTCACGCTCTGGCCGACCACAACAGCGCCAATAACTATGACGGCTCCTATCGACTGCGTGAGGCTAAGCGTTTGTCCCAAGTATACCCAACCGAGCACGACAGCTGTCAATGGACTCATCATTCCAAGCATCGAAACCGCACTGGGCTCCAGACGCGCTATACCACGGAACCAAAGAGCATACGTAGCTGCGGCACCAACAAGTCCAAGCCACAAAAGGCCAGCGGTATTTGTCGCGCTGAGCGCAGGTAGGTGCGGTTCAAAAATCAAAGCCATGGGCACCAGTATCAAACCACCTGCTGTCAATTGCCAGGCAGTGAAGCTCAGAGCTGAGACTGGTGGTTGCCATTTCCGGCTGAGAACAGTTCCCGCCGCCATCGACGCGGCTCCGCCAAGACCGGCGGCAACACCGACAGGGTCCAACGCGGCCTCCGGTGTGACAAGCAACAGGGCCACTCCCAGAACACCAGTCGCCGCTGCCGCAACTGCCCCGATCCGGATGGGAGTGCCGAGCCAACCATGCGCCATGAAGATAACCATCATTGCCTGAAGAGCACCCAAGGTCGCCGCAACGCCGCCCGGAAGGCGATAGGCTGCAATGAACAGCAGCACCCAAAACACTGCAAAATTGAAGGCGCCCAGCAGAAAGACCCTACCCAGCCAGGCGCGATGAGGCAGACAGCGTGTCAGCGCCAGAAGAAGCAGCCCGGCCGGTAGCGCGCGCAAAGCTGCCAAGGTGATCGGGTAGCCGTCCGGCAAAGCCTCGGTCGTAACCAGGTAGGTGCTGCCCCAGACGGCGGGTGCCAGAGCGGTCAGAAAGATGTCGGTTGAGCGGGACATGGCAGAGCTCCAGATTCTCAATCACCACAGAGTGTGGATCTTCAAGCGGGGACGTTGCGGACACGGCGGAAGCCCCATGTCGCGACGCAGTTCAGGTGGCAGATCGCAACGCACATGGCGTGGCGGTTGGATGGATTTGAAAACCCGTCGAATGATGCGTTTCATGGCATTCCCCTTTCAGGCGACCAGCCGCATGGCAGTTCGCAACTGCGCGGCAAGGTCATCGGTTGGCCCATTGACCAGACGAGTGCCGGTTTCTCGTATGATGAGGGTCGGAACAGAGTGAACTTGCAGAGCGCGCGCGGTGTCGGTCTTGCTTGACCGCCCGAACTGTTGCCGGATCCCGAAACACTTCGGCGAACAAGCGCGCGTCCAAACTCAGTTCGTCTGCGACGCTCAACACAACCTCAGTGTCCGCGACGTCGCGCGCCTCGCTGAGATGGGCCAATTGGAGGCGGTCGAACATATCCCAATGGGCAGGCTGTCCGCTCAGGCGTTCCGCTGACTTGCAGCCGATGGCTGCGGTCAATCCATGCGGATAGTCGAATTTGGCCGTGCGCATCGCATCTATATCGACCAATTCGGGCCGGTCGCTGACCAGTCGGCAAACCGACCAATGGCCCAGAATGGTCTCACGGGCCTGATCCGGTGTGCCCCACCGGGCTCCCATTTCTGCGCGACTTGCCTGCAGGACAAAAGTTCTATGCACGACCTTCAGATCGAACTCGGTGGCAAGTTCGCGCAGCCGCGAGGAAATGTTGAAACACCAGCAGCACACGACATCGTGGTAGAACTCTACAGTGAGGGTCGCCATCACGCGGCCTCCTCATGAAGGTTCGCCCCGGCCAGCCGTGCTGCGATCCGCGCAACATGTTTGCCCTGAAACCGCGCGCCGGCGAGATCCTTTTCCGTCGGACTGCGCGAGCCATCCGCGCCAGCGATGGTGCCGGCCCCATAGGGTGCACCGCCGACGATTTCGTCAGCCGTGGTTTGGCCAACATAGGTATAAGGCATGCCAACGATCAGCATTCCAAAGTGCTGGAGCGGAACTTGCGTGGTCAGCAGCGTCGCTTCGTGCCCGCCATGCTGCGAGCCGGTGGAGGCAAAAACCGCCGCGACCTTGCCAACCAATGCGTTGCGCGCCCAAAGGCTGCCGGCTTGATCGAGAAAGGATTTCATCTGGCCCGCCATCATGCCGAACAGGGTTGGTGTGCCAAAGATGATGGCGTCGTAGTGCTCCAGGTCGGCAGGGCTTGCCACAGGGGTTCCGTCGTCAGCGAACCCTGCTTTTTGGCGAATTTCTTCAGGGACGGTTTCCGGAACGCGACGCAGATCGACATATGTGCCGGCGACGCTGCGCGCGCCTTCCGCCTCAGCCTCTGCAAGGGCGCGGACGTGACCGTAGCTGGAATAGTAGAGAACGAGAATGCGTGTCATTTTGAACCTCTCAGGCGTGACGTTTGCTTGCCAAAGAGAATGGGAAATACCCGACCACGCAGTAAGCGGTCGGGTTTGACTTCATTCTTTACGCAGGTTGAATAATCTCAGTCGCGCAAGGCTGATCGCAATTGATCGACAAAGGCCGATACCTTTGCATCCGCACCCAGTCTTGATGTCGTTACAGCAAAGATTTCAGGCGCCGGGAGCTCGTAGTCAGGAAGAACGCGGACCAGATCTCCCCGCGCTTCGGCGCGGCGCGAAACGAAATCGGGCAATGTCCCTATACCTTGACCAGAAACCAGCAAGTCTCGCAGAACAAGACTGTTCCCCACGCGGATCATTGGGTCGAGCTCAACTGTGGTTGTCCCATCCGGACCAGTAAGCGTCCATGTGGTGAGGTGATCGGCAAGAAGAAATCCGATCACTTTGTGCCGGGCTACGTCCTCGGGTTTTTCCGGCATTCCGGCCGACGCAACATAAGCTGGTGAGGTATACACTCTTTGCCGCACCGCTCCGATCTTTCGGGCAACCAACGCCGAGTCTGGCATCGCTGCACGAATGCGGATCGACACGTCAAAACCGCCTTCAACCATGTCGACGACGCGATCATCCATCGACAGCGTGACCCGCAAATCAGGGAAGCTCGCCATGAAACCCGGCAGCATCGGCGCAATCACTTCTTGGCCAAACGAATTGGATGCATTGACTCGCAGGTGTCCGCGGACCGCTCCGGCCCCCTCCCGGATGCGGTTCTCAACGTCGCCTACCGCAGCGAGAATGTTCTGCGCCTCCTCGTAATACAGTCGGCCCGCATCGGTGAGTGACATGGACCGAGTGGTCCGGGTCAGAAGAAGCGTGCCCAAGCTTTCTTCCAAGAGTCTGACTTCTCGACTCAGCAACGCTGGTGACACGCCTAAGTCCTCGGACGCGCGCGCAAAACTGCCACGTTCCACAATGCGCCTAAAGGCATGCATGACCGCCAATTTGTCCAAAGTCGGGCATCCTTCTTACCGAATTGATGGATCTTACAGACGACTAGATCTACTGATAGCACGCGTTCTGGCCTTGTGCGATGGCGGGAAGGCTTGACGCAGATAGCTGCTCAACCATTGAGGTATCTGCGGTTTGAATCCCGAAAGCGGATGATTAACTATTCGATGAGTGCAAATTCGATAGTGGGTAGCGAGTCAACATGACGGAACGGAATGGGCGTTTGACGGCAGAAGAAGCAAAAGGTCTTCGAACTGCAAAGGAACTTGAAAGTCACCTGGCCTGGCTTGACACGTTCACCCCAGCAGCTCTCGGGGTCCTGGCAATCGCTTCCGGGATTTACACTTATCTTGGTGTCTCATCGCTGCTTGAAGAAAACGGAGCCGTCTCTTTTTTTGCTGCTGTGGCTTACTCCGTTGCGGTATCTGTCGGCATCTTCGTGTTCTGGAGCTATATGCTGAGGTTGCTTCCGTCGATGCGCACAGCAAGTGGCTTCATCGGATTGACCATTTCTACGATAGTTGGGTCAATCGCAATTATTGCGATGTCCAGTTGGTTGAATGCGGCGGCACTAGCCGGTTCTGCCGCGGTTGAACAACACTTAGAGAACACGGTTCGGGATTATCAGGCGGCATTAGAACAAGCCAATGATATTGCTTTGAGCGGCCAAGCTCTGGGTCGTGAAGTGGAGCGTGCGCGCCAAAGTTTTGAGGAACTGGCGGAATTGGAGCAGTCCGGCGATCTTTCCGGAACAGCCGGACGGGGTGCTGTCTTTCGAGTGCTGACACAGAAGGCTGAAGAACTCCGAAACTTGGAAGAGCAAATCGCCGCCCAGCAGCAACCGATCGAAGAAGCTTTCCAGCAGGGAAATGAAATCCTCGCAAAGATGCGCGAACTAACCGTTGCGCCCGGGCCAGTTGAGCGCCGCTCAGTGCAGTTTTCTGAAGAGAGCGTAAAGCTGGCTGGAGTAATCTCTCGCCTGAACCAATACAGCGTAGCACCTCTTGTGGCGCGCGCGGCGGAAGACCTGCCTTCTTCAGTCGTTCTCCCAGAGCTGGATGGACGTAGCTCTGATGTCCGCAGTGCGCAGTCTTCAACTATCAACTCTGTGTTGAACGCACTCGATCAACGCAGCAAGACGCTTAAGAACGCCGCTGACGAGGTTTTGGACATGGAGCCGCCGATTGAGACAGCTTACAATCCAATCTCCAGCGCTGACGCGGTGATTATCTATGCGGGCAACTTTGTGCCCTCGTGGGCGGGGGCAATTGCCATCGACTTGTTGCCTGCGGTGCTGGTCTTCGTGCTGGCAATAACTCAAGCCGCAATTCGTAGTGGAAAAGACGGCATGAGTATCGAGGACACTCTAACGCTGTCCGACCTGAGAGCGGCGATGAATGCGATGAAGGATGTTGAGGCCACGCTTGGTGTCGCAGACGCTGCCGTAATTGAGCGGGCGACCCAGAAAAAAGACGACGCGTGATGAAATACCTATCGCGCTTCGATCCGCGTTCCGGTCTTAGATATGTGCTGATCCTACAGCTTGTCATCGCAGCGGTTCTTATCTTTAGCGATGTCGCAGAAGAGTTCTCAAATCCGTTCAAAAATCGGGTTGAACTGCCGTCTGGACCGGTATCACCTGGTGACCAGCGGCGTGAATATCGAACCGATCGGACTGACCCGACGCTATTTTTGAACGATGAACCGCAGGATTTGCCGGTTCCGGCGAATTTTTCCGCGCGTTTGGATTTTTCTGTCAGTGAGCTCGACGAGTTTGGGCAGGTGCTTCTGTTAAGCGGTCAGATAGAGACTGGGGACGCTGATCGGCTCATTTCATACCTTTCAGACATGAACGAGAAACCCGGCTTGGTAGCGCTACACAGCCCCGGAGGTCGTGTCTTAGAGGCACTGACTATCGGACAGCATTTGAGGGAAGCCGGGGTAAATACCGGAGTTCTTGCAGGTTCTGTTTGCATGTCGTCATGCCCGTATATTCTCGCGGGTGGGATTGATCGTCTTGTGTCTCAAAAAGGGGTCGTTGGAATGCACCAGCATTACTATGAACAGCCGCGTATGATCCCGGTGGTGTTTGCCGTAGAAGGCATTCAGAAGGGACAAGGCGAAACGATGCAGCACCTCATCGAAATGGGCATCGACCCAGCACTCATGCTCTATTCGCTGAATACACCTCCGGATCAGATTTACGCCTTGGTTGCAGATGAGCTAATCCAAACAAGGCTTGCCACTCAGATTCTCGAATGACGAAAGACCTAGGATTGTATTTGTTTTGAAGAGACTAGTTGCCACGTTGATTTTTGCTGCAAGCACCGCATGGGCCGGTGGCGTGCAGGTGCGAGATGCTGATACGATTGTTGTAAATGGAACACCGGTGAGATTGCAGGGTGTAGATGCACCGGAATTGGGAACCTCTGCTGGGCGAGATGCACGCCGATGGATGGTCAACTACCTGCGTGGCAAATCTATTGAGTGCAAGCTCACAGGAGAGCGAACCTATGATCGCTATGTCGGCGTTTGCTATGCCGATGGCAGAGACATTGGAGCAGCTGTGATTGCAGCTGGCTATGCTCTTGACTGTGCGCGATATAGTGGCGGTCGCTATCGGAGTTTAGAGACTTCAGCCGCGCGATCGAGGTTGCGAAGAGCTCCGTATTGTTGAGTTTGATCCTGACAAGTAACTAGCACCGGCAACGTCCTGAGAGCGACAACTACGGTCTGACCCATATCGATCCGGACGACGTCTCAGGCGATATGAGTTTTCTAGATCTGGGCTCGCCCCTGACCTATCAATTCAGCGGCGGTGCAACGGCAGGTGCCTACCTCGACTATGCCGATGCGGATATCGATACCGGGCTTGGGTTCGATCTGTCAGGTGACACAACCTCTTATGCTGTTACGGACGGTTATGGGAGCTTTGGCTCTCTGAGCTGCGCCAAACCGGAACGCATCCCCTTCCGCATTTTGAGAGAATTCTAGGACTTCGTTTATAAGGGCTACGGATCCCACAAGTTGAATCTTCAGCCATTCCCGGACCCGGAGCAAAGAGGGTTGTGGTCCAACCCATCGGCTATTCAAAGGCAAACGGTTTCTTTGGTGATTGCCATGGGTGGAACCATTCCCTACGATTCAGGGCTAGACGGAGAAACGGAATGGCAAAGATCGACGAAAGCAAAAAACAAGACACCCAAAAGCGTCCGGCTCAGGATGAAAACAAAGGGTGCGGACAAACCGGTTTGTCACCAAACCAAGAGGGGTCCGACGAAAATGCAGCTCGTCGAGAGCGTCTGCGTGCCATTGCGAGCGATGCGGAAAAGCGTCTCAAGGGATCAATGAAACTGCTGTCTTGATGGCTTTCTCGTTGCCTAAGGACCTCGGCGAAATCCATAGTCGCTTTGCACTGATCGAAGGCGATAAGTCCGGATTGTAGCAACAGGCCGCGCCTCCCCAAAAATGATGCGTAGGCCAATACCGCAGATCGCGATCCAACTCACACAATCACCGGCCCCAAAAGGATCGCAACGCTCGCGAGGCCCAAGGCTGTTCTCACCAAAATATTTGCTCGCCCAATCAGCGCGAAAGACAGCGCTGACAGCCCAAGGGCCAAGGCAACAAATGCCGTAATAGCAGCAGCTGGCTCCGACGGAAGTTGGATCAGATCCGGCCAAGCGATCATCCCGACCGGGATCAAATAGAGGCCGACACCTAAAGCCATCGCTGTCAGCGCCACCTTGATCCAGTTTTCTCCCGCCATCCCAGCAGCGATGAAAACCGCCCCACAAACGGGTGGCGTAATCGTGGATAACAGCGCGAACCAGAAAACGAACAAATGTGCCTGGAGTGGCTCAAGGCCAAGCTGCATCAAGGCCGGGCCGGCCACCGATACGCAGATCACGTAAGCCGCTGTTGTCGGCACTTCCATGCCCAGGATCAGGCAGGCAATTGCAGTCAACAACAAGGATGCCCACAACACGCCCCCCGACCCTTCGAGGATCACGGAAGTGATCTTTACGCCCAGCCCGGTTGCCCCCAAGACACCGATAATGATCGAGGCGCAGAAGATGATAGCCGCGATCATGGACACTTGCCGGGATGCGGTGATCAGCGCTTGGGTTATGCGGTCTGCGGTCCTGTTCACGTCGAACGTCAGCTTGCCATCGATCAGCAACAGGAATGCCCCTGCGAAAATGGCAAGGCATGCTGCGTATTGAGGCGTGTAGCCGGCTGCGAACATTCCGACCATCAACACGCTGAAGGGCACGAGGAAGAACATGGACGTTACGACCACATCGCGCGTTCGCGGGCGTTGTGAAGGGTCCAATCCCTTGAGCTCAAACCGTGTCGCGTAGGCGTTGATCCCCACCCAGACCGCCAGGAAATAGAGAATGGCGGGCAGAAGCGCGGCTCCCATGATCTGGGTATAGGGAACGCCCGTCAGCTCGACCATGACAAACGCGCCTGCTCCCATCAGGGGCGGCATGATCTGTCCGCCCGAGCTTGCAACGGCTTCGACACCCGCCGCCAGCCGCTTGGGGTATCCCAACCGCATCATGGCTGGAAGCGTAATGGCTCCGGTCGAGGCAACATTCGCGCTGGCCGAACCGGATATGGAGCCAAACAGCGCAGACGACAAAACGGAAACCTTGGCCGCTCCGCCTTTGAGTCGGCCAGCGGCAGCGGCTGCCACATTCATGAAGCCCTGTCCCGCCTCACCGGCGTTCAAGACGGCGCCGAAGATCACGAAAATCGATACAACGCCGACGGAGACGGCCGTGAGGCTGCCCCAGATGCCACCTTCCGCAATGGTCATCGACCCAAGGAAGGATCGCAGAGGCATTCCCGAATGACCGAACTCTCCAGGAATGTGCTGACCGAAAAATGCATAGAAAAGCGCGAGAGCTGCCACAGTGGGAAGCGGCCAGCCGATGGCGCGCCTTGCGGCTTCAATTACCACCGCCAAAAGCGCAAATCCTATTGCGACCTGAAAACGGCTTTCCAGAAAACCATATTGGTCCCCCAGCATTTCGTGGTTCCATGCCACCCAAACGGCCGAGGCTATACCGATTGCGCAAAGCACCGCACCTGAAGCCAAACGGGCGCGATCGGCCACGCCGAACAAGAACACCCAAGGCAGAATGAGCGCCAGGTGCAATGGTCGACTGACCAGGTTGGGAACAAGGCCTAGAAAGACCAACCCGATGTGGAAAGCGACCAGAGCCAATGCCAAGGCAATCCACAAGGCTCGCAGGCTCCACTTTTGCGGAAGATCAACCGATCCGCTCATGTTGTCTCCTTCCCGACAGAAAAACCGGGCCTGATCCGGCCCGGCCTCTGCTCAACCTGTCCGAGGGTCGAGTTACATTTGGTCGTCAGTCAGCGCAATGCCCGCTTCCTTGTAGTAGCGGATTGCTCCGGGATGGATCTTGCCCGTGATGTTTTCCATCAGGTCGGTATCAACACCGGCCCACCAAGCCGCAGTATCAGCCATCGCATTCTTGCTTTCCCAGAAGGTTTTGGTCAGCTGATAGGCGGTTTCGTCGTCCATCTTGGTGGTGGTATATGCAACAACTGGCAAAGAAGTTGTCACTATATCCTCATCCTGACCGGCATAGGTGCCGGCCGGAACCACCAGACGGGCGCGCTTGGTCTGCGCGACTTGGTCGTCACTTAGGGACAGCACTTTCACACCAGCCGAGGCGGCAGCTTCCACCACATTCGGGGCGGGCCAAGAACCGGCAGTAACAAAGCCGTCGATCTGGCCGTTTTTCAGAGCGGCGACAGCGTTGGAGAGCTCTGCATCGGCAATGTTGACTTTGCCTTCAAGTCCAAACAAATTCAGGTATTTCTCGCCTTCGCGCGCGCCAAAACTGCCTTTTCCCAAGAGGATGGTTTTGCCTTCCATGTCTTCAAAGCTGTCGATCCCGCTGTCCGCGGAAACAACAAAATGCATGGTCAAGGAAGGGATCGGGAACAGGGCGCGGATCTCGTCAAAGGACGGATCGCTTTTGCCCTCGAACATCGCTTTTCCGCCCTGAGCCAGTCCAACCAAGGCCGGTGGTGTAGTGAACACATAGTCGGCACCGCGCGCGCGAACTTCCATAACGTTCTGAACCGAACCCTGACCTTCTTCTACGGTTACAATGATGTTCCCGTCCGATCCGGCCTTCATGGCTTCGGCGATCTGAACACCCATTTGGTAGTAAGACGTCCCTGCCTTGGCGGATTTGTAGGTCACGCGCGTTTCCGCCCAAACCGGAGATGACACGACCACCGTGGCGGCCACGGCGGCAACCATGCACTTGAAATTGTCGAACATTTGAGAGTCTCCCTTTGATAGCAGCGATAAAGCACTCAGACTGATCCGGGGTCAATGGCCCGGGATCTCGGAGGCGTGGAGCGTCGCTGGTGCACCAGCCAGGAAGGGTGTGATTACGGTCCGACAGACTGGTGTTGTCTTTGCAATTAGACTACATGAAGAAGTCAGCTGGCAAACAGCATCCAACTGATGCGTTGAGCATTCGTTTATTTGTCTCAGGAGCGCGTAATGTCGAGGTTGGAAAAGAAAACCGCTCTCATTACCGGAGGAGCCCGAGGAATAGGTCTGGCCATCGCCAAAGCGTTTCGCGAAGAAGGCGCTGGCGTCATTCTGACAGATGTCGACGCCAAAAACGGCCAAAGTTACGCAGATGAAATCGGCGCAATTTTCCGCCAGCTCGACGTTTCGTCGGAGGCGGATTGGCAAAGAGTTGAGACTGAGTTTCCGGTGTTGGATGTGTTGGTGAACAACGCTGGCGTAACGGGCTTTGAATCTTCCGCTACCGGCACCCCTCCTGCACACGATCCTGAGCACTCCAGCTTGGCTGACTGGCGAGCCGTTCATGCCGTGAACAATGACGGGACTTTCTTAGGCTGCCGTTATGGGATCAAGGCAATGCGAAGGAATGGTTGCGGATCGATCATCAATATCTCCTCCCGATCCGGCCTTGTCGGAATTCCGATGGCGGCGGCCTATGCGGCTTCTAAGGCTGCTGTTCGCAATCATACAAAGTCCGTTGCCTTGTATTGCGCAAGCCAAGGCCTTGCGATCCGATGCAATTCCATCCATCCCGCTGCGATCATGACACCGATGTGGGAGCCGATGCTGGGTGAAGGACCAGACAGAGCTGAGCGTGAAACTGCGATGGTCGCGGACACTCCATTGCGACGGTTTGGAACGGTCGAAGAAGTCGCGGCTCTGGCTGTGCTTCTCGCCTCCGACGAAGCTACTTACATCACCGGTGCCGAACTATCGATTGACGGAGGCATACTTGCAGGTTCCGCAGCGACCCCGGGAAGCTAGCTCAATACCAACTAGGATGATTAGCGACCTAACCAAGAGCGAACGTATCGGCCAAATCGCTGTCCGACAACTAGACACGAGACCCAAAAATAACCACATTTTCAGCGGCGGCTTCTACCTACAACCGAACGTGGGAAGAATTGCGTCAACGGCGAAGCTGCAGACAGAACCGTCGTTCGTTGATTGCAATCTAGGTCTGCACTCGGCCCACACCGGACCTCCAAGGGCAGCGCGCGGGATAACCGTTTTCAAACTCAAAGTGGTCCCTCGCCGTTTTTGGACGTAGCCGACAAGTGTATGCTCACCAGCCAATCGAGCAAGGCCAACAGTGTGCTGTGTGCCGACCCCTTGTTGCCTGTCGCATCTCGGAATGGCATTGTCGAGAAAGGCTCCACAGCAATCAGTCGGAACAGCATTGATAGCCTGGCGCAAAAAAAGGTTGAAGAATTTTGGATCTATTTGTTCCACAGGTTTCTGAAAACAAGCTCCACCCAAGCTTTCACCTCATCTCTTCCGATCCTGCCTACGCAAAGGTCAAACCTATCATACAAAATTGGGGATCTGGACTGCTGGACCGCCGGGGAGAGAGTAATAAGTTCCTGAAAGAATTTCAGACCACATTCAATTCGGCGATGTGGGAACTCTATCTTAACAGAGCGTTTCTCGAAATGGGGTGCAGCGTCGACTTTACGAAGGCCTCACCGGATTTCTTCGTCCAAGGGCCCGGAAACTACGAGTTCAACGTGGAAGCTGTAGTATCTGACGATCCAAGGCGGGAAAAGCAGAAGGAACCATTCAATCATACGGCATTCAGAACCCGTGGCGCGCTCAAACTCGCTGGAAAAATCAGGGACAAGCTACAGCTTTACCGAGGAGCTAATGGAAAGAAATACCCATACTTCTCAATGAGCCATGTGCGTGATCGCCCGTTCGTAATTGCAATTGCGCCCTTCGACAACGAGCTCTCACTGACACAGAACAATGAGCTCATCAATATGGTCCTTTTTGGCTTGGCGCCACCTGTTCTGGAAGGGCCTGAGCGAGGAAGGCAAGACAAGGTAGCGTCGATCCTCAAGCCTTCTGGGGCGCACGTTGAAATGGGAATCTTTACGAACGATTCGCACAAAGAGATAAGCGCTGTATTCTTCTCTACGACCGGAACTTTCGGAAAGGCTGTCGCTGAGAGTAAGATTGATCGATTTGTCCGCTCGACCCGCTATCGAGTAATCAACAAGAATGAAATTGGGCCCAACTTGCAAAACTGGAAAATCGGGACGCAACGGCTTCAATTTTCTGGGCTGGACTACTTACTCAGGTGGCGCGAAGATTGGGCAGATCAGATCACGGGCGCGGATGTTCATATCCAGCACTCGTCGCTTCATCGCGAAACTCATCTGGACGGGCTTCAGGTCTATTTCAATCCATATGCGGAAGTGCCTTTTGACCAGAACTTTCCATGGCCCACAGAGATCGCTCTCAATTACTTCGACACCGAAAGGGCTGCCCCCATTCAAGCGCATCCTGACGGCGCGCTCGTCTCGAGACAGATTTGTGACCCAGATCCGGCCTTCCTCTTCACTTTACTCAGGAGCTACGGGTTTGTTTGATAGTTCTTCTGATTTTTCAGGTTTCACGATGGACGTCTATGTCCTGATATTGGGTTCTTCACTCAAGGAAAGAACGGTTGGCCTGTTTTCATCGGTTTCTACACCGTGACACAAGGACAGCAGGGGGCATTTCGCATTTGTTGTAGCTCGAATACGAGCGTCTCTATCGCAGCAAGCGCCTGTCGCCGGTGACGCTTGCTCCACGGACGCCGTTCAAACCGCTGCCAAATGCTAATGTGGCGACGGAAATCGAACGTTGAGGAAGTTTGAGCAGTTCTAGCGCTCATCGCTTCATTCGCTCTTCGCCAACCAAGCCTCCGCTACATCGTTCGATACTCGACTAGGCGCGGTTTGTGCCGAGCTAAACATCCACCGCATGACTAAGCAATACAACATGCCATTGGATGCGACGGAGTGCGGGAAACCGTCTTGCCAATGACTCTGAGCTCCGCGACCGCACATCAGAAGAACGAACAACTGCACCAATCCAAAGTCATTCGCAGCGAGGTCGAACCTTCTGCGCTAGGTTTCGGTGTCGAGGTTTACATTTTCGGCGAAAAAAGCGGATTCACGGGAAAATCTGTCAACTTAGGGTAAACTTAATGTAAACCTTTTGGCGAAAAATCCGGCTTCGGAAGCAAGAAAAGGTTTACATCCACAACCGTCGGGCAGGAGCCATGTAAACCTTTGTCAACCTTGCGCAACCCGGCCGGGGTTTCCAAGCCGGATTGAGGAGGCAGCCCAGACAATGATGGCTTGAACCGCCCTAGCGCTCACGGCTTTATCTCGGTCTACGAGAACAGACGCGTCTCAACAGCTGGACCCGATGCAAAGTGAGTTCCGGGTCGCCGTGATTGCTCAACTCACGCAGGAAGCGTAACCAAGCCTGCTCGTTGGACGTCAATGCTTCGTTGAGTATGCTCTCGTCTTTCATTTTCCAAAGATCGACTTGATCGCGGCCTGTGACCTGCTGGTCAGCCGGGGATCAGAATTGTCGGAGGCCTCACGGATCGCTTTCAGCCAGGAACGTTCGTTCTCGGTCACCGGATCTCCGAAGATCTCGACCACAGACGCAGCGGCGGTTTCTCCGATTGCCTGCTCCAATGAAAGACGCATCAAGTAGGCGGGATCGCACTCCAAAGCCTTGGCGAGAGCAGGCACGCGATCAAGCGCAACCTTTGAACTGCCCTGTTTGATCATAGTGATCATGTTGGCGTTGGTATATCCTGCCTGTGATGCAATATCGGCCTGGCTCATGGTCGGTTTGAGTTCAAGCACCCGGCGTTCAACGAACTTTGCCAGACGCGAGCTATCATACGGTTTCTTGCGCATCGCTTTCCTTCCTGAAGTAACGCAGCGCTTGCTGCATGTCTTCTCTATAGCGACGTCACTATTGGGGTTGTGTGGCGGGATTAGTCTTTAGCTTCGAAATCTTTGAGCGCTGCAATCCAACACTTTGAGCGGTGGGGACCATTAGCTAGATGGCCGTTCATTAGTTAACATTGGGCACTTTCCCAGCACCTCAATCAACGCGAAATGACATCCCCCCAAGTCTAAGAGAGGCCGGACCCAAGGTGATAATCCTGTCAATCCGAGTAGTAGTGCAACGCGATCAAGAACGCCTTGGGATTGAGCAAACAGCAACCAAATGTGCGGCAAGAGCTACTTCAACGCGCAATGTGGTAGTCTATTTATAGCTTCGATCTTGGTTTTAAGCGTTACATCACCGTAGTGGTCACCTGCTGTTTTACCGGCATGGCCTTGAATGGCATCGACTACGCGATCCGATACGCCGAGTTCACGACACTGCGTTTTGAGCCGGTGCCGCCATGCATGATTGGGCTGCAATCCTGCCGGCGTAAGCTTGCTAAGGCGCAACCAGTCCGACAGCTTGTTCGACACGATGACCGCCGCGCGACGAAACTTCTCCGGCTCCGTGGCGTTATGGAATAAGGGGCCTGGTTCTGCATCCTTTACGAACTGCGCAAAGCCTTCGTTGATAATTTGCGGATGCAGCGGCACATCGCGATATCCCCCAGCCTTTACAGTTCCGGCATCTGGTGTGATCCGCGCCACCCAATGCCCGTCCACCTTGCGAATATCCTCTTTCCTTAGCTGGGTGATCTCAGAAACGCGCGCACCAGTGAAGGCGCAAATGATCGGCACCCAGCGCTTCATGTTCGCCGTTTTCTCGGATTCACGCACATAACCGAATTCATCGGACTTCGGTTGGTAGGTCCGGGAAGCCTTCAAAACTCTCACAGCCTCTTCGTCGGTATAGCCGCGCTCTCTTCCATACACCTTTTTGGGCTTCGGCTGCTTCACGTTCATTGCCACGTTCTCGGGCACCCGGTCGTTTTCCACGGCCCACGCAAAAAGAGACCTGACACCTGACAGGTATATATCATTCACAGTCTTGGCAGAAAGTTCCTGCATCAGATGATCGCGCCATGCCAGCAAATCCTTCTTGGTAACGCGCCTTGCATCATCGTGCTTGAGGAACTTGCGCAAATTGTCGGCTACAGGGCGCAGCCGCTTGCCCTTATCGCGCATGAACCCGGCCTGAACGCGACTGTTAACATAGTCGGCCCAAAGACGCTTGAGGCTAACCGGGTCTGGAGATTTCTCCGGGGGTTGGGCGTCCTTGATGACCGGAGCGCTAGGTGTCCCGCTAAAGTCTCCTTCATCGCGCTCCACAACCCGCGCTAGGGCCTCTAGCTCAGCATGGCAAATTGCGCGGGCAATCTCGCGCCACTTTGGGCTTCCTAATTCCGCATCAAGGTTGCCTGCAGCCCGGAAGCGCTCGATCGGAGCACCCACTAAGGCATCAAGCTCCGCGTCGTTGGTCCTTCCCGCAACGGCCTCGCGATAGCGGCTGACAAGAAGATCATCAATGCCCACTTCCGCATAGCGCGGATCGTTGCGAAGCTCATCATCAAAAGCCAGACGTTGCATGTAGTGGCTATACGCAATCTGTTCCGGAGACAGCGGGTAGCGGGTCGGTGCAGCGTGCCCCTGCCCCAACCCGGCTTGCAGTTCGGCCTGGGCGATCTGGTGTTGAAGGTGAGCCACCGCGCCTGGCAACATCTTGAGCGCCTGCCGGTAGTCACCTCCCAGCGGTGTGCGCAGCTCGGTCTTCCCAACGATTCTACGCAGATCCTTTGGAACCACGAGCCGAGCATGATAACGCCCTGAGCGATTAACCAAGTGACGAATCTTTCCCGCCATCGGAACACCTTTTGTAACCAAAGTTGTGACCTTCAAACGGTCACGCGGCCTTGTTTGCAAGGCTTTTCTTTGATTTCAAAGGGATAGTATGGTGCGGGTGGAGGGACTTGAACCCCCACGCCTTGCGGCGCCAGAACCTAAATCTGGTGCGTCTACCAATTTCGCCACACCCGCAACTCAGCGCCGCAGCGCTGGAATGAAGCGGTCAATAACAAAGCTTGCTTCCGAGCGCGAGAGGTAAAATACACGTATCGCCAAGTTTGTAGATCCTCTGATGAGATATTGAGCAACCACGGTACCTCATGAAAATGTATAGCCCTAAGAGACTTGTCAGTGGAAAACTGATGGGAACATCAGTGGCCGTGAAACCCGATTTCCTGAGGGACAAAGACCACGCAATTTTGGAAGAGCTGTTCATTCCTGCCGAAGTTTAGATTTCGGCCAAGTTAGCCTGCGAAATATCTCGTTTACGTTGACCAAAGGCCAAAAAGACAAGCTGACAGCCTGTTGCCAGATCACCAATAGCGAATATAGAAATCATCCTTCACTGCCCTCACATGCTCATGGTTGAATCCTTGGGACGAAGCGCGGGATTACCCACCCCAACACCCCAGGAAACGCATCTGCGACCCTTTCCAACTCAGAGAGAGACTTCAGGTTTCTGAAATAACAAGAATGGCTTACTCGGCTGTGGTGCCCTTCACGGCCACACAGATTATCGAATGACCTGTACCGTCAAGTGCAAGCAATTGTGTTCCGCCGGTCCCCGCTCGGTTTCACACTGTAGGTGCCGAGTGGCGCTTGCGTCATAGGCATTCCCGCGCAGGTTGAGGCATTCTCAAGAGCGCTCCACCACAAAGCTGCCACATTTCAAACGCCAAAAAATCTTATTCACGTCAAAATAAGACCGCCTTGAAGGGTCTTGTTGTTTAGCAGGAGTTAATGAGTCTTTTTTGCCACTTTGGCGCCGGTACGAGTTTCCTGCTCAACTCCAGTACAAGGTTTACTGCTGTGACCGATCTGAATTCCTCCGCTACTGCCGAGCAAGAGGCTGTCTTCTTTGCTCGTGAAAGCTTTCTTGGCGAACTCAAGATCCTGAACCGGGACCATCCGAACACGGGCTTTGGGATTTCGCTCCGAACCCATTCCGGCGACCACTACCTGCTGGCCAATGCGCGTATGCCATTGCCCGCGGTCAAATCCGAAGGTTTCCCGACCGGACGCCGCGTTGCGTGCCTTGAAAACGGCGATCGCTTCAGCTCGATCGAGGTGCTGGCTGATGCCAAGGCTTACGAAACCATCAGCCCGCGCGCCGAGGCTGACATTTTGGGCAACGCTTTGGACCTGATCGCACGTATCGACACCCTGACAGGAATTCCAACGGGCCGTCCTTCGCTTGAACCCCGCATCGCTGCTACGGGAACCGGAGGTTAAGCATGGCGCGCAATGATCACCTGTTGTCTGTAGGCAACGAAGCTCTGGCGCCGATGACTTCGGCAATGTCATCACTGACGGCGCAGATTGATCAATTGACTGAGGTGGCTGATGCGCGCTCCTCGGCACGTCTGGCAACACTCAAGACCCGGATGGAAAACTTCACCGCCAGCATCACCATGGTCGGTCAGGTAAAAGCGGGCAAATCATCGATTGTAAACATTCTCGCAGGGCGCCCATCTTTGCTTCCGTCGGATGTGAACCCGTGGACGTCGGTCGTCACAACCCTGAACATCAACACGCGCCCGCCGGGCGATACCAAGGCCAAGTTCACCTTCTTTGAGCAGGAAGAATGGGACAACCTGATGGTCGGGGGTGGCCGGTTGGGCGAGTTGGCCAACCGTGCCGGTGCAGATGACGAGATGGAGGACATTCGCCGTCAGATTGGCGAGATGAAAGCAAAGTCCGAAGAGCGTCTTGGAAAGCACTTTGACCTGATACTTGGCCAAAGCCACCAATACGACCACTTCGATGAAGAACTGATCCAAAGATATGTGTGCCTGGGCGATGAGGACGACCCGGATATCAATCCAAAAACCGGCCGGTTTGCAGATGTGACCAAGTCTGCCGAGTTGTACATGGATATCCCTCAGTACCCGATTGCGCTGAAACTCTGTGATACGCCGGGTGTCAACGATACCTTCATGGTGCGTGAACAGATTACCCTGCGCAGCCTGCGCGGGTCCGAGGTCTGTGTTGTGGTGCTTGCCGCTAGCCAAGCCCTGACCACCATGGACATGGCCTTGATGCGGATCATCGCCCAATTTGAGAACCGTCAGATCGTCCTGTTTGTGAACCGGATTGACGAGTTGTCAGACCCGGTTAACCAGGTCCCCGAAATCCGCGACCGGATTCTGGACACTCTGAAACAGAACAACATCGACGCAAAGACTAGTGTCGTGTTCGGCAGTGCCTTGTGGGCTGAGGCAGCGCTGACCGGGAACCCCGAGATTCTGAACGAGGAATCCCGCGAAGCACTCAATACTTTTTATCTCGCTGCTGGATTCGGTGATCAGGCACCCTCGCTTGACAAAATCTGGGCATTGTCCGGATTGCCTGACCTGCTGCTGGCGATAAACGAGCGTATTGCAGAAGGTGCCGGAGCGCGACTGATAGACCGGGTTCGCCATCGCGCCCGCAACATTGCCAGCCAGATTCGTGCCACCGCCGTGGCAAAGACTCTGTCAGAGGGTGAAGGCGTCGCGCGTGATCTTGATGGTGTTTCGCCGGAAGATGCGATTGCGAAGGTTTCTGCGGAATATGAAAAGAAAGCGGCCGAACTGACCAACGCATTACGCGACAAAGTACTGGAGCGCCTGAACTCGGCCGAGGCAAGTTTTGTGAAGCGCGCAACAGATTCCCTGATCGCGCATCTTGAGATGAATGGCGAGCAAGGCACCTGGCAATACGACCCGGCTGGCTTGAGGACGCTGCAAAAAGCTGCCTATTTCAGTTTTGCCCGCGCAATGCGTAAGGATGCCGGGGCGCTCTACTCAACTGCGGCTGCAGATGTCGAAGCGCTGTATCACAAAATTCTTGGCAACCATCTGGGCGAGTTCAGCATCGAAGCACCTATCGTGCCGCGTGTTCCACCACCATTGGGGATTGGCCGGACGATTGCCCTGGACTTGCAAAGTACCTGGTGGCGACGCTGGTGGCAAAAGCGCAAAGGCTTTGAGGCATACGCTGCCGATTACACACGCCTGATCGCGTCCGAGGCAAATTCGATCACCAAGGATATCGAGGAAAACCAGATAGCGGCAGTGTTGGAAAACGTCCGCGCTATTCTGGCGGACTTCATGCGGGAACAGAAGGAAACGCTGCTGAGCATCTCATCATCAGCGGACAAAAACTCCGGCCAGGCCTCGGCAGCGATGGCGGGCCTGCAACCTCAGAAATCGCGAGACGAAATTCTGGGTGACATCCTGAAAGACCTAAGCAACGAAGCGGCATAAGTAGAAAAATGGCAAAAGATTCACAAACACGCTTTGTTTCACCGAAAGCATGGGAACGTATCGAGCAGTGGTCCCGTCGCAAACCGGTTTTCGCTTTGATGGGTGAATTCAGCGCTGGCAAGTCCACACTGATGAACTTTTTACTGCGAACGCAAACCTTGCCGACGCAGGTTACCGCGACCCAGTTACCACCGGTCTGGTTTAGCTGGGGCAGTGAAACACCATACATCAAGCGGCATGACGGAAGCATCGAACCCATCGAACTGGATCAGCTTGAGACTGTTGGCGTCAACGACGCGCAGTTCGTTCGTATCTTCCTTGAGGCGGATATTCTGGAAGCCGTCGATCTGATTGACACCCCCGGAATTTCGGACCCCAAGATCTCGACAGATGTCTGGCAGCGGGCAGTTGGACAGGCAAACGGGGTCATTTGGTGCACCCACGCGACCCAAGCCTGGCGCGAAACCGAACGCGCGACATGGGTTTCGCTGCCGGACCGCTTGCAACACAACTCGCTGCTGTTGGTGACGCGGGCCGACGCACTAAACCTTAAGGATCGTCAAAAGGTTCTGCGCCGCGTCAATCGCGAAGCCGGACACCTCTTCAACCGGTCCATTCTGTTTTCCGCCCGCGATGCGATCAATGCCCGTGACAAGACGGGCGACGCCGAAATGTGGTCGCGCAGTGGTGGCGGCAAGATGATCGACAGTTTTCTGGAAATCACAGAACAGATCATGGACAATCGCGCCGATCAGCTGGCACGGTATCAGATCGACAAAAGCCAGTCCGGCGCATTCAGGGTTCAACCGTTGCGCCCTGCCCGCAAACCAGACGACCGAGAGGCACTGGCGGACGTCACCGAAGCTACTCCTCTGCGGCTGGTCAATCCTTTGGAAAACGAACAGCGACCTGGAGCCGACGATCATAATGTCGTAACAAGTTTCCCCATCCGGCCAGCCCGTGTAGAGCGACGCCTTGACGAAGGCGAACGGGTTCGGATCAACCCGGAAGACGCTGAACGGCTGCGGGCTGAAATGGTATCAGACCCCGAGCAGATGCTCGATGAAACCGATACCAGCGACGAGTTGCGTGCCTTCTTCAAGGATACTGCGAACGATCCGCTTGAATTGAAGAATGTCGCCGGTCTGGAAGAAGACGTGGATGAGTTCGACCTGTCCGGTGAATTCGACGATGCTGATGATGCGGACGATCTGCTGGATGAAGCTCCAGATGCTGAAACGGGCGACAAGTCCGTTGATGACGTGCTGACCTCCTTAAACACGACGTTGCGGGAAGCCTCGGTCGAAGCGGATGAAGTTGAAGTTTTCACGCCGGAAGTTGAATCGCGTGATGATCGGGGTATCGAAGTCTCGGTATCCTCCATTGCGGCGCTGATGGCGGCTCAGCCAGAGAACAACGCCGAGGATTACGAACCTGAGCCTGAGACAAACGGTTTAATAGAAGTCGTGGCCTCAGTCGAGGAAGAAGCCCGCAATATCAGTCACGAACCGCGCATTAATCTTCCGGAATCCGCAATCGAGTCGCCCCTTAGCGCGTCGGATATGTGGCGGGAAATCACAAACAACGAAGAGCTGCCAAAGGACGCAGACGGGCTTCAGAACGTATTCAAGGCCTTTCTTGCCGAATTTGACCAGATCGCAGTTGAATATAGTGCGAAACATTCCAAACACGCCCTGCAAGCCATTCCAAAGTCAAAAGAAAACAGCAGTGCAGAGTGGCATGTTTTGTAAGGATGCCTTAATCAAGGCGCTGAGAAAAAGGACGATAAAGAGTTAAATGTCCATTCAGGATGCATTGAACACCGCGATTGAAACAATACCCGACTGCATCGCAGCCGGGTATATCGACATGGAGACCGGCATGCTTTTGGGCAGCAGTGTCTCTGATTCCGATTGTGCTAAATCGCTGGACACTTTGGCAATCGCAGTGGCCAATCTGTTTCAGGGGCGTGGTGTCGCTGCATTTGAAGCGCTCTTGCACGAGGCCGGAAACACTGATGAGGAAAACGCCGGGTTCGGGGAAATCGCGGTGTTTTCAAAAGACCGATTGAACATCTTTTTGCGGACCCAGGAATATCCTGATCATGTGGTCTGCTATATCTGCCGCAACAGCGCGAATGTGGGACTGGCACTCACGAAATCGCATCTCAGCCTCAAGCCGGTTGCGGCCGCAGTCTGAACGGGACCAGAGGGGGTCACGGTATGATGGACACAGACATTCTCGACATGCTCGAAGATATCGGGCGGTCTTCGGTTGCGCGCCTGTCTCCGACGGTGATTGTCCCCGGTGAAACTGCAACAGCCCGTCGCGCGGCTGTACTGCGTTTCATTCGCGGAACAATATTACCCCGGCGACTGGAGCTGACCGCGGCAAACGGAAGCTGCCTGAAGATCGAAGTGAACAGCTCCCGGATCACGGATGTGTTTCAAGTACCGTCAGGGCAGATTCCTGATTTCGAATCAGAAACACGTACCGCGCTAGTCGATAAACTGGCCCAACTGGTTTCTGACATTTCAGCCGCCCCTGCCCCGCTGGAACTGATGTCTGGAAAGCCCGCCTCGTCGCTGGAGGCTGATGATGTTGGTATCACCTTGAGTGAGATCGAGAATGCCTGCGCCGGAATTGAGCTTTCCTCTGAGCCCATCGTGTCTGTCGTTCCCGATGTTGAAAAATCTTCAGACAACAGCCCTGCCCCGGTAGCAGAGTCGGGCAACTCCTTGGCACAACAGTTTTTTGACGGGGCTGCACGCTTTGCCACAGGTCGTGTCCTTGTGGATAGTATGGAAAACACTGCGCTGGCTTTCGAAGGAACCTGCAAACCTTCCGAGGGAATGCACCCCAATCAAGAGATTTTGACACGTTTTGTTTCGGATCTTGCTGGTTGGAACAACGACACCCGGGACGAATTCGAAGGCCCACATCTGATCGTCATACGGCCATCGGGTGGTAAGGGTGCGGGCATGGCAGTTCTGAGCGATAACGAGCAGATTGCTGTGGCCATCCACGATGCCCGCAAACTTGGTGCGGTCATTAATCTGTGGACATCTTTGGGGGAGGTTGAGGAATGACTACCCCCAAAGCATTCAAATTTTCGACTAATTCAATGCGTTGTTTTTTTGTAGTCAGGGTAAAGAGTAATGAGTGAAACACATCGTCGCGAGCTTATTCGCATCGCAGAAGACATGAACGGGACGAGCAATGACGAAACACGTCAGTTCATATCGCGCATCATTGGTGATCTGGGGAAACTGAAACCGTCAGTTGCCTTTGTAGGACAAATCAAAGCAGGAAAGTCGCGCTTGATCAACGGCTTCACCGGTCAGGCAGAATACCTGCCGTCGGACGTGAACCCCTGGACGACCGTGATCACCGACATGCATTTCGGGCACCCGAACGGTCGAACCGAAGGAGCCGAGTTCCATTTCTTCGACAACTATCAGTGGCAATCACTGATCGCCGAAGGCGAAGAGTTGCGCAACATGTTCCCGGATGACGAGGACAGCTACAAGCGCGAGATGATCGAAGAGCAGGTCGAAGCCATGAAGACCCGGGCGCGTCGGCGACTGGGGGACAGTTATGAACAGCTGTTGGGTCAACATCACGATCTGGATCAACTGACATCCGATGATCTGGCGCGTTACGTGTGCGCTGGGGACGACCCCGCAGAAGATGGGACAGTTGACCCCGGCAGTGATCGCGGACTTTACAGCGACATCACGCGCAAGGCCGAGGTCTATTTTGACATCGGACATTTCCCATTCCCTCTGACCGTCACCGATACGCCCGGAGTAAATGACCCCCTGCTTATCCGTGAGGAGATTTCCCGCCAGTATCTCAAAGAATCCGATTTCTTTGTGGTGGTTCTGTCAGCGCATCAGGCGTTGTCGCGTGCGGACCTGAAACTGTTCCGGCTGATGCAGGCACTGGAACTTGGACAGATCGTTGTCTTCATCAACCGTGTCGATGAATTGGGCGGCGGGGCCGAAGATGCGGCAAAGGTGCGTCTGGATGTTGTAGACGGGCTGGAAAAAGCTTTGGGTACTTCGAATATCGATGTCCTGATGGGCAGCGCACAATGGGCGCATTATGCGCTGACCGGCGATGAAAACGGTGTGAATCACGATCATATTCTGGCGTGGTTGCGGGCGCACCCGGAACAGATGCAACAATACCTGAACGGTGTGGCAGAGATCAAACAAGGGCCGGGGCCCATCAGCCGTGAGGCTGTCTTGCGGTTTGCCGCTATGATCGCGTCAGGCTTGCCCGACTTACGACGCCATGTCACTCAGGCGTTGACGGAGGGGCCGATAAACGAACAGTTGCGGATGGCGTGGCAGCATCTCGACAGCTTCGCGCGTGGCGAACTGGAGCGATCCCAGGTACATCTTCGTGCTCTGCAAGATGAAGGCAGCGCGGGTGCGCACAGCGCTGAGGACAGCGACAAGACGCTGGGCAATCTGCGCAAACTGATTGCGGACAAAACGCAGGACATTGTCAGGGACATGGACGACGTTCTGTCAAACCTGCGTGGGGTTATGGATGACACGGTGTCCGAGTCTGTCTTTGTTGTGGTGCGCGGGCCTGAAGGACAATCCCCATTGCTTGCCAAAGGTGGCGCGACCGAGTTGAATTTCTCACCACTGCGCGAACACATGCGCGAGCTGGTGCAAGGCGCCTCGCAAGTGGTTCGCCAACGCATGCTAAGCGAACTTTACGCGATCGACATGCAATGCAACGCCGCTTTGCGGGCACTGCCGGGTTGGCAGGAACCGGTCGACAATCGCATGAACACAAGTGCGGTACGTTGGTTCCGCCCGGACACCACTGCGCTAACCCGTGGCATTACGGTTGAGCTGCGTGTAAACTGGTTGTCGCGTCTGATATCGCGCAACAGCGTTGTGACGCGGGCCGAGCGCATGATCGTGCAGGAATTCGAGTTGATTGGCGATGACCTGATCGACACAACACGCGAAAACCTGCTGGACCGGTTGAAAACCGTTCTGGATCATTACTTGGCTCTTTTGGCAGGCCATCTTGAGCACCGTTCCGGGGCGGGTGAGTTGAATGCTCAGGCGAAAGCACAAGCTGCGTTCGAGCGGGCGCGCCGTATTACCGACGAGTTGGAAAGTGTCTTTGGAACAAACAACGTGGACGAACGACAGGCAGAGGCTGCGGAATGATTGAGTTTCCCGGAACCGAACAGGAAGTGCGGCAGCTGGAGCGCTTTCTGACAGCGACAGAAAAATTGTTGCCGGACCCGAAATTGGAGGATATGCGCACGCGGGCCCTCGCCCACGCAGAACGCCTGTCCAACGCGGTCAACATCGGTTTCGCCGGGGAGTTCGGAGCGGGCAAGTCAAGCCTTGCGAATATGCTGGCAGGGGCGGACATCCTTCCAACCGGGCCGCAGCATCTGAAGCTGCCGCTTGTCATCGTTGCCTACGCGGATACGCCAGAGACGACTGTCGGCTGGTGGAACAGGGAACCCAAGACATACTCTGGCATCGCGCTGGAAAAGGCCGCTGCGGATGAGCCGGATTTTATTTCGGTTGGATTGAACACACCTGCTCTCAAAGAGATATCGCTGTTCGATCTTCCCGGCTCTGGCGCATTGGATGATACATACAAACAGACACTGGACCTGCTGAAATTCGTCGACTGTGCCATCTGGTGCACCAATGGCACAAGCGCATGGCGCGAAACCGAACGGCATTTGTGGGCGCAGGTGCCGCCCGAGCTAAGAGCCAACAGCCTGCTGGCGGTCACACATGCTGATCTGCCCCCGGTGCAGGCCGCTCTGGATCGGGTACTGGCCCGATTGAACAAAGAGAAAGAGGGACTGTTTCGCGCTGTGATCCCAATTGGCACGCCCGTCGCGGTGCGCGCCATGGCTCAAGAGCCGGAGCCTGATTTCGATCTTTGGGAAAACTGTGGTGGCCAGGAACTCGCGGAAAAGGTCCTTGATGCGGCGTCTGACCGGCGGCGCAGTGACCTTGACGCTGCCCGGAAGGATCTGAAGCACGAGTTTCTGCCATTCTTGGAAACATTGAAAGGGCCAGAGCCGGAACCGGCCGTCAACGATGCTGCGTCAATGCAGTCAACGCTGGGGTCTGCCCTTCCGCCACTGAACAACCCCATTCTTGAAGACTGGCTGGCAGCTATTGCCAGCATTTATGAAGATCTGCGTGACACCGCTGCCATCGAACCCGCGGCCTTTTTGCAAAGCTGCCAGGAAATCGTCGAAGATTTCGCGGAACGGTTGGACCAAGGTGGCGAAATCGATCCGGATGCTGACTGGATTCCGGCCGAGTTTGAAAAAGCGACTGACTTGTTATTGTTGCTTCAGTTTGAAAGCGGCGATGCGCCTTTGAAAGACGCAATCAACATACTTGTGCAGCTTGGTGATAACCTTGCCTGGGCTGGCAGTACCGTTGCCGCAGCACAATCCAAAACCGGGACCTAGCACTTTCCATCAGGATTGAAGCGATTCGAAGGGCCGAAGAATCGGCCCTTTATTGTTTCGAATTCGTAGACCAACAGACCTGTTTGGGGTCATCAGTTTTCGTTTTCCCCACCCCTTTAGTCAATATGTAGTATTTGCATGTAGAAGTCATACTATATATGCCATATTCAAAAAAACGATCCTTAGTGAAGCCATCAGGCGGCCCCATTAAAGTCAAATTTGAAACGTCTAACCGTTCTTAAGTGTCCTGCGGTTGTTTTTTGGTTGTGAGTTCGTGGGCTGCCGGCCCTGTTAAATAAAGCCGCAAAATGAGTAGAACGGGCGGATTGAAATGAGCCACAACCAGGCTGTCGGTGCAACGCACGACGAACCAAAGATTGAAGGACTGCAACCGGGCGCAAAGCTGTTGCGCGGTCAGTACGAGATTATCCGGTATCTCAGCAATGGCGGATTTGGGATCACCTATCTTGCGCGCGACAGCCTTGAGCGCGATGTCGTGATCAAGGAATGCTTCCCCGGTGCATTGTGCCGTCGCAACGGGGACCAGGTTGAGCCGAACGACCCGTCTTACAAAGATGATCTGCGCGCCATTATCGACCTGTTTATTCAGGAAGCCCGCAATCATGCACGTCTGGTGCACCCGAATATTGTCGACGTGCATCAAGTGTTCGAAGACAACGATACCGCCTATATCGCGATGGATCTGATCCGCGGTTGCGACCTGCTGGACTATGTTGAAAATCCGGAAAACGTCGGCGGCCCTGACTTTATAGTGCAGGTAACGGAAAAGATGCTGTCCGCGGTGTCGTTCATCCACCAAAGCGGGATGCTGCACCGAGACATTTCTCCCGACAACATCCTGATTGACGAGAACGGAAACCCGGTTCTGATCGATTTCGGTGCCGCGCGTGAGCAAGCCGCAAACAAGTCGGCCGCATTGTTGACCCTACGCGTCATAAAAGACGGGTATTCGCCGCACGAGTTTTACGTCCGTGGTGCTGAACAAGGGCCCAGCAGTGACCTCTATGTTTTGGCTGCAACCCTTTACCATGCGATCAGTGGCGAACGCCCGGTCGACGGTCAGAGCCGCCTGAATGCGTTCAACAACGGGCAGGACGACCCTTATGCACCCTTGGCGGGCCGCTTTGACGGATACCCCGATGGATTCCTCGAAGCAATCGACAAGGCAATGGAAGTGCACGCAACGGACCGTTTGCAGACAGCCTTGGATTGGCTGCGCATGTTCCGCGGACCTGGCGTGATGTTCGATACATTCGCCTATCGCCCGGTTTCTGTGATTGTCGGCATGGATCGCATGGACAAGGAAGAAGAAAAGGCGCGGATCAGGGCCGAAAGCGAAAATGCCGAAGCGGTTGTGACGGCTCTGCTCGCCGGGAACTCGGACATTGTTCGCGAAAACAAAAAAAAGAATGAACCCGAGATGGCAAAGATTTCTGCAAAAGCGGAAACACCGGTCGCAGTTGATACCGTGGTTCAGAGCGGATCCGGTGGCAGCGGCAAGATGATCGCTGGTGCAGCAGTGCTTGTGGCAGCGTTGGCCGCAGGCGGTTTCTTTGTGATGTCCGGCGACAAAGGTGAAGAACAAGTTGAGGTTACGGCGACGCTACCTGAAGCAACCACACAAACTGCCGAAGCAGAACCGTCCGCGGTGGAAGAACCCGTGGCGGAAACACCTGAACCCGAAGTCGCGGTCGCTTCAGAGCAACAACCTGAACCAGAAGTGCCTGTCGAGCAGGCGCAAGTTGAACCTGCGGAACCAACCGCCACAGAAATAGCGTCCGAATCTACCGAGACGGCCGGTGTTCAGGAGCAGCCTGCAGAACAAGAGATTGCGGCGGCTGTTGCCGAACCAGATGCTGACATTGCTTCCGGCACTCCAGCCGAACAACAGGTATCTTTTCACCATTGGGATGTTGAAATCCCCTTCCAGACGTCCCGCCGCAGCACCGCAACAGGTGCAACTATTGCGGTTACCGGTGTGGACGCCAATCAGGACATGAGCGTTATCGGCGAATGGGTGGAAACCGGAGTTGTGATCTTTACTCTGAACGGCAACCCGGTTCGTCAGGACATCTCTTTCGCAGCGCAAGTCCTGGACAAGCTGAGCGTCGATCCAGATGGCTTTACACGGGTTGCAGCCCGCTACCGGCCGCTTGGAAAGACCCGCGCGCAGAATGGCCTGCTGGCATTGCCTGTGCTGCGCTCGGTAGGATTGGAGAACGGTTACTCATTCACAATCAGCAGCTCAGGAAGTGAAGGGTGGCAAACAAAAGTGAGCTCGGTTCCGGCCGAGGCGACGGGTAGCCTGCGAAAAGGCGATGTTCTGTTGAGCGAAAGCCAGACCGGCATGACATTGGATGAGTCCGAAAGCATTGATGGCATGCTGGCTGCGCTGGTTTCCGACAGTCAGCCAGAGGCAAAGCTGACCGTGTTGCGCAACGGTGCTGAAGTAGCTGCGACCATGCAGCTAGCGCAGGAGTAATCTGACCGGTTCATTTTTGACCTGCCAGTGTGTGTTTACTGAGGGCGGCGTTCAGTTTGCCGCCCGGCGGGAACCGGCCCGCCGCAGAGAGTACCAGTTTCCATGTTTTCAATTGAGTGTCTCTGCGTTGTTCCACGCAGGGTTAGGTAGCAGCCCCATGGCACAAAAGGTCCGTGCCAACAATTCGAAGGTGTCGACACCATGTTCAAATACAAAAGCCCTCTGAGCCGGCTTCTCGAAGGTGCCGGCAAATCCAAAGAAGATGATGTAGCTGAAAATGCTCATGCAGAAGACAGCGCTGTGCCTGAAACGGTAAAGCAGGAGCCTATCGCGGACTTCAACGCGCTGCGCGCCGCACTGGCCGGTGGAAACATGACGTCTGACTCTTACGAAGAAACAGACGAGCTTATCCCTGAAGAGAAGATGCCGGAATTCGACGAAGTTGCGGCTGAAAACGCGGAAGAACCGGTTGAAGTGTCCATCTTCGTTGAAGATGCAATTGACGAGGACGACCAAGATACCAAGACCTTGATGGCCGACCCCGACGATGACGAAATCTCGGACGATCATATCATCACTTTGCATGTAGCCGACGAACCTGCCGAAACACCGGATGAAGATACACTGACTTTGGGTGTAGCGGAAATGAGCGCGCCGGAAGCGGTGGAAGCTGAGGTTGCAGCCCCATCCGTGCAAGAACCGGCATTGGTAGAAGAGGTTGTCGTACAGACTCAACCCACGCCTGCCGCCCCGGCCGAAGACCGTCGCTCGCGGGTCAAAACAACGTTCCTTGGGTTTGAGCGTGCGGACACGCACGTTCAGGAATTGATTGAAACATCAGAACCCGTCTCAAAAACCGAAGCCGCTCAGGAAACATTCCCGGTTGGTTGGCTGGTGGTGACGGCAGGTCCCGGACGGGGCGCCAGCGTCACCCTGACCGAAGGCCTGATGCAAATCGGTCGAAACGATGACCAGGCGATCCAACTGGATTTCGGCGACACAGGTATTTCACGTTCGAACCACGCCGTTATTGCTTATGACCCCGAAGATCGAAAATGCTATCTGGGGCATGGCGGAAAAGCCAACCTTGTTCGCCTGAATGGTAAACCCGTTCTGAGCACAATCGCGCTCTCCAGCGGTGATCTGATCCGCATCAGTGAAACCTCAATCCGATTTATGGCCTTCTGCGATGAAGGTTTTGATTGGCGGGATTCCTGATAGATGCTGGCGACTCCGGCATATGATGTTGCGCTGATCCTGAACCAGGGTCAGCGGGAAACGCAGGAAGACGCGATTGCTGCGCGCATGTTCGATGCATCGGACGCGGGCTATATTGCGATCGCTGACGGTATGGGTGGCCACGAGGCGGGCGAAGTGGCTTCAGAAATGGTGATTACCGCCTGGCGGAACGCGCTGGATAGCGAGCTAGAAGCCGATACCTTAAACGAAGGAGCCGCAATTGACGCGCTGCCGTTGGCAGCCATGCAAGCCAATGCAGCGATATCCGACCATAACGAGGCACAGGGCCAGGGTTTCAACATGGGCTCCACCTTGTTGGGTGTCCTCTTTCTGGGTCAGCGTGTGTTCAGGATATCGATCGGAGACAGCCCCCTTTACCTGTTCCGCGAAGGCAGGTTGACACAGGTGAACGAAGACCACTCGATGGCCCCCGTGATCGACGCAAAACTGGCCGCGGGTGAGCTTTCGGAAGCTGAAGCACGGGGATTGGACAGAAACCAACTGACGTCGGTGATCATGGGGGGTGCCATTCCAAAAGTGGATTGCCCAGAAGACCCGCTGATCGTGTCACCCGCTGATATTCTGATCCTTGGCAGTGACGGGCTTCAGTATCTCAGCGACGCTGAGATTCAGGAAATTCTGCGTGAACACCAGCAAGATCTGGCACAGGAAATCGCCGAAGCCTTGCAACTGGCTGTGCAGGCCAAGGACGATCCCGATCAAGACAATCTGTCGATCGCAGTCGCGAAACTTACCAGAAAATAACCAGGCAAAGCAACAGGACCCATGAGAAAACACCTTATCATATCAAGCCTTGCCCTTGCCGCCGCCACCGGCGCGGCGTCAGCGCAAGAGGCATGTTCAAGCTACGAGATTCAGCGCGGCGACAGCCTGCGGGAATTGGCAATCCGAGTTTACGCGACCGAAGATTTTCGGCCAATCTACGATGCGAACCGGGATGTTATCGGCACAAACCCCAATATCATTCGTATTGGTGACGTTTTAAATCTGCCATGTCTGGAAGATATCGGGCGCGCACCTGAGCTGCCCGACACGGAAGCAGGACGCCTGGCAGCGGAAATGGCCTCGGAACTGGTAAAAGCTGCCGAAGAACGCGCGGAAAAAGCCGTGGCCGAAGCGGAAGCCCGCGTTGCAGCGGCAGAAGCTGAAGCAAAGAAGGCGAGTGAAGATGCGGTCGTGGCTGCACGTGCCGCAGCAAAAGAAGAGATTGAGGCAGCCCGCTCGGAAGCCGCCGCACTGATCAGAAATGCTAACGCTGAAACGCGCCCTGAAATTCGTGATCGTCAGTTGCTGTTGATCACCGGCGGCAATTACGCTCCGTTTACAGACGAAGCGCTGCCCAACCGGGGGCTTTATACGCAACTGGTTGAGACAGCGATGCTGCGGGCCGCGCCAGAACAAGCGTATAAAATTCAGTTCGTGAACGATTGGTCGTCGCATCTGGATCTGTTGATGCCAACACTTGCTTTTGATGGCACTTTCCCCTGGTCGCGCCCAAATTGCGAAGATGCAGAAGCGCTGTCCGAAAGCGACCGCAATCGGTGTGAGACCTACAATTTCTCGAACCCGTTCTACGAGGTCGTGGATACATTCTTTGCTCGCGACGGATCGGGATACGAACAAACGCTGACATATGCCGACTTTGCCGGAACAACGATCTGCCGCCCGGAAGGCTGGTCGCTGTCTCATATGGATGCGGTGAGCCTTTACGAACCCGTCATCAAGTTGCTGCGGCCCACCTCGCCCGACGACTGCTTTCACGCAGTGATGAACGGAACCGCCGATATCGTGGCAATCGAGGCGCATCTGGCCGAGGAAGCCATCGCGCGGCTTGGCTATAAACACCGGATTATCGAAAACCCCAACCTGGCGGCGATCAAGTCGCTTAATGTCATGACCCATAAAGATAATCCTGATGGGGAAGCGATCTTGGAGACGCTGAATCAGGGTCTGGCAATCATGCAGCAGTCTGGCGAATGGCGCGACATCGTTTCGACCGCCCTGCGCCATCAAATGGAAAATGGATAAGGCCATGTTTGGCCTGACAAACAAAAGTCTGGAGGAAGTGGAAATGTTTAACGAGAAGATTAAGAAACTAGTGCTGTCGGCAACCGCCATCACAGCTCTGAGCGCGGGTGCGGCCGCTGCACAGGAAGCGTGTACAAACTATACAGTGCAAGACGGCGACACGTTGGCAACCATCGCCATCGCCGCCTATGGCACCTCGAACTACCAGCCGATCTTCAACGCGAACAGGAACGCTATCACAAACCCGGGGTCTCTTAATCCTGGGCTGGTGCTGGCCCTACCCTGTGAAGACGGCAGCCTGCCGAACGGCCAAAGCGCGCAGGAAATCATCGCTGCTGAAGAAAAGCGCGCAGCCAGCGTCAAGCGCTCGAATGTCTATGCGCCGCCGATCAAGATGGTGGCGGGTAACGGATGGGAACCGTTCACAACCGAATCTCTGAACGGCGGGGGAATCATGACCCGCCTGGCAACGACCAGCCTTCAGCGGGCCGGAAACAGCCGTGAGTATTCAGTCAGCTTTGTCGACGACTGGAGTTCGCATCTGGATACACTGTTGCCGCTTGGTGCCTTTGATATTTCAATTGCATGGACCGTTCCGGATTGTACCAATCGTACATACGAATGGTCCCCGGAAACCGAAGCTCGCTGCACTCAATTCGTAGCTTCCGTCCCGGTTTACGATATCGTCGGTGGCTTCTTCACACTGCCGGAAAGCGAATACGCAAGCGCGACCAGCTTCAAGGACCTAGAAGGTTCGACTATTTGCCGTATGGCAGGCTGGAGCATGGTTGTTCTGGAAGAACAGGGACTGAACCGCGAGAACACGACTGTGGTTCAGCCGAGCTCGGCCCGTGATTGCCTTGACGCTGTATTGACCGGAACCGCAGATGTTGCGGCATTCGAAGTTGATCTGTTCGCATCGACAATGAAAGACATGGGTTTGACTTCGGCTGACATCGTTGAGAACCCCTATGTGTCTACACTGTCGTCGATGAGCTTCCTTGCGCATCGCACCAACCCGTTCGCGCGCGAATACATCGCGATGATGAACAAGGGTCTGATCGAAATGCGTCAATCCGGTGAATGGTACGCGATCATCTCGGATACGCTGCGTGAGCAAAACGCAAAGTTGAACGCAGCTTCGAACTGATCCCTCGGTTCAGCTGAAACTTTGGGGCCGGTACTTGAACCGGCCCATTTTTTTTGAATTATCAGGGCGTTTCAATCGGATGCCAAAATTCGGCCATTTATCTGCTTCAGAAATGCCTCATGCGCGCAGCATCTTGGGAATGAAGTGCAATTTTCCTTCAAATGACACACCCGAGCGAGCTTGAGTTACGTATGATACAGGCTGCCTTGAAATTAAGAAACGGATCTCTGACACGGGCGTCATGGCCGGGGCTGGAGGTTGCTGTTATCTTACCGTGTTACAATGAGGCGATTGCCATTGGTGAAACTGTCAAGCAGTTCCGCGCCGCCCTGCCGGAGGCGGTAATCTACGTATTCGACAACAATTCCACGGACGGCTCAGCCAGAATGGCGCAAGACGCTGGCGCGCTGGTCTATTCTGAAACATATCAGGGTAAAGGCAACGTTGTCCGTAGGATGTTTGCTGACGTAGATGCGGATGTCTACGTTATGGCAGACGGGGATGCGACCTACGACAGTATGGCAGCACCTGACATGATTAATCTGCTGGTCTCGCAGAACCTTGATATGGTTAATGGCGCGCGTGTTAACGAGGACATTCAAGCCTATCGTAGGGGTCATAAGTTTGGAAACGCCTTGTTCAGCGGACTGGTAAAATTCTTCTTTAACAGCAAAATCAACGACCTGCTGTCCGGTTATCGTGTTTTCAGCAGACGCTTTGTCAAAAGCTTTCCAGCGGTTTCCAACGGTTTCGAAATTGAAACTGAACTTACAGTGCACGCGATGCAGATGCGTATGCCGATTGGAGAAGTAGAGACAAAATATGTCTCACGGCTTCCGGATTCGAACTCCAAACTGGCCACATATTCAGATGGGTGGCGAATTCTCAAAATGATTGGCCTTTTGATCAAAGACGAAAAGCCAATCGCGTTCTTCCTGTCTTTGGCATTGTTGATATTCTTACCTTCGCTGTCCGTATTCGTATCGGTTTTCCGCGAGTTTTTGGAAACTGGCTTGGTTGACCGAATTCCGTCCTTGGTTGTCGCGGTATCCGGTTTTGTCGGAACCATGCTGTCAATCGTGTGCGCGCTGATCCTGGAATCTCTGGCACTTGCCCGGCGTGAGGCGCGTCGCCTGTCTTATCTGCGACACAAAGGTGTTGCAGCGTACGTAACGAAAAGAACACAGACGCCGATTGCCAACCCAGAACCCCGGCGCGTTGGCTAAGACCCAGTCTCCAGTATTTTTGTGAGCACTCGATATAGTGTTCGTGTTCAACCATGGTTGAACTGCTTGGCTGCCCAGCAAATTCTGAGAACCAAAATGAAATGACCAGCACCCCAAATGCTGGTCATTCTCTGAGTGAGTGATAAGGCCCTGAGGCATCACCAGTGAAATTCTGTGTTATCCAAGGTTTAAAGCAGTCTGCGCTGCCGTGCTATTAGGGGAATCCCGTAAGTACAAACAAATTCATTATAAAGCATTGTAAATGCATAATACTTTTCTCAACCCACTTTCCGTGACAGTGTCGACAATACAAAAAAGGATCACCTGTTTTGCCGTTAGCGATTAGCCAATGATTGTGTTCAACGTTGTGCTGGGCCGCATAACCGCTGCCGTTTTGGCCGGATCGGTGTGATAGTAACCGCCCAAATCCGCAGCTTGACCTTGCGCTGCGGCCAACTCCGACAGGATTTGCCCTTCGTTGACGGCCAGATCCTTGGCCAGCGATGCAAACTCGGCAGCCAGTTCCGTATCTTCGGACTGGGCGGCCAAAGCCTCAGCCCAGTAGCGTGCAAACCAATAGTGGCTGTCGCGATTGTCCGGCTGACCAACTTTGCGGCTGGGTGAGCGGTTGTTGTCCAGAATACCCTGCGTCGCCGCTTCGGCCGCTGCACCCAGAATGCCCGCTTTTTCGTTGCCTTTGCTATCGGCAAGGAAGTTCAGAGATTCACCCAACGCACAGAACTCACCCATCGAATCCCAGCGCAGATGGTTTTCCTCGACCAACTGCTGCACGTGTTTGGGCGCCGAACCACCAGCTCCAGTTTCGAACAAACCGCCACCGTTCATCAGTTTGACGATGGAGAGCATCTTGGCCGAGGTACCCAGTTCCAGGATTGGAAACAGGTCAGTCAGATAATCCCGCAGCACGTTGCCGGTGATGGCAATCGAGTCATTACCTGCTGTGATCGTCTCCAACGACTGACGGGTCGCTTCGCGTGGGGCCATGATCAGGAACTTGTCGGCCACACCAGCGGCCTCAAGCGCCGGTTTGACATATTTGATAAGCTCTGCGTCATGGGCCCGGTTTGCGTCCAACCAGAAAATCGCCTCGGAACCGGTCAGACGCTGACGGTCCATGGCCAACTGAATCCAGTTCTCAATTGGCGCCTTTTTGACGGTGCAGGCGCGCCAGATATCGCCGGCCTCGACACCGTGGCTGTGCAACGTTTCACCATTGGGCAGAACGATGCGGATTGTACCATCCGCCGGTGCCTCGAAAGTTGTCGGGTGCGAACCGTATTCCTCGGCTTTCTGAGCCATCAGGCCCACGTTCGCCACGGCTCCGGCAGTGGACGGGTTCAACGCGCCATTGGCTTTGAAGAACTTAATGGCCTCATCATAGACAGTCGCGTAGCAGCGATCAGGGATCACACAGTTGGTGTCACCTTTGGCACCCGTCTCATCCCAGCCCTTACCCCCGGCGCGGATCACTGCAGGCATTGAGGCATCAATGATCACATCCGATGGGACATGCAGGTTCGTGATTCCGCGGTCCGAATCCACCATATACATGGACGGGCGGTCCGCCTTGAGCGCGTCGATGGCCGTCATGATGTCGGCGTGACCCTGTACGCGCTCCAGCAGAGCGCCCAGACCTGAATTTGGGTTCACACCCAACGCATCCAGTTCCGCGCCAAACTTTTCGAACACGGGGGCCAGCCAGGCTTTGACCGCATATCCAAAGATGATCGGGTCTGAAACCTTCATCATCGTGGCTTTCATATGCAGCGAGAACATGGTCCCGTCTTTCTTGGTGTCCTCAATGGCATCTGCAAGGAACGTAGACAGTGCCTTGACCGACATGAAAGTCGCGTCGGCTATGGTTCCTTCTTCCAGCGACCAGCCGTCTTTCAGAACGGTGACGTCACCATCCTTGCCCACAAATTCAATTTTAGCATCGCCTGCTTGTGCTGCGGTAATGGTGGCCGAAATCTCGTTTGCATAGAAATCATTGGCCGACATTGACGACACTTTGGTCTTGCTGTCCGACGCCCATTCGCCCATCGAATGCGGGTTGTTCTGAGCATAGTTTTTCACCGCACGCGCCGCACGGCGGTCGCTGTTCCCTTCGCGCAGAACCGGGTTAACAGCAGAACCTTTGATCGCGTCATAACGGGCGCGGATCGCCTTTTCCTCATCCGTTGCAGGTTCTGCGGGGTAGGTCGGAATGTCGTAACCCTGCGATTGCAGTTCTTCGACGGCCGCAACCAACTGTGGAACCGAGGCAGAGATATTCGGCAGCTTGATGACATTGGCATCAGGTGTCTTCACCAGCTCGCCCAAATCAGCCAGATCGTCGCTTACACGCTGATCGTCGGTAAGGTTTTCGGGGAATGCTGCCAGAATACGTCCCGCCAGAGAAATATCTTTGGTGCCAACGCGGACGCCCGCAGCAGATGCGAACTTGCGGATGATGGGCAGGAACGAGGCGCTGGCCAGCTCTGGCGCTTCGTCTACAATGGTATACAATATGTCGAAGTTCGATTTATCTGCCATATTCTTTTACCTTTTTTAAGCCTTTCGGGGCGTGCGATCCAAGAGTTGCAACCACAATTGCGTGGCGTGAGAGGGGCTAAACCACGATACAGCCCCTGGGTGACTCTGTTTTGACAGGGCTTCCCTTAAATCACGTTTGACTTGGAATCAATCGCATCTGCCCGCGCGTTTTGCCACGGGTCAGATAAAGTGTCGTGTAACTCTTGGGGCGGGGAAGACTGTCCATGGGCTGGAAAGCCTTGATTAACGATACCGTTGCCCGGTCTCTGGATCAAAAAACATCACACGCTCTGGCTGTATGGCGATGCCGATCCGATCTCCGGTTCTGCTTCTCTGATCGTCCCGTTCCTCAACAATAAGTTTGTCATCATTTGGTGTCCGTAAATAGGAATAGGAAACACCACCCAAGGCTTCGGTCAGGTCCACGGTGCAGGCATCGGCCGAACGGTCAATCTGAATATGTTCGGGCCGCATGCCCAATGTCACCTTGGTCCGACCGGAGGGGATAGTCGCAGAAACGGGCAACGGCTTGCCTAGCGCGGGATGGGAGACATGGCCATCCCCATAATCACATTCCAGAAAGTTCATTGCAGGCGAACCGATGAAGCCTGCGACAAACCGGTTGTCGGGATCACGGTACAAATCCATCGGAGCCCCGACCTGTTCAATACGACCATCTCGCAGCACGACGATCTTGTCGGCCATGGTCATGGCTTCGACCTGATCATGGGTCACGTAAATCATTGTCGCGCCGATTTCCTGATGAAGGCGCGCGATCTCAACACGCATTTCCACGCGCAACTCGGCGTCCAGATTGGACAAGGGTTCGTCAAACAGGAAAACGTCGGGGCCCCGAACGATGGCACGGCCAATCGCAACCCGCTGCCGTTGCCCACCAGACAGAGCCTTGGGTTTGCGTTTGAGATATTGGTCTAGCTTCAGAATGTTCGAGGCTTCCTGCACTTTTCTGGTGATCTCGGCCTTTGGGACACCGTTCATGCGCAACCCAAAGCCCATATTTTCCGCCACGGTCATATGCGGATAAAGCGCATAGGTCTGGAAGACCATCGCCACACCGCGTTTGGCCGGGTCCATATGGGTAACGTCCCGCGCTCCAATGTGGATCTTGCCTTCCGACGTTTCTTCCAAACCTGCGATCATCCGTAGCAAAGTGGATTTGCCACATCCCGAAGGGCCAACGAAAACACAGAACTCACCATCTTCGATCTGCAAGTCGATTCCGTGAATGACTTGCGTCTGGCCGTACCGCTTTATTGCTTGGTTCAGGGTTACACCTGTCATGTCGCTTGCATCCTGTCATTGCCGAGGTCTGGTCGCGTTTCAGGGAAACGCCATGCCTGCGCCTCGGTGCTGATTTGTTCAGCCACCCGCCGCACACGAGGCACCCATGCCTCGAGTTGTTCAAAATCCATTCGCTGGGTCGAGCCGGTTACTGAGATTGCGCCCAGGACACGGCCGTTTGTTGTAAGAACAGGGCAGGCGACGCAAATAATTCCGGGTTCATGTTCTTCGTCATCAACGGCAAAACCCTTGCTGCGAATTCGATCAAGATCCGTGCGCAGGTCATTGTCGGACGTCAGGGTCTTGTCGGTAAAGCGATGAAAACTCTGCTGCGAAATTGCCCGGTTAAGGTCACTTTCATTCAGAAAGGCAAGCATCGCCTTGCCGACACCCGTGCAGTAGGCAGGGCCCACCTTACCCGCCTGAGAATACATCTCAATCGGTTGCGCTGCGTTGCGTTTGTCTACGTATAGAACCTGACCAGCATCGAGCTGCGCCAAATGCACAGTCTCTCCAGTTTCCTGGCTTAGAATATCGAGGAACGGACGTGCGATAGGGGCCAGTGAGCTTTGGGTCCAGGCTGCATGCGCAAGCCGTACCAAACGCATACCCGGCGCGTAGGTTTGGCGCTCGGGGTCGTAACATAGCATTCCCTGATTGGTTAATGATTGCAAAAACCGATACAATGTTGCTTTCGGAAAATCGCTGCCGTCCAGCAACTCCGAAAATCGCACAGGGCGCTGAAATGCGGCGACCTGATCCAGCACGTCACATGCTTTGCCAATAGTTCCGTCACCTGACACGGGCGTCCGTTCTCCTCCGCTTGCCCATCGCAGTTCGCACGAGGGTCTTGACAAGACTAACCGAGTCGATGTGTAGTTTTCAATATATAAAACATTGTTTCATTATTTGGAACTTTTGTGGAAACAACAGGGAGGAAACCATGTATTCCACTTTCAAGCGCACAACCGCTGCGCTGGCACTTGGCGTTGCTATGGCGGCACCGGTGGCTGCTGACCTAAATGGAGAGCTTCGGATATTCCTGGACACGTCTAACCCGGCCCCGCGCGCAACGATGGAAGCGATGATCGAGCGGTTTGCAGCGCAGCACCCCGGCCTAGAGATCGAAACCACGGTTATCGACCGCGAAGCGTATAAGACCCAGATCCGCAACTTTCTGACGGCTGACACACCTGACGTGGCCACTTGGTACGCCGCCAACCGTATGAAACCATATGTTGAGGCCGGTCTGTTCGAAGACGTCTCGGATCTTTGGGCGGAACCTGAAATTGCTGAAAACCTGGCATCAACCAAAGGCGCGATGACCATCGATGGCAAACAATGGGGCGTCCCCTACACTTACTACCAGTGGGGCGTTTACTATCGTAAAGATATCTTTGACGAATTAGGCCTCAGCGAACCGACCACTTGGGAAGAAGAGCTGGCAAATTGCCAGAAGATCGTCGATTCAGGCCGTGCTTGCTATACCATTGGCACCAAATTTCTTTGGACCGCTGGCGGTTGGTTTGACTACCTGAACATGCGCACCAACGGGTTCGAGTTCCACAATCAACTGGCCAACGGCGAAATCAGCTGGGAAGATGACCGGGTCAAGCAGACCTTTGCAAACTGGAAGCAGTTGATCGACATGGGGGCTTTCATTGACAACCATCAGACCTACAGCTGGCAGGAGGCTTTGCCGTTCATGGTCAATGGAGAAGCCGCAGCGTATCTGATGGGAAATTTTGCAGTCGCACCTTTGCGTGAAGCAGGGCTGACAGATGATCAGCTGGATTTCTACCAATTCGTGTCAATCAACCCTGATGTCGAATTGGCTGAAGACGCGCCGACCGATACGTTCCACATCCCGGCGAACGCCTCGAACAAAGAAGCCGCACGAGAGTTCCTGCGCTTTGTTGTCTCGTCGGATGAACAGACCGAGATCAACAACGGATCGAACCTCGGTCAGTTGCCGGTGAACGCGCAATCCTCAGTAGACGATGACAAATTCCTGCAGCAGGGCTTTTCGATGCTCTCGACCAACAGCCCCGGCGGAGTGGCTCAGTTCTGGGACCGCGACGCACCGGCTGAAATGGCCAAAGTGTCAATGGAAGGTTTCCAGGAATTCATGGTTAAACCAGACAATGCTGACCGTATTCTGGCCAAGCTGGAACGCGCGCGAGAGCGTATCTACGACAACTAATCAGGCTTGGGCCGGGCTCGGGCCCGGCCTACCTCGCCACAGAATGTAAGGTGGTTTCAACCCGCCTTACCCAAACAAACCCAGGACACCCATGACCACTGCCGCTGACGCCCCTGATCAGGAGAACTGGTTCCACAGAAACCAACAACGCATCGCCCCGTGGCTATTCCTTGCTCCGGGCCTGCTGTTCTTCATGGTCTATGTGATCATTCCGGTCTTCCAGTCCTTCAACCTGTCACTGTACGAGTGGGATGGGTTGGGTGCCGCCGAATATGTCGGCATGCGTAACTATGAAGATTTGTATTGGGAATGGGTTGACCGGGACGCATTCTATATCTCGCTCAAGAACAACCTGATCTGGCTGATCCTGTATCTTCTGGCCATTCCGGCGGGCCTTTTCATCGCTTTGTTTCTGAACCAGACGGTCTGGGGTATCCGCCTTTACAAATCGCTGTTTTTCTTTCCATTTGTCATCTCTCAGGTTGTTGTTGGCCTTGTATTCACGTGGTTTTATGACCCGACATTTGGTCTTCTGAATGAGTTTCTCGGCTTTCTCGGAATGGGTCCATTGAACGTGCTGGGCGACGAGCGTTTGGTTACCTACGGCATCATCGTCGCGGGCCTTTGGCCGCAAACCGCCTATTGCATGATCCTCTACCTCACCGGTCTGAATGCCGTCGACCCCGAACAGATCGAAGCCGGACGCCTGGACGGTGCCAAAGGCTTGAGAATGCTGTGGCACATCATTCTGCCACAGTTGCGCCCGGCCACTTTCATAGCATTCGTCGTGACAATCATCGGGGCGCTCCGCAGTTTCGACCTGATTTCGATCATGACACAGGGCGGGCCATTCGGATCATCCCGAGTGCTGGCCTATTACATGTTCGAGGTCGCACTGTCTGAGTACGGTTTCCGCATGGGGTATGGCGCGGCTATCGCTGTGGTACTGTTCCTGATCATGCTCGGCTTCATCGCTTATTTCCTCTGGTCGATGTATCGCGAAGAACGGGGGCACTGAGATGTTTCCCAAACCCATCGAAAAACAATCTCGCGCCGCGCAGATCACCTATCAGGCGATGCTGCCACTTGCCTTGTTGCTGTGGCTGGGCCCCCTACTCGCGGTGGCTCTGTTTTCGGTCAAACCAGCGGCGGATTTCACCAACGCCAACTATTGGGGCCTGCCTTCCAGTTTCGAGGGCGCCGTCAACTACGGGCTGGTATTCTTCAACTCTGACATGCCGCGATACTTGCTGAACTCTTTCATGATCACCATTCCTACGGTGATCGGTGCCGTTGCTCTCAGTTCCATGACCGGCTTTGCTTTGGGCATCTACAAATTCAAATCGAACCTGTGGATCTTCTTCATGTTCGTTGCCGGCAACTTCGTGCCATTCCAGATCCTGATGGTGCCTGTGCGCGACCTGACACTTGATATGGGCCTCTACAACACAAAAACCGGCCTCGTCTTGTTCCACATCGCCTTCCAGACCGGCTTTTGCACATTGTTCATGCGCAACTTTATCCGGGCCCTGCCCTTTGAATTAATCGAGGCCGCGCGGGTCGAGGGTATCAGCGAATGGCGCATCTTCTGGTATGTGGTCTTGCCGTTGATGAAACCCGCAATTGCCGCACTCAGCGTGCTGATCTTCACTTTCATCTGGAACGACTATTTCTGGGCGGTCGTCCTGACTCAGGGCGCGGAAAGCCAGCCTGTCACAGCAGGCATAACCAGTTTCAACGCCCAGTTCCGCGCCGCCTACCAACTGATGAGCGCGGGCTCGATCGTAGCAGCGCTGCCGCCGGTTGCCATGTTCTTCCTGATGCAAAAGCACTTTATCGCGGGCCTGACCCTCGGAGCTGTAAAATGACAAAGATAACTTTCATCGGAGCAGGTTCGACAATTTTCATGAAGAACATCGTGGGGGATGCTCTGCTGACCCCCGCTTTGGCGGACAGTCACTTTGCGCTGATGGATATCGACCCCGTACGCCTGACAGAAAGCGAAGCTGTAGCCCGCGCCATGATCCGTTCGGTCCGGTCAAACGCGACAGTATCCACACATACAGACCGACGCGCCGCACTCGATGGTGCCGATTTCGTTATTACCGCCTTTCAGATTGGCGGGTACCAGCCCTGTACCGTCACAGATTTTGAAATCCCCAAGCAATACGGGCTGCGCCAGACCATCGCGGATACGCTGGGCGTCGGCGGCATCATGCGTGGGCTGCGCACTGTGCCAGTCTTGTGGGGCGTGGCGCATGACATGATGCAGCTATGCCCTGATGCGACACTGCTACAATACGTCAATCCAATGGCCATCAACACCTGGGCACTGGCCGAGAAATACCCATCATTGAAGCAGGTCGGTCTGTGTCACTCGGTTCAGAACACGGTTGCGGAACTGGCACATGATCTGGACCTGCCAAAAGACGACATTCGCTACAAAGTCGCGGGCGTCAATCACGTCGCCTTCTTCCTGCGGCTTGAGCATCAGGGCCATGATCTTTACCCCGCCCTTAGGCAAGGTTATGTCAGCGGCAGAATGCCCAAGGCCCCGCTGCTGATGCCGCGTTGCCCCAACAAGGTGCGCTACGAAGTGATGGACCACCTTGGCTATTTCTGCACCGAAAGTTCTGAGCATTTGGCAGAATACGTGCCATGGTTCATCAAAGACGGGCGGGCGGACCTGATCGAGAAGTTCTCAATCCCACTCGATGAATACCCGACCCGCTGTGTGGAACAGATGAGCAACTGGAAAGAGCAGGCCAAAACCCTGACCGACGGGCGCGACATTGCCGTCACTCGCAGCCATGAGTTTGCGGCAGACATAATGAACGCAATCATCTCTGACACCCCCTACGTGGCATATGGCAATCTGCCAAACACCGGCCAGATACCTCAGCTGCCGATGGGGGCTGCTGTCGAAACACCGTGTCTGGTTGATGCAAATGGCATTCAACCTTCTGTCATCGCAGACATCCCACCGCAGCTGATCGCCCTGATGCGTAGCCAGATCAACGTTCAGGAACTCACAGTCAGGGCATTGGTCGACCAGAACCCCGAGCATGTCTTTCATGCAGCCATGATGGACCCGCACACCGCCGCCGAGCTGGACCTGCGCCAAATTCGAAATCTGGTGAACGACCTTCTGTCTGCCCATGCCGACTGGCTGCCAGATTGGTGCCGCCCATCTCGCGCCGCTTGAATTTCACCTTTTTACAAATACTCAAATCCACCCAGACCTAAAAAAGCATCACAGAACAATGTCAAAACGCCGCTCACAGCACTGGTACGGGAAACTCGACAAGGATGGGTTCATCCATCGATCCTGGATGAAAAATCAGGGTTTTCCTGATCACGCCTTCGATGGGCGGCCGATCATCGGAATCTGCAACACATGGTCGGAGCTAACCCCTTGCAATTCCGGCCTGCGCGATCTGGCCGAAGGGGTAAAGCGTGGTGTGTGGGAGGCCGGGGGCTTTCCCGTCGAATTCCCGGTCATGTCGTTGGGCGAGACCCAGATGAAACCCACAGCCATGCTGTTTCGCAATCTTCTGGCCATGGATGTCGAAGAGTCGATCCGCGCATATGGCATTGATGGTGTGGTTCTGCTGGGCGGGTGCGACAAGACCACGCCAGGCCAGCTGATGGGCGCGGCATCGGTCGATCTGCCGTCGATCGTTGTCAGCTCCGGCCCTATGCTGAATGGAAAATATCGCGGTCAGGATATTGGCTCAGGAACCGATGTTTGGAAGTTTTCCGAAGCTGTGCGCGCCGGAGAGATGACCCTTCAACAGTTCATGAGCGCCGAATCCGGGATGTCTCGCAGTGCCGGGGTCTGCATGACCATGGGAACCGCCAGCACCATGGCGTCTCTGGTCGAAGCGATGGGCATGAGCCTGCCCACCAATGCCGCCCTGCCCGCCGTTGACGCCCGCCGCATGGCCCTCGCCCATTTGACCGGCAAGCGGATTGTCGAAATGGTCGACGAAGACCTGAAACCATCGGACATTTTGATTAAGGAAGCCTTCGAGAATGCAATCCTCGCCAATGCGGCCGTTGGTGGATCGACCAATGCCGTTGTGCATCTACTTGCGCTCGCAGGTCGCGTGGGCGTTGACCTGACGCTCAAGGACTTTGAAATCGGATCAGAGATTCCCCTTCTGGTGAACTGCATGCCCTCAGGCAAATACCTGATGGAAGATTTCTGTTACGCGGGCGGTGTGCCGGCTGTGCTGAGCGAACTCAAACCTTTCCTGCGCCCGGCCAGAACGGTTCTGAACAAGGACATCTCGGCCCACTACGAAGGTGCTGAATGTTTCAACCGCGACGTCATTCGCCCTTTCAACGATCCGGTGAAGCCCGCTGCTGGCCTTCGTGTTTTACGCGGCAATCTTGCGCCCAACGGGGCCATCGTCAAACCTTCTGCCGCAACAGATGCCCTTCTTGAAACCGAGGGTGAGGCGTTCGTTTTCGAAAATATCGAAGACCTGAAAGCCAATATCGACCGGGTTGATCTGCCGGTCACATCCAAGAGCATTCTGGTGCTCAAGGGATGTGGACCCAAGGGTTATCCCGGGATGCCCGAGGTAGGAAACATGCCGATTCCGGCCAGATTGGTTAAGGAAGGTGTTCGCGACATGATCCGTATCTCGGATGCCCGTATGTCCGGCACTGCCTATGGCACCGTCATCCTACATGTCAGCCCCGAGGCACAGGCGGGCGGCACACTGGCGCTGGTGAAAACCGGCGACCGCATCCGCGTATCTGCCAGCGCTGGAAAGCTTGAGCTGTTGGTGGACGAAAAAGAACTGGACGCGCGCCGAGCCCAATGGAAACCAGACAAGCCGCATTATTCCCGCGGGTATGCCAAACTATATGTCGATCATGTGCTGCAGGCCGATCAAGGTGCCGATCTGGATTTCCTTGTCGGCAAAGACACCCGCCTTGTGACCAGAGAGAGCCACTGATGACCCAACCAGCAACATTTCATGACTTGAACGGTTCATCCGTCTATATCACCGGCGGAGGCTCGGGCGTGGGCGCGGCATTAACGGATGGGTTTCTGGCTCAGGGGGCCAATGTGGCTTTTATCGGCAGATCGGATGCCAGCGGTTTTGTCGAAGAGATGCGCGACAAACACGGCCGCACACCTCTGTTCATGCAGGGCGATATGACTGACACCCAGCTTCTTCACACAACAATGGCCAAAGCCGCCGAAGCCCACGGCCCCCTGAACGTTTTGGTCAACAACGCGGCCAATGACCAACGCCATACACTTGAGGAAACCACGACCGAGTTCTGGGACTGGATGATCGAGGTAAACTTGAAAGCCTATTATTTCGCCTGTCAGGAAGCGGCCCGGCAAATGAAAGAAGGCGGCGTTATCATCAACTTCAGTTCGATCAGTTACATGATGGGCAATGCAGGCTATCCGATCTATACGACGTCAAATGCGGGCATTACAGGGATGACTCGGTCTTTGGCCCGCGAACTGGGACCAAAGAACATACGTGTGAATGCGCTGGCTCCCGGTTGGGTCTTGACGCAAAAACAACTGGATATGTGGGCGACGCCCGAAGATTTGGCCGCGCATTTGGATCGACAATGCCTGAAAGAACATTTGACGCCCGAAGACATGGTTGCACCGACATTGTTCCTGGCATCCAACGCCAGCCGGGCGATGACCGGTCAGTGTATGGCGGTTGATGGCGGCGTCGTGGTTTCAGGGTGACACAATGAATACTGACTGGATCGCCGTTGATTGGGGCACATCTCACCTGCGGGTCTGGGCCATGCAGGGGGCAACGGTTCTGGACTGCGCGCAGTCCGACAAGGGTATGGCGCGCATCGGAGCCGACGGGTTCCAGACCACCCTGTTGGACCTTGTTGAAAACTGGCTGAAGGATAGCCCCATCGATGTGATCGCCTGCGGTATGGTCGGTGCACGCCAAGGCTGGGTCGAAGCACCTTATTCTACCGTTCCGTCGCAGCCCTTGCCGCAAGTACCGGTCCGTGTTCCTAGCACAGACCCGCGCATCCGAGCCTTCGTCATACCCGGATTAAAGCAATTGACCCCGCCGGATGTGATGCGGGGCGAAGAAACTCAGATCGCGGGATTTTTGGGAACTCGCCAGAACTGGGATGGTGTCCTCTGCCTTCCAGGAACCCATACGAAATGGGTTCAGGTCAGCGCAGGTGAAATCGTGAGCTTTCGGACGCTCATGACTGGAGAGCTTTTTGATTTGTTAAGTGCGCAATCTGTGCTGCGGCATTCGATAGGCGAAGGATGGGATGAAAATACCTTTACCGACGCTGTGGCGGATACGTTGTCCAAACCCGAACAATTGGCTGCGCGCCTGTTCGGCTTGCGGGCTGCGGACCTGCTGCATAATCAGGACAAAGGCATCGCGCGTGCGCGGCTGTCGGGACTGCTTATTGGTGCTGAATTGGCCGCAACCCGTCCCTATTGGCTGGGTCAACAACTGGCTATCATTGGTGCAGATGCCGTATCGCGGGTCTATGCGGCAGCGTTGAAACAACAGGGCGCTTTTGTTGAGACTGCAAACGCCACCGAAGCAACGCTGGCCGGACTGGCGCTGGCGCGAAACATGACAAGGCAAACCGCATGAGCCGCCCCATCATCGCCATTCTGCGTGGCTTGCGACCACAAGAAGCTGAAGCCGTTGGTAGAGTTATCATTGATGCAGGGATCGACCGGATCGAAGTTCCACTCAATTCGCCTGATCCGCTCGACAGCGTTTCCATCCTGGCCCGCGCCTTCGAAGATCACGCCCTGATAGGCGCAGGTACTGTACTAACAGTTGATCAGGTGGACGCCGTCCGGAATGCCGGAGGCAGGCTGATCGTGTCACCCAACTATGATGCTGATGTGATCAAACGGTCTTTGGCGTTGGGGATGCAAAGCTGGCCGGGTGTTTACACGCCGACCGAAGCTTTTGCCGCTCTCAAAGCCGGGGCCACAGGACTTAAGCTGTTTCCTGGCGTCATGGCAGGCCCTACAGGATTGGCCGCACTTCGACCCGTCTTGCCCAAGAAAACACGCGTCTTTGCCGTCGGTGGTGCCGGGCCTGAAAATTTCGACCAATGGATCAAAGCTGGTGCCGATGGATTCGGGATTGGATCAGCGCTGTACAAACCCGGCATGGACACAGTCGAAATCGCAGAACGCGCGGGGCAGATCGTGGCAGCCTTTGACAAGGCGGCAGGATGAGTACGGTCTTTGACGACCGCCCATGCGCGTTGGGCGAAGGTCCGCTATGGCACCCCGCTCGGCAACAGCTATTCTGGTTCGACATTCTCAACAAACGCCTGATGACGCGCGAAGGCGTAAATCAGATAAGCTGGGATTTCGATGAACATGTCTCCGCCGCAGGCTGGGTGGATCGCGATACACTGCTTTTGGCGTCGGAAACGGGTCTTTGGCAGTTTAACTTGAAGTCCGGGCATCGAGCGCTGGTCACGCCGCTCGAGGCAGACAACCCAATCACCCGCTCGAATGACGGTCGCGCTGATCCCTGGGGCGGTTTCTGGATCGGTACGATGGGCAAACAGGCTGAAGCCGGGGCCGGATCAATCTATCGGTTCTGGAAAGGTACACTCAGATGTCTCGTGTCGGATGTGACGATTTCCAATGCAATCTGTTTTGCCCCGGATCGATCCGTGGCCTATTTCTGTGACACGAAAACGAGGCAGGTCAGGCGCTGGAGCTTGAATGCAGAAAGCGGATGGCCCGAAGGGGAAAGCACGGTATTTTTGGACCTTCACAAAGAAGGCTTGAACCCGGACGGTGCGGTGGTTGATGCCGACGGCAACATCTGGATCGCGCAATGGGGGATTGGACGTGTCGCTGCCTACACGCCCGAAGGTCAATTCCTGAAGGCCATTTCCTTCGACGCGTCACATACGTCCTGCCCGGCCTTTGGTGGCGACAGCTTAGGCACGCTGTTCTGCACCTCAGCGCGCCAGGGGTTGAGCAACGCGGATATTGAATCCCAACCCACCAACGGCATGACCTTTGCAATGCCAAACGCGGGGCGAGGGCAGGCAGAACACAGGATCATATTATGAAGCCGGAACTTGGTGTGTGTTACTACCCTGAACACTGGCCCGAGGCGATGTGGGCGGAAGATGCCGCGCGCATGGTAGACACCGGCATCTTGTGGGTACGCATTGGAGAGTTCGCGTGGAGCCGGCTGGAACCTCACCCCGGAACCCTGCAATTCGAATGGTTGGACCGCGCGGTTGAAACACTTGGCGCGGCAGGATTGAAAGTCGTGCTTGGTACACCAACAGCAACACCACCGCGTTGGATGCTGGACAAACATCCGGACATGCTGGCTGTGGATGCACACGGAAACACGCGCAAATTCGGGTCACGGCGACATTACTGCTTTAGCCACAAGGGCTATGTCGACGAATGTGTCCGCATCGCACGGGTCCTGGGAGAGCGCTATGGTCATAACCCGTACGTGGCGGCATGGCAGATCGATAATGAGTATGGGTGTCACGACACAACCGTCAGCTACAGCACCCCGGCACTGAACGCATTCAGGCGCTGGCTGGCTGTTCAATACAGTTCCATAGAACAACTGAACAAGGCCTGGGGAAACGTGTTCTGGTCAATGGAGTATCGCAACTTCGATGAGATTGACCTACCCAATCAAACTGTGACCGAACCGAACCCTGCTCATGTATTGGCATTCCGTCGGTTCAGTTCAGATCAGGTTGTGGCATTCAACAAAGCTCAGGTCGATGTATTGCGAACTTTGACCGATGCGCCGCTGTTGCATAACTATATGGGCCGTATTCTGGATTTCGACCATTTCGAGGTTGGCGCGGATCTGGATATTGCGACTTGGGACAGTTATCCGATCGGATTTCTATCGGACCGATTGGAAGATGACGAAGCCCACAAGACCGCCTTTCTTCAGCAAGGCGATCCGGACATGCAGGCGTTTCACCATGATCTTTACCGGGCAGTAGGCCGTGGCCGATGGTGGGTGATGGAACAACAACCCGGTCCGGTGAATTGGGCGCCCTATAACCCGGCACCCCTGCCCGGAATGGTACGGTTGTGGTCGCTTGAGGCTGTCGCCCACGGTGCTGAGGTTGTGAGCTACTTTCGATGGCGCCAAGCCCCCTTTGCACAGGAACAGATGCACGCGGGTTTGCTAACACCGGACAATCGCCCTGCCCCTGCCTTGCACGAGGCCCGTCAGACAGCGGATGAGCTATCCACATTGGGCGAGGTGCATCAGGCGCAATCCAAAGTTGCCATACTGTTTGATTACCCCTCGGACTGGGCCTGGACATCGCTACCGCAAGGAGCAGGCTTTGATTATTTCCGGTTGGTCTTCTCAGCTTATCGTGCATTGCGCCGGGCGGGGTTGTCGATTGATTTCGTTCCGTCCAATGACCTGTCCGCGCATTATGCACTGATCCTTGCCCCCGGATTGGCAACGATTGACCCGGATTTGGAGCGTAGGTTAACGGACAACTCGGATCTGGCAATCCTCGGCCCGCGCAGCGGCGCAATTACCCGTGAATTCCAGATCCCCGCCGCTGGTCGACCTGGCCTGAAAGGGTTGGATTGCAACGTGGATTTGGTCGAAACACTGCCCCCCGCTGTCAACCGGACGGTCCGAGGCGGCGGCGCGGCACAGCATTGGATTGATCGCCTTTCAGGATCAGCCGAAGAAACTCTGAGGTTTGATGACGGAGCGCCTGCGCTTATGGCAGGGGACGGGTTCTGGTATCTTGCAGGCTTCCCAAACGAAACATTATGGGATCGCGTCATCGGCCTGGCTGCGGAAAAAACTGGATTGAGCCTGAAGCCAATGCCGCGAGGACTGCGACTACGTGAGACAGCCGACCACATGTTCCTGATCAACTATAACGCTGAACCGGTGGTCTGGAACGGGTCTACCATCGGCGGTTGTGATGTGAAAATCCTGAAGCGCAATCTGCCCGGACAGAATTGAATCCTGTCCGGGCAGATGCGTTGGTTGCCGCTTGGCACAGCGATTAGTCGCTTTTCAGACTGTTGGGGTCAAACACCCCTCCGAAACCGCTGTTGTTGGATGGCTCACTCTCGGATTCGGAAGCACCTTCGTTGCTTTCATTCTCGCTGCCATCCAGCGAGTTCGGAGCGAAGACATTACCAAAACCGCTGTTATTCGACGGCTTTGGCGCGGTTTGGGCATCACCCTGCCCGGCTTTTTCCGCTTCTTGCTGTTTGCGGCGCTCCTCACGCTGCTGACGCAGTTCCTGAATGCGTTGTTCCGCTTCCAACTGCTTTTGCTCGCGAACGTCGGCAATGCACTGCGCCGGACTGTAGGTCGCCGCTGTGCCTATGACGGTGATCGTTACAACCGCAAATGCGACCAGCAACACGGCGGCCATATTACCGGCAAAGAAACTCGGCAGCTTGATCTTGCCAGCCAGTTCCTCGACCGTTGCGTTTTTACGCGCCGCGGCTACCAGTTCCTGACGTTTCAGCTTGGCTTCGTTCAGCAGAGCGAAGAAAACCGTCAGCGCAACGATGATAAACGCCAGCGCCGAGATCGCGGGCGTGATGCCGTAGCGAACCTTCTGAGCCAGCTCAATCGTCAGCGTCGGGTATTCGCCAAAAGTGAAAGTGGTGGTGTTGTAGTTCTCGAAAGAAGCGAGGAATGCCAAAACCGCCGCCGAGGCAATCGCCGGGCGCATGAACGGCAGCAGGATTTTGCGGAAAGCCTGAGCGTGGCTGGCCCCAAGGTCCAGTGCCGCCTCAGTCAGGGCGACATCATAACGCTGCAACCGCGCCACCAGCACCAGCATACAGTAACTGGCAATAAAGGTGGACTGGCCGATCACCGTCAGGAAGATGCCGTTTGACAGGAAACTGTCGGCCCCCAGCCCCAGCATCCGGTTGATCCGGTCCCAGAAGACCAGCGTCGAGATACCAAGAACCACACCGGGGATCAGGATCGGTGCGATAATGACCGTATAGTAGGTCGCGCGAAGCTTCGGCCAGATCTGGGTCAGCATCAGCGCGCCTGCCAAACCCATCGCCACGGACAGGATGACTGTGCCGATTCCGATGATCAGCGAGTTCTTGATCCCGTTCAGGATACGCTGATCTTGAAACAGCTCGCCAAACCATTGGAATGTCAGACATTCCCATGGGCTCATTCGGGGGAACCCGGACGAGTTGAACGCGGTGACGGACATGATCACCAGCGGGCCCAGCAGATACAGGAAGAAGATCGCCAGATAGACCCAGATGCTTATGCGGAGGAAGGAATTGTTCATTTCCCTATATCCCCCATGTTCACTTTGAACAGGCGCATCATGGCCAGCACGAACAGAATACAAGTGACCAGCAGAACGATTGCGTAGGCGGCGCCCTGTGGCCAGTCGTTGTTGTCATTGAACTGCTGATAGATCAGTTGGGTGAACCACAGACTGGACGGCCCGCCCAGAATTTGCGGCGCAGCCAACGCACCGGCGGACAACATGAAGACCATAGTACAGCCCGAACTGATCCCCGGCTTGGCATAAGGAATGACCACTCGCCAATGTATCCGCCACCAAGGCGCCCCAAGGTCGCGTGCTGCTTCGATCTGGTTTTTGTCCAGACTTTCAATCACGTTATACATCGGGAAAATCATCAGCAGGATATAGGCGTATCCCAGACCCGCATAGAGCGCGATGTCATTGCGAATGAAGTCGAACGGTGTATCCCAGATGCCCAGCCCCGTGAACAACGTGTTCAACACGCCTGTTTCCCCAAAGATGATGCGCAGCGCAAAGGCGCGCAGGATCTCGTTGATCCAGTAAGGGATGATCAGCATGATCGCGAAGATACGAATATGGCTGCCCTCGGCCTGACCCAGGTAATAGGCAATCGGATAGCAGATGATCAGGTTGAAAACCGTCACAAAAACCGCGGCCACAAGAGTTCGGAAAAACACCCTCAGATCAACAGTGTTGTAGTCCTGACTGCCGCCTTCGGGGCCGTAGACCAGATATTTGTAGTTCTCGAGCGTATATATGTCTTTGGGTCCGCCAATCTCTGGCGGTGGCAGATTCGGACGGAACGAGAAGTCCAACATCGACAGCTGCGGAAGGATGATCAGGCCGATGGTCCAGAACAGAACCAGACCCAGGATCGCTACTCCCATGCCGGTGCCGTTGCGATTGAAGAAGTCTTTTAGAAACTGGGGCATGAGTTAATCCCCTTATTCTGCAGCCAGTTCACCCGCAGGAACGATGACGGCGTTATGCGTCTTGTATTCCAACGTGATGTTCTGTCCGGTGTGGTCCTCGAAGGATTGTCCATGGTTCGGGATCGACACTTTGATCTCTTTTCCACCTTCACCTTCGGTAAAGATGTTGAAGACGTTGCCTTCAAATTCTTCGTGGTTGACCCGCGCGGTAACAAAATGGTCACCCGAAGCCCCCTCGGGCGCAATGGCGAAGGCTTCGGGGCGAATGAACAACATTGCACTATCGCCTTCTTTTATTTTGCCTTGATTGGCGGTCGATATCCGTGCAACCAGATCGCCCGAGCGGTTGGTCGAGATCAGCGCCTCGTTGCCCATGACCTGTTTGATCTTGCCACGGAATACATTGTTTTCGCCGACAAATGAGGCCGCGAAAGCCGTGTTGGGATCATTGTAGATGGTTTTCCCATCGGCAATTTGGTCAATCACACCTGCACGCATGACGGCGATATTATCTGACATGGTCAGCGCCTCGCCCTGGTCATGGGTAATGTAGATAAAAGTAATGCCCACACGCTGTTGTATCTCACGCAGTTCCGTTCGCATGTGCTGGCGCAGTTTGAGGTCAAGTGCTGACAGAGGCTCATCAAGAAGCAATACATCCGGCTCGGCGCAAAGGGCACGAGCGATGGCCACTCGCTGACGTTGGCCACCAGACAATTCGCTGGGAAGTTTGTCGCCTTGCTCCGGAAGCGCGATCATGTCCAGAAGCTCGTCAGCGCGCTTGCGGCGCTCGGCAACACTGGCGCCTTTGATTTCCATCGAGAACGTGATGTTCTCCCAAACCTTCATCAAGGGAAACAACGCTAGGTTCTGAAAGATCAGAGCTGTGGGGCGTTTGTTGGGCCCAATCCCGCGCATGTTTTTGCCGCCGATCAGAACATTGCCTTCGCTGGGCTCGAGAAAGCCGGAAACAGCCCTTAAGATCGTTGTTTTGCCGCAACCCGAGGGTCCGAGGAATGAAAAGAAATCTCCCCCGTTAATTGTGACGTTTGCATCGCGCACGGCGACGAAGTCACCGAAACGGATCCACAGGTTTTCCAGATCGACTCCGACCCCTGCACTCATTTTTGGTATCTCCCTGAGGTGTGCACTGTCACCACACCACATAGCTTTCCGTTACGCCGGAGCGGCGCACAGATTGTGGCCCCTCGCAGAACGCGAGGGGCATGGTTTCAGATCGCTTATGCGCTCTTGAACTTGTTGACGAACTCGGTCCGCGTTTCAGCATACCATGGGGCTTCGGCCGGCCACGGATTGAGGTTGGCCAGCGAGTCGCCCGGATAGGCCTCGGCAAAGTTCTTCTTGTAGGTGTCGCCTGAATACTGATCCGCCCCCAGAACAGGAGAGTTGTACCCATGGCTGTCGATGGCAACACCGGCAGGTTTGGCCTGATAGGCGAAGTCGATGAAGGCATAAATCTGGTCGATATTCGCCGCGCCAGACGGAATCGACATTCCGTCAACCCATGCCATCGCCCCTTCGATGGGCGCTTGATAGTGCACTGGTTCACCAGCCGATTTCAGTGCCAGTGGCGGGCCGTCCCAGGTCTGACCGACAACAACACCTTCATTCAGAAGACCGTTCTTCTGTGTATCGGCATCGTTCCAGATCAGCTTGATGCGATTCTTACGTGCAATGCACCAGTCAGTGATCTGACCCCAGACCTTGCGCATGGTTTCTTCGTCACCATAAGCGGCCCAGACCGAACCCGGCTCCATCTCGCCGGAACGCTCCATGTAAAGACCAGCGCCAAGCATCATCGAATGCGCGCGGCCCATGGTTTTGCCTGCGTTTTCTTCCGACCAAACATCGCCATAGGATGGGGCGTCCCCAGCCGGCAGCCACAAGTCGGTGCGGTATGCAATGCCTTCGGTGCCCCAGATATGCGGCAACCAGTGAACCCCGGCGCCGCCAAAGTTCCAAGCATCCGTACCGATTTTGGCCATGGCAGGGTTCACTAGGTCGACCGGAACCTTGTTCATGTCAAAGGGCTGCAACAACTCCAGCGGCTCCCACTGCAACGAGCGGTTGTTGGTTGGCGAGACGATGTCAAAGCCCTGACCTTTGGTCGCCTTCATCTTGTTGATGATTTCTTCGTTTGAGCCGATCCCGGTGTAGTTCACCTTGATGCCAGTAAGGGTCTCAAACTCTTCGATAAAGCTGGGCGGCAGATAATCCGACCACATCAGTATGTTGATTTCACCCGACGAAGCCAGTGCGCTCTTGCTGTAAAGAGGCGCGGCAAGCGCTGCGGCACCCGCTCCTTTCAAAACAGTGCGTCTGGAAAGTGATGACTTGGTAACCATAGTGTTCTCCCGTTGTTGGACTCGTTTTTTGTTTTCTATTCATAGGACTTTCTGCGCCCATCCGTCAGTCCAAAAGTGACAGTTTGCGAAAATCTTATGTCCAGTTTCGCGATTTGACACGTCTAAGCTGATTTATGAGGCGCTGCATTCTCCTGCCAAACGGTGATGTCCCTTGGTTTGACCGGATCTGAACCAAGCAGAATTTGACGTGCACGACCAGCAGGCAAAGGCTTTGAAACGTCACTGAAGTTGAACGCGTAGTAGGTCGAGCCGCGTTGGGTTATGCGCATATCGGGGTCGCAAGGCGTTGCATTTATCCCAGCCCAGTTCAGTACCTCCCCGACAATCGCCTGCAAAAGCTCATTTCGCGGAACCATTGCCAGATAGGTCGTGCGGTCAGAACGGATGACCGCCGGACTGGCATCGCAATAAGCGCTCTTGAAGCGGGCTAAAACGCGCTCTTTGGTCTCGACAATTTCACGCCAACCCGTGAATTCAAATTGCTGCCCATCGGGAAGAACCACAGCCTCATGCGCAAGTGAAGGAAGTGATTCGACGCGCGTGACACGGATACCTGTTAACTTTGCCAGTTCGCCTGGAGCCAGATTGGACGGGGTGTTCATCCCGGATGTCTTGCTGCCGGAACGAGCACCTATCAGAATCTTGGCCCCCGAAGCGTCAAGCTTGTCTGCAAGGTCAGCGGTCACGATCATGCTTTGAGGTAATATGATGAGGGCGTAGCCGCTCAGTTCATCTTCAGGGCCAACAAAATCAAGATCGACCCCAAAACCACGAATTGCAGTGTACCACTCGCGAAAAATCTGGGCATTGGGGAAATCGTTGTCATGTGGCAGGATGTCCGCCGCCCAGATAGAGGTATAATCCAGTAGCATTGCAACCCGTGATTTTGCCCGTCTCTCGGGCGGCAAAATGGCGCGATCCTTCACGATCTCAGCCAATTCAACAGCGGCCTGATCCGGGCTGCCATCTGACCGCAAAATCGCAGTATGGTATTGCTCTTGCGCAGATTTTGCCTGTCGCCAGCGAAAAAACATCACGGCTTGCGCGCCATGTGCATAGGCCGCCCAGGTCCAAAGCCGAACCATCCCCTCTGCCGGCGACGGATTCTTGTCAGCCCAATCCACCGGGCCCGGCTGCTGTTCCAGCACCCACATCCGACCGCGCCCCTGACTGCGATACAAATCACAATGAAAGCCCTGATAATCCGGTGCGCCGGTGCGCAGATAGCGGCGCTTTTCCTCATCTGAAAGGGTAGAGCCCAATAAGTTCCCTAGCGGGTAGCTGTCGAACCCGACAATATCCAGATCAGCCGCTACGGCGTGGTGATCGAATTCGAAACTACCTGCCATGAAGTTATGGGTAATATCCCGGCCCGGCGCATATTTGCGCAGAACATCCACCTGCGTTTTGTTGAACAGACGAACTCGATCGGAAGAATAGCGCGCGAATTCCAGAGCATGGGCTGGATTGGGCGTGGCGACCAGCCCGTTGGGCAGTTCGATCTGACCAAACTGAGAGTAGAGCGACCCCCAGAAAACGGTTCCCCACGCGTCATTCAACGCATCGATTGCCCCGTATCGTTCCTCCAACCAGTTCTGAAAACCTGTTCGCGCGGCATCGGAATAGCTGAGAACTGTATCGTGGTCGTTGTACTCATTGTCGATCTGCCACGCTTGGACATACGAATTCTGACCATATCTGCGGGCATATTCAGTTGCGATCCTTTGCGCCTCGGCCAGATAAACCTCACTGGAAAAACAATAATGCCTGCGCGAACCGTACCCTCTGACCCGACCATCCGGCCCAACGGGCAGGATTTCGGGATACTCATCGATCAACCATTTGGGGGGGGCGGCTGTTGGGGTGGACATCATGACCCGCAGACCAGCCTGACCCAGTATCTCGATCACTTCATCCAGCCAGTCCCAGTGGAACTGACCGCGCGCGGGTTCGATCAGACCCCAGGTGAATTCAGCAATCCGCACCCAATCCAACCCCATGTCTGCCATTTGGGCGGCATCGTCTCGCCATTGCGAAGGGTCCCACTGTTCGGGGTAGTAACAAACCCCAAGTTCCAGCGCGCTCATCGTGTGTCCTTTGCTGTGCGTCGTTCGATCCACTTCAGGAAACTGGCACAGCCGAGTGTGAGAACGACATACAGGATTGCCGCCGTATTGAAGGGTGCAAAGGGCAGAAAGCTAGCCGCCTGAAATTCTCGCATCCTCTGGGTCATGTCGCGGACGGACAGGATAGACAGCAATGACGTGTCCTTGATCATCGCGATAAACTCATTGCCAAGCGGTGGAGTGACAATCCGCAGGGCCTGCGGCAGAACGATAAGCCGCGCCGTATGCCAGCGCGACAAACCCAGAGAGCTGCCCGCCTCCAATTGGCCTTTCGGTATCGCCTCGATCCCGGATCGGAAAATTTCGGCCATATAGGCGGAATAACCAACTGAGATCGCGATGATCCCGCGGGTCATATTGGTCATGTCGATACCGCCGCCGGTGGCGTCTTTGACTGCGCCCGCCAGTGGCAGTCCGATATAAAGAATGATCACCAGCATCGGAATGCCGCGTATCGTATCCACGAAAAACTCGGCCCCGACCGCCAGAGGATGCAGCTTATGCTGAGCCCCGCCAATGGTCAGTGTCAGCAACAAAAACCCGAACACGGCAAATGCCAGGGCCGGATTGCGGTATTTGTCGGGTAGAAATCTTGTTTGCCACAGGACCGGATAACCTTGTGTATGGGCATCGGCCGGGACAAAAGCGCCCGAGACACTGTCGACCGTTTCGATCTGTTCAAGCGCGGCAGTGGCATCGGTTGCGCTGCGGATGCGATATTGCTGACCGTCGGCCCCTTCGAACTCACCAAACCGGATAACGTCAGCCTGCGCCTGCGGCGTGCCGCGCACAACCGCGATACGCCCTTCGGTGCTGCCCACCAGAACAAAGCTGACCTGCGGCTGCATGAAGAAAAAGGCTGAGGCTGCAAGCAATGCCAAACTGATCGAACCATAGACGACCGTCGTACGCGCCTTTGGTTTAAACGATTGCAACCCGACCCAGACCAAACCAAGAATGGCCGCGAAGATATAGGCAAATATGGCCGCGCGGAATGTAATGGCCACCCCGGTCGCGAACTGCCAATGAGCCATGAACATGAGATAAAACAGAACCGCGCCTGTGAGACACTCCAACCCCAACAAGACGCGCCCGCGCCAGGGCGGCTGCAAACGTGCCGAAATTAGGCATAGTGCGACGACAGCCGCGTAAACCGCCAGGAAAACTTGTAATCCCGTCTGAACCTTGGCGATCACGCCCGGAAACAATACCCAGGTCTGACTGGATCGATCGATAAGGGGTGATGTGTTTTCGCTGAGCGCATGGAAGAAGACCGACTCGGCAAATGGCATCAGAAGCAGCGGAGAAACAAAGCTGATGACCAAAAGCGCCGCAGAAGTTGGGAACGCGGCAAGCGCGCAGAATCGCAACCAGCCGGGGGAGTTTTGTGAAAACCGCACGTAGCGTGCGCAAAGATATCCAAGGATCGCAACGGTCGCAATCAGCAGAAATCCAACAAAGATGGGCCCCGCGTCGGTGCCGATCCCCAGAATTGCGACCAGAGACCGCAAGTATTTTGAGGATGTGGCGAACAGGTAGATAATAAAGGGCGCTGCTGCGAGCAACACCAGGTTACTCGGGCGGATCGTGCTGAGGCGCAACATGGAACTTCTCCGCTAAGACAAGGCCCGGCAGCGCTGGCCGCCGGACCGGAAGGGCGCTAATGGATCAATTGGTGCCCCAGTATTTGGCTGTCAGTTCGTCCAGCGTTCCATCCTCCTGAATGGCTTTCAGACCGGCGTTAATCGCATCCACCGTCGGATCGCCTTCTTGAAACACGATACCCAACGGATCGGATTGCAAGCCTGTGATGCCAACAGTCAACTCGCCCGCAAATTCCTGTTCATAGGCCGCTGCCGACGTGCCATCGATGATCACGCCCTGAACGTCCGCGTTCTGAAGCGCCAGAATGGCGGCCGAGAAGTTGTCGTAAAGGCTGACATTCTCGCGCCCAACTAGCTCTTCCGCCAATTGGGCGTTGGTCGTCGCAGTTTGCGCGGCCAGTTTCTGGCCACCGGCTTTGAAATCCTCAAGTGTCATGTCAGCATTATCGACCTGCAACAGAATGGCCTGGCTGACAACGATGTAAGGCTCGGAAAAGTCCATGGTTTCTTCGCGTTCCGGTGTGATCGACACGCCCGAGATAACCAGATCGAACTCACCCTGCTGAAGGGCCGCAAAGATACCATCCCAGGCGGTGTTTACGAAATTGGGGACGCAATTGACCTTCGCGCAAATCGCATTCATCACATCGACGTCAAAGCCCACGATCTCACCGGTTGTTTCATCCACGGTTTCCATCGGTGGGTATGTCGCATCGGTTCCGATTTTCAGAACACGACCTTCCAGGTCGGCAGCAAAGGCCGCTGGAGCCATCAGTGTTGTGAGTGTTGCAACGGCAAGTAGGTTTTTAAACATTTTCAGGTACTCCTTTGTTGGATCAGGTGGTTTGCGCCGCATCCGGCGCCGGGGTGTCAGGTTGCCGCTCGATCAATGAGGCCCTGATCTTTTTCTGAATCTCGGACGGATCGACCCCGTCCAAAGCTTTCAACATGAACTCACCCAGCAGACGGCTTGTTTCAGCAATCGGCAAGTAATAAGTGCTGGGTGGCGGTACAAAATACTGGCTGAGCTTCAAGTCGTCGTTCGAGATGACCACAACGTCCCTTCCAACCTGCACTCCGGCTTTATCGGCAGCTGACAGCGCCCCAAGGGTTATGGCCTCATTAGCGCAGATGATGGCGCTCGGCGGTTTCGGCAACTCCATAAGCGTAGCAAATTTCTGCTGACCGGATTCCGCGGTGGTCGGGCCGGTGGAAACCAGTGCCGGATCGAACTCCACACCGCATTCTGATAGCGCATCAGCATAACCCCGGCGGCGTTGCTGTGCATAGATCAGGTCATCCGGCGGGTTTATCAAAGCGATGCGACGATGCCCCAGCCCAAGCAGCCTGGCGGTGGCATCATAAGCCGCTGCCTGACTGTCGAGATCCACATAAGGATGCGGTTGGGGGCTGTCGCTCATGCCGTATGTGACAAAAGGAAAGCCCTGCCCCTGCAGATACGCGACGCGTTCATCATGAACACGTGTGCCGGAAAAGATCACGCCATCAGCCTGCCCTTCCTGCACGATGGACTTCAACGTCTGCACCGCGGCCTCGCCATCACATGTGCTGAACACGCTCAACTGATAGCGTGTTCCTATTAGCGCATTGGATATACCGGCTAGAATACGCGTAAACTCTACACCTTCCCACTCTTCCGCAGCGTCGTTCGAAACACTGACCATGACCCCGATTCTATAGGATTTATTGGTGCGTAGCTTCAGGCCATCCAGATTCACCCGGTATCCCAGATCCGACGCAACTTTTTGAATCTCTTCCCGGGTTTCCCGTTTCACCGATACAGAATCCCGCAAAGCATTCGAAACTGTGCCAACGGAATACCCAGTACTTCTGGCAATCGATTTGATCGTCGCCCGCGCCATCACCCAAACCCTGCCAATTGTTCCGTCAAAAATGACCGACCCGTTTGCAGGGTGCGCACGTGATCATCGGTTTCGTCATGTTCGACAAACAGGTCCGTGCAGTTGGTCGAGGCAAGCACACGCAGGGTTGCGTTCCAGTCAACCACGCCTTCGCCCAAATCGCGCCAGCGCGCGTCACCTGTTCCGCCTGCTGGGTCGATATCCTTTGCATGCACGGACAGGATTCGATTGGCGTGGCGGCGGATCGCGTCCGCCGGATCCAGACCAGCCGCAACCAGCCAACCGATATCTGGTTGCCAAAAGACATCTCCGCCGGCAAGGATCAGGTCAAGAGGTGTGTCACCAGCCTCACCGATAAGATCAAAATCATGATTGTGATACGCTAGGCTGATATCTTGATCTGTCAGCTGATTTGCCCATTTGGACAACTGGCCCGACACCGCCCTCCATCCCTCGGCAGTGTCGGGCCGCACCTGGGGCGCCAGCCAAGGCATGACAGCCACCCGGCATTCCATTAGGTTTAATACTTCGACGATATCCGAAAATCGCCCTTCGAACTCTTCCCAATCAAAATGTGCAGACCGAACATTAAGGCCTGACCCGTAAATAGTGCCCGCCATCTGAGCTGGGGTCAGGCCGTGCAAGCCAGTGGTTTCGACATCTGAAAAACCGCAGGCCGCAACCAATTGCAGCTGATCTGCAAGATCACCGCATTGCCGCACTGTGTAGAGTTGGGCAGAAACTCGCATCCCTCACCTTTGAAACGTTTCAAATATGGTGAATTACGAGCTGTATCCTTGTCAAGCGCCGTATTGATTCGATCCGTACGCCAGCTTTGAATAAGGCTCCGAGCCTTTGCCTAAAACCCAGATGGGGTGGGAAATCGAGCCATTTCCCGCAACCGATTTCTGATCCGAACAATGAAGGGCTATACGAGCGAGCCACCAATCTGTATCACCAAAAACGGTATGGCGCGCGCAGAACGTCTTCAGAATGATAATCGCATGGATTATCTCGACCGACACCTGGCTGCCGTAAGGGACGCTTTTGCACAAAATGTTCCGGTAAAGGGCTGTTTTGTTTGGTCACTACTGCGACAAATGCGAATGGGCCTTCGAATGTGGAAAAAGGTTTGGACTGGTGAACGTGAATTTTGAAACGCTTGAGAGAACACCCAAAGCGTCTTTCATGGCGCTAAAGTCTGCCCATTCCGGGGGTCAGAACGTCTCTCAGCCGTTAGCGCAACCATTCGGTGCGGTGCATGAGCATTGGAATCTGGTTGCTGACATAGGGGGCACCAACACGCGGCTGGGCGTGGTTACGAACGGAGAGCTGACAGCCCTGCGCAAGCGCCCAACGGGGACACTGGAAGATCTGCTGGAAGCGTTTCACGCGCTTCGGGATGAAATCGGAACAAATCCACAGGCGGTCGTGGCGGCGGGTGCAGGCCCTGTCCGGAATGGCACGATTCGGCTGACAAATGCCAATCTGGACCTGTCCGAGGCCGAATTGGCAAAAGCCACCGGCGCCAGTCATACGTTTGTAATCAATGATTTCACCGCTGCCGCGTGGTCGGTGGCAGAAGTAACCCAGAAAGATGTTGCCGTCTTGCAAGGTCACGCGACACCGCCCGCAGGCACGCGATTGGTGGTGGGTCCTGGCACCGGGCTTGGCGTGGGAGCGTTGCTGTTTTCCGAGGGCCACTATCACACAGTCTCCGGAGAAGGTGGTCATGTGGGTCTGTATCCGCGTCACCGCGACGAAGTTGACATCTTTGAAGCAGCCCGCAGCATTGCGCCTGAGTGTTTTTTTGGTGACAGCCTCGCACTGGAAGCTGAGATGTTCCTGAGCGGTACGGGCTTGCCTATCCTATATCAGGCGATCGGGCTGGCGGCAGGCCATATACAGACACCAACGCGCTCGGCGAAAGACATTCTGCTCGATGCCCGCGACCGTTCTGACCCCATCGCGGTACAAGCCGCTCGGATGTTCAACACCCATCTGGGGGCTTTGATGGGCGACATGGCTGTCACACTGATGCCTTCGGGCGGAGTGTTTCTTGTTGGCGGCGTCGCGGAAAAGAATCGCTGGTTATTCGGCAAAGAGTTCCGGGAAGCGTTCAACGGCGGTGGCCGTTTCAGCGAGCTGCGCCGCTCGTTGAACCTGTATGTCTCCGAGCAAGCAGAGTTCGGCATCATCGGGGCGAACAATTTCTGCAAGAACGCTTTGATGCGATAACAAGTCTCCCTGACAAAATACTCTGAAAAGGACTACGAAATGATCCTGTGCTGTGGTGAAGCCCTGATCGACATGATTTCCGAGCCGACAGTGTCGGGCGAACAAGGATTTGTACCGCACACAGGTGGGGCGATATTGAACACGGCGGTCGCAGTCGGTCGTCTAGGTGTTTCCGTCGGAATGCTGACCGGCGTGTCGTCTGACATGTTTGGCCAACAAATTACAAAGGCGCTGAATTCAAGCCATGTTGACACGTCACATGTGATTGTCTCTGACCGCCCCACGACCCTTGCCTTCGTACAGCTAAAAGACGGTCACGCCACTTACAGCTTTGTCGATGAAAACACCGCCGGACGAATGCTGCAACCCGAGGACATGCCGGAGCAGCTAACAGCCGTGTCCGCCCTGTATCTTGGGGGTATCAGTCTGGCGTGTGAACCCTGCGCGGATGCCTATGCTTCACTTCTGAAACGCCACGGAGCGGATCGCGCAGTGATGTTGGACCCGAATATCCGACCGGGATTCATCAAGGACCAGACCCGGTATCGGACCCGTCTGAACCGCATGATTGCGCAGTCCGATATTGTGAAGGTTTCAGACGAAGATCTTGACTGGATCATCCCGGGAGCCGAGCCCGAGGCCGCCAAAGCGTCTCTTTTGTTGCAGACCGGTCCGTCAGCCCTCATCGTGACCAGGGGTGGCGACGGAGCGAATGGGTACCTGGCCGACGGTTCCAAGGTTTCGGTTCCTGTGAAACCTGTTCAGGTTGTCGACACAATCGGCGCGGGCGACACGTTTAACGCTGGTGTTCTGACTGAACTCAGTCGCGCCGGGAATTTGACAAAGCAGGGGCTGCGCAATCTGACCTCCGAAAGCTTGCGGGCGGCCATGGCGTTGGGTGCAACTGTTGCCGCAGTAACAGTATCACGCGCCGGGGCAGAACCGCCCTGGGCACACGAAGTTTGATTGTCGGCAAAAACCCGAAAAATCGAACTGGTGACAATCGCATCAAGTCCGAGGGCCGTGGCTGCGGAGTTTGCGACCGCTTGGCAGGCTCACAAATTACGTTAGGCCACGGCAGAAAAGTATCTATCGCTTCCGGGCAATGATCCACACGGGATGATATGTCAGCGAGACCCCGCGATCCGTGCCGAACTCCTTAGCGTATACGTTTTCGAACCGAGCCAGCGTGGACTTGGTCCATGTTCCTTGCGCCCTGCCGTTTACACCTGTTCTTCGCAAATACCTAAGAACCTCGCGAGGCGTATCGAAGTAGGTTCGCCTCAGGCTTTCACCAACGGCCAATTTCTGCATCGGGCCGTCGACAGCAGCGGCAAGAGCAGCCGGAGTAGTAAGACCCGGTGCACGCGCAGCTGATCCGATCGCGCTAAGCTCTCGATATTGCTGAGGGCCAAAACCCGAAACCGCCAACCACCCGCCGGGCTCCAGCGCGTCCATCGCTCTGTGAAGCAATTGCAACGGGCTTTCCATCCATTGGATCATCGAAGCCGAGACGATCAGATCAATCCGGGAGGGCCAGTGAACTTCACGCGCATCACCGGCAATGAACGTGGCCTTTTCCGCATCCGCTGTTGCCTGAGCCTGTGGTGCGATGTCGTTCAATATGAAGTTTGGCAGGTGAAAGCTTTGTCGCATCAGACGGGTCAGATGCCCTGTGCCACATCCCAGCTCGAAGACAGTTTCAAAGCGGTCCGGAGCTCCGGCACGACGCAGTTCAGACACCAGCTTGCCTGCGACCCAGGCTTGTTGACTTGCTGTGTCGTGGTAGGTTTGAAAGCTTCTGCTAAAGCTCCGCTGCACCCTGTCTGCCAGTTGCGCTGTCATGATACCCAACTCGCCCAACTTTGCCCCGGTAGGAATGGTACGTGCGGCGCCGCCACACGCTCGACGCGGGCCGAGGTTGAGGCCCATGCGGCTTCTTGGGCCGTAGTCGGAATGATCCGGTCGTTTGTGGGTATCCACACCCTGTCAAAACCCGGATCAGGGGCAGGCCCGCGCTGGATCACGGAAAAAAGCTCTTGCTTCGCCGCGACTATATCGAGTTCCGGGGGCTCACTTGGCAAACCTGCACGGCGGCAGAACTTGGCGAAGCTGCGCTCGGAAAGCTGAGCCGCTGTTGCCTTGATCATGTCGGGCGCAATACCACGTTCCGGGCACGCAGGGTGCAAAGTGCCGCTGATGGCGATCAATCGGTCGGGACGAAAGCCCGAGCACGCCAGCCAATGCGCAGCCGACGAGACACCGAAGGAAAAGGCCAGCATATCAATGTGATCGAAACGGGCGAGATCAGGCAGGGGATCATCGAGACTGATGTAGCCTTCCACCAACAGAGTATTTCCGCCCCCCGTAAGACCCCGGAACGGAGCATCGCCCAGTGCCCATCCACCAAACACAAGGGTCAGAGTACTGTCGTCTGATTGCGCCAGCCAACGGCTTTTCATTTCTGCCCCCCAGCCAGAGCAAGCATCGCGGACGTTACCCTGCTCAGTTCGTCAGGTGAAATAACATAGGGAGGCATGCAATAAATATTGCGAGCAAACGGGCGCAACCACACACCGGTTTCCGTAGCCAACCCATGTGCGATGGAGGGGTCGACCCGCTCATCCATCTCGATGACGCCAATTGCGCCGAGCACGCGCACATCTGAAACACCGGGCAAATTGCGTGCGGGCGCGAGTTCGGCCTTCATCTGCTGCGAGATTGATGCAACTTCCTGCTTCCAGTTTCGCTGTTGCAACTGGTCGAGGCTCGCCACCCCTGCCGAACAAGCCAGAGGGTTGGCCATGTAGGTGGGACCGTGCATCAAAACTCCGGCCTCACTTTCACCAATCCCGTGAGCGACGGCCTCAGTCGCGATAGTGGCGGCCAAGGTGATATGCCCACCGGTCAGCGCCTTGCCAAGACACAGGATATCCGGAACCACCCCGGAGTGATCCATTGCAAACATCTCGCCACTGCGTCCGAATCCGGTCGCGATCTCATCGAAGATCAGCAAAACGTCATGCGCATCACACAAGCCACGCGCCCCACGTAACCAGGCGGGGTGATAGAAATACATCCCACCTGCGCCCTGCACCACCGGTTCAAGGATCAGTGCGGCTATTCTGTTCCCTTTGTCGTGCAGCAGCGCCTCCAGCGCCTCCAACCCGTTCTCGGAAGGATCGTCGAGCCACACATCGCCAAATTGAATGTGAGGGCGTGGCAGAAAGTGCTGGATCGACAACGCACCGCGAAACAGGCCATGCATCCCGTTGACGGGATCACAAACGCTCATCGCCTTCCATGTGTCGCCATGATAGCCACCACGGATCGTGGCAAATTCAGACCGTTCGCCCCGGTCTTTGGCAATCTGGTACTGGACTGCCATCTTCAACGCGACTTCGATCGCGACCGAGCCGCTGTCGCTGTAGAAAATGCGATCCAGGCCATCTGGCAGAAGGTCGACCAACCTGCGGCCAAGTTCCACGGCGGGTTCGTGGGTCAGACCGCCAAACATCACATGCGGCAGTGTATTCAGCTGCTTTTGCATCGCATCGATGATGGCCGGGTGCCTGTGCCCATGCACCGTACACCACCAGGACGACATTGCGTCGATCATTCTGACGCCATCAGCACGCGTCAGCCAGACACCTTCTGCCCCGGTAATCAGGTGCATCGGGCCAGGTTCAAGCACATGTGTATAAGGGTGCCACAGATGGCGCGCATCAAATTCCAACGGGGTCACAGGAACCTCCGAATGGTCGCCACATCAATTGCCGAAAATGCACTGTTCAGGCTCTGCGGTGTCAGGTCGCTCAGAAATGGCAGGCGTCCCAGATGATGCACTTTACACATCTCGACGATGGTTTGCTCCACGTCCGGCACGGGGTCACCCACGAATGCGACGCCGACTACCTCGCAGCCAACAGCCCGAAGCGCCATCAGAGACAATGTGGTGTGGTTGATCGTTCCCAAGGCGGTGCGCGCAACAAGAACAACCGGAGCCTGCCATCCGGCAATCAGGTCCAGAAAGAACGACTGGCGGTTCAGCGGCACCATAAGGCCCCCTGCGCCTTCGACAACAAGAGACCCGTCCACTTTCGGAATTTCAAGACGCGAGAGGTCAATCTCAATACCCATGTCTTCGGCAGACAGATGCGGTGAAGCGGGCATGTTCAGCCGGTACGCTTCGGGCAGGACCTCGGCACCGCTCAGCGCGCTGACGGTTTCAGTGTCCGTAGCATCCTCAAGACCAGACTGAACAGGCTTCCAGTACCGGGCCTGCAAAGCTGCCGCCAGACCAGCCGAAAACACGGTTTTTCCAACACCTGTGTCGGTTCCGGTAACGATCAGCGCGCTCATGCGGCCTCCGACTGACAGATTGCGATGGTTGAAAACAGGGTCGAGATATCCTGAAGGGTGACATTTCCGGTAATCGAGACGCGCAAACGGGATGTGCCTTTTGGGACAGTGGGCGGGCGGATGCCCCGAACGTCAAAACCCTGCTGCTGCAAAGTGGCCGCCATCGCCATTGTGCGCTCGTCATCTCCCAGTACAACCGGGATGATCTGGCTGTTCAACGCGGCTGCGGGCAACCCCAGTTGCCGTGCGGCGTCATGGGCATGGCGCATACGTTCATGCGCGCCTTCAATCAGGCTGACATCCTCGGCCAGTTCCCGTAGCGCAGCACGAACCAGAGAAGCGTTCAAAGGCGACGGAGCGGTCGCAAAGATGAAGGGACGAGCGCGGTTGATCAGGGTATCAATCATCACGCGCGGACCGCAGATCAGCCCGCCTGAGACACCAAGCCCTTTACCGCAGGTATGCAATGTCAGCAGATCAGCGTTCAGGTCATGCGCGAGACCCCTGCCTCGCTCTCCGAAAACGCCGGTTGCGTGGGCCTCATCAACAACCAAAACCGCATCAGCTTCGCGCGCAAGTACGGACAGGTCTTCCAGCGGCGCCAGGTCACCTTCCATGGAATACACGCTTTCGACGGCAATCCAGACCTGACCCGAACCGCCTGTAGATTGCCAGTCGCGCAATACGTTGCGTGCATCCGCAACGTCATTGTGGCGGAAGGCACGCAGGTCTGCACGGCTGGCCCGCATGCCTTCATGGGCGCTCGCGTGAACCAGGGCGTCATATAGGACCAAATCCTCAGCCGCTGGCAACGTGGAGAAGATCGCCTGATTGGCCTGAAACCCGCCTCCCATGAACAGCGCGGCCTCAGCTCCAAAGAATGCGGCCGCTTCCCGCTCCAGCGCTTCATGTTCAGGGTGGTTGCCCCGCAACAGACGCGAACCTCCCGAACCTACAGGCACACCCCGCGACAACGCATCATGCGCCGCACGTTGTAACACTTGAGAACCGGCAAGACCCAGATAGTCATTCGACGCGAAATCCAGCCCTTGCGTCGGGATCAAGGCCCGGCGGCGGTGCCGGGCTTGAAGCGCATCAAGCATCGATTCCAGTCGGTTGACTGCTTTCATTCGGCAGCTTCCGTGCAGTTTCGCGTTTCGGCTTTTTCGGCCTGAAGACCAAGTTTCGCAAACAGGACCGCGTCGGTGTCTTCTTCGGGGTTTTCTGCTGTCAAAAGCGTTTCGCCAACAAAGATCGAGTTGGCACCGGCGAAAAAGCACATCGCCTGCATCTCGTCACTCATGTCGCTGCGCCCGGCCGAAAGCCGCACATAGGACTTGGGCATCAATATGCGGGCCGTTGCTATGATCCGCACAAAGTCGATCGGGTCAATCGGCTCGGCGTCGGCAAGTGGGGTATCGGCCTGCGGCATCAACATATTGATCGGCACCGAGTCAGGTGGAGGCGTCATGTTGGCCAATGTCAGCAACATGTCGATACGGTCGCCAGTATGTTCACCCATCCCCAGAATGCCGCCTGAGCAAACCTTGATCCCTGCTTCCTGCACCCGGTTCATCGTATCGATCCTATCCGCAAAGGTACGGGTGGTGATGACTTCGGAGTAATAGCGTTCCGAGGTGTCAATGTTGTGATTGTAATAGTCCAAACCGGCATCGCGCAGCTGCACCACCTGAGTGTCGTCGAGCATACCCAGCGTCATGCAGGTTTCCATGCCCAGTTCCTTGACGCCCTCGACCATCGCGACCAGCGCATCCATGTCACGCGCCTTTGGCTCGCGCCACGCCGCCCCCATGCAGAACCGGGTCGCGCCACCATCGCGGGCTTTCTTGGCCTCGGTCAGAACGCGCTGAACCTCGATCAGCTTCGATGCTGGCAAGGTTGATCCATTACGGGCTGATTGCGAGCAATAGGCGCAATCCTCGGCGCAGCCACCCGTCTTGATCGACAATAGCTTCGAGGTCTGGATCTGGTTCGGATCAAAGTTTTCGCGATGCACGGTCTGCGCACGAAACAAAAGATCCATCAGCGGAAGATCGTGAATAGCTTGCGCAGTTTTACGGGTCCAGCCGGAGTGTGGGATGATCATTTTATCTATAAAACTCTCTGCAGCTTGCGTTGCTGTGGATTTATTATCGATAAAACTTGAATACGCAACTGTGTTGGCGCAAACGATCTTAAATCAAGCGGAAATGCCGCGCCTTCAGAAATCGAGCCCCAGATCGACGGTGCGGGCAGAATGCGTCAAGGCACCGGACGAGATGTAATCCACCCCTGTCGCCGCGATCGATGCGACCCGTTCCAAGGTCACGTTGCCGCTGGCTTCGGTCTTCAACCGCCCGCCCACCATGGCAACCGCTTCGCGCAGCATGTCATTGTCCATGTTGTCCAGTAAAACAACCGAAGCCCCGCCAACGTCCAGCACTTCGGAAAGCTGGTCCAGTCGATCAACCTCAATCTCGACCGCCATCATGTGACTGGCCTTTGCCTTAGCGGCTTCAAGAACCTTACGGATGCCGCCTGCCGCAGCAATGTGGTTGTCCTTGATCAGGATCGCATCTGACAAGGAATAGCGGTGGTTGAAACCGCCACCGTGCAGCACGGCCTGTTTTTCCACGATGCGCAGACCTGGCGTTGTCTTGCGTGTACAGGTCATACGGGCTGTTGTGCCGTTGGTCTGCTCCACAAATGCGGCTGTCATTGTGGCAATACCCGTCAGGCGACCGGCAAAGTTCAGAGCGACACGTTCGCCGGACAGGATCGATGCGGCAGAGCCCTTGATGGTCATCAGCGTATCACCGCGTTCGCAACGCGAACCATCCTTGATCCGCACGTCAACCTCAAGCGACGGATCCACAAGCCGGAACGCGATTGCAGCAACTTGCATCCCCGACACAACAGCGTTTTCGCGTGCGTTCAGGCTGGCTGTATAGGTTGTTTCCTGTGAGATCACAGCGCGGGTTGTCACATCACCGTAGCTTCCCAGATCCTCCATCAGCGCAGCGCGGACCACGGGTTCCAGAATCAGATCCGGCAGGATTGCATATGTCATGACAGTTCCTCGCAGGCTTTGGCCCGAATGCTCATTGCTTCGGACAAATACATCCGGGACCGCTCTCCGGGCCCATCATTGGCTTTTGGAAAGTCGGATCGCTTGTGCGCACCGCGGCTTTCTTCGCGCTGCAAGGCTGCGGCAGCGATCAAGGTCGCGGTTGCACACATGTTGCGAAATGACGGGCAGGCATCGTGCTGCGCCTCCAACTGCGCTATAGTTTGCAGAGCACGGATTAGGCCCGCCCGGTCCCGGACAACGCCCACGTCGCGCGTCATGGTTTCGCGCAACTCCTGGATAGATTTTGTTGTGTCCGGGGACATTACCTGAACAAACTGCAATGCAACGGGGTCGGCATTTGACACCACCGGAACGGATGCCCCGATACTTTCGGCGCAGATGCGTGCAAAGACAAGCGCCTCAAGCAACCCGTTCGAGGCCAACCGGTTGGCACCGTGAAGGCCTGTCGAAGATGCCTCGCCGCAGACCCAAAGCCCGTCAAGTGTCGCGCGACCGTCAGTGTCGGTGGCAATACCGCCCATGTGATAATGCGCTGCCGGTGCGACCGGAATCGGTTCGTTGACCGGGTCGACGCCGTTGCGCGCGCAGTATTCAGCAACTGCCGGGAACAGGTCCGTTATCTTCGAGCCCAATGCGGTGCGGGTGTCCAGCTTGGGTCGGTTACCTGCCTGCACTTCGGCAAAAATTGCACGCGCGACGACGTCTCGCGGGGCGAGTTCTGCGTCCGGATGAACGGATAACATGAACCGCTCACCCTTATTGTTGATCAGGGTCGCCCCTTCGCCGCGCAACGCTTCGGTTGCCAGCGGTGCCGGATCTTCACCAACATCCATTGCCGTCGGATGAAACTGAACGAATTCGGCGTCAGCAATAAGTGCACCAGCACGCGCGGCCATCCCGATGACCTGCCCGCGAATGCGCGCCGGGTTGGTCGTCAAGGCATACAACCCGCCAGAGCCACCCCCGGCAAGCAACACAGCAGGCCCGCAGAGCGTAACGGGCTCGGACCCCGTTTCTGATGCGTCCTGAACCGTGACACCAGTCACCCGACCGTTGGATACGTCCAGCGCCGTGGCAAGGACACCTTCCAACACCTGAACCGAGGACGTTTCATGCACCCGTTCGATCAGGGCAGCCATGATTTCACTACCTGCCTGATCCCCTTTCACCCGTACGACACGCGCGAAGCTATGCGCCGCTTCGCGTGACAACACATAACTGCCATCCTTGGTGCGATCGAATGGCGTGCCCAATGTCGTCAGGTCGAGGATATATTGACGCGCCTCGCGCGTGACCAGATCGGCAACAGCCGGAACGACTATGCCAGCGCCAGCCATTACGGTGTCCAGGCTGTGGCTTTCCGGGCTGTCCGACAAATCCATTGCTGCGGCCACACCGCCTTGCGCCCATGAGGAACTTGCACCTTCACCCAAAACATCGGGTGAGATTACAACCACTGGTCGCGGCGCGAGCTTCAGTGCTGCATAAAGCGCACCGATGCCAGCCCCCACAATAATGACGCGATCCGTGGTGACTTTGGTCATTTCAGATCAAATGCCAAGCTTGCGGGACAGATCGATCATCGCCTGAACGGATTTGCGCGCATTTTCAGCCACATCTTCGGCGACCTCGACCTGCCCTTCCATCGTGTGCAGGGAGTAGAGGATCTTTTCAAGCGTGATCTTCTTCATATACGGGCACATGTTGCATGGCCCGACAAATTCGACCTCGGGCAATTCATCGGCAATGTTGGATGCCATCGAACACTCGGTGATCAGCATCGCCTTTTTCGGCTTTTCATCGTGCACGTATTTGATGATGCCGCTGGTCGAGCCGGAATAGTCTGCCTCGGCCACCACATCCGGCGGGCATTCAGGATGCGCGATCAGCCGTGTTCCCGGGTTCCATTCGCGGAAGTCGCGCAGGTCCTGTGCCGTGTATTGTTCGTGCACGATGCAAGAGCCAGGCCAATACACCACGTTCTTGTGGCTTTGATTGGCAACATTTTGCGCCAGATACTGATCCGGTGTCATGATGACCGTATCACTTTCCATGGCGTTCACGATCTGAAGCGCGTTCGAAGAGGTGCAGCAGATATCCGAAGCTGCTTTGACCTCGGCAGTGGTGTTTACATAGGACACAACCGGCGCGCCGGGGTACTTGGCGCGCATTTCATCGATTCCCTCAGCGGTGATCGATTCTGCCAACGAACAACCGGCATCCATGTCGGGCATCAGAACAGTCTTCTGAGGGCTGAGGATCTTTGATGTCTCGGCCATGAAATGAACACCGGCCTGAACGATCACATCTTCTTCGACCTCACTGGCCTTGATCGCAAGCTGCAAACTGTCCCCAACGAAATCGGACACACCGTGAAAAATCTCGGGCGTCATGTAATTGTGCCCAAGGATCACGGCGTTACGTTCTTTCTTGAGCGTATTGATGGCCCGCACGTAAGGCGCGTAGATCGCCCAATCTGGTGGGCTGACCACGCGATCCATGCGGGCAAACGTGTCTTTCATCTCATTGGCCAGAGAGGCCGATGGGGCAAGGTCATAAACGTCCGAAATCACCGAGCGGACATGTGCAATATCGAGCAACGGGTAGCCACCTTTGTCAGTTGCCTTCAACCCCTCGGGGCTGCTGAACGGCTTAGCCCTAGCCGAAACAGTACCGGTTCGAAACCGGAAAATGTGACGTTAGCGCTAAGGCAAACCGACAAAACAAAGGTTGGCGTGGTAGTCAGCCCAAAATGCCCGGCAATCGCAGCCCATGTTCACGCGCGCAGGCTTTCGCGTCCTCGTACCCTGCGTCCGCGTGACGCCAGACACCTGACGCGGGATCATTCCAGAGCACCCGTTCCAATCGCTTGGCCGCGGCATCTGTTCCGTCTGCACAGATGACGACGCCCGCATGCTGGCTGAAGCCCATACCAACCCCGCCACCATGATGCAGCGAAACCCAGGTCGCACCCGACGCCGTATTGACAAGCGCGTTCAGCAGCGGCCAGTCCGAAACAGCATCCGAACCGTCCTTCATCGCCTCGGTCTCGCGGTTGGGTGAGGCAACAGAGCCACTGTCGAGATGGTCTCGGCCGATGACGACCGGAGCTTTCAATTCGCCGTTTCTAACCATCTCGTTGAACGCCAGCCCAGCCTTGTGGCGATCTCCCAGCCCGATCCAGCAGATCCGCGCTGGCAAGCCCTGAAACGCAATACGCTCCTGCGCCATGTCCAACCAGTTGTGCAGATGGGTATTGTCGGGGAACAGTTCCTTCATTTTGGCGTCGGTCTTGTAGATATCTTCAGGGTCGCCGGACAACGCACACCAGCGGAAGGGTCCGATACCCCGACAAAACAGCGGGCGAATATAGGCGGGCACAAAGCCGGGGAAGGCAAAGGCGTTCTCCAACCCTTCATCCTGCGCAACCTGTCGGATGTTGTTACCGTAATCCAACGTCGGCACGCCCGCGTTCCAGAAGTCCACCATTGCAGCGACGTGCTGCTTCATCGAAGCACGTGCAGCCTTTTCGACCGCCTTCGGGTCACTTTCGCGCTTGTCTTTCCATTGCGCCATGGTCCAACCAAGCGGCAGGTAGCCATTTACCGGATCGTGGGCACTGGTCTGATCCGTGACAATATCGGGGCGCATCCCGCCAGCTTGCATCCGAGCGTATATTTCCGGGAAGATTTCAGCGGCATTTCCCAACAGACCAACAGATTTCGCTTCGCCCGCCTTGGTCCAGCGATCAATCAATGCCAGCGCTTCATCCAGCGTCTCGGCCTTCTCGTCCAGATATTTAGTGCGCAAGCGAAAGTCGATGCTGTCCGGGTTGCATTCCACGGCCAGACAACAAGCCCCTGCAAAGACAGCGGCCAGAGGCTGCGCGCCGCCCATTCCACCCAGCCCCCCAGTCAGGATCCACTTACCTGTCAGGTCACCGCCATAATGCTGACGCCCGGCCTCGGCGAAGGTTTCATAAGTGCCCTGCACGATGCCCTGTGTACCAATATAGATCCACGAGCCAGCGGTCATCTGGCCGTACATCATCAGACCTTTCTTATCGAGCTCGTTGAAGTGGTCCCAATTGGCCCAGTGCGGCACAAGGTTCGAGTTTGCGATCAATACGCGGGGTGCATCACTATGGGTGCGAACAATGGCAACCGGCTTGCCGGACTGGACGACCAGAGTTTCATCCTCTTCCAGATCTTTCAGGCTGGCAACGATGGTGTCAAAATCCTTCCACGTCCGTGCCGCGCGGCCAATCCCGCCATAGACCACCAGCTCATGCGGGTTTTCGGCCACGTCAGGATGCAGGTTATTCATCATCATCCGCAACGGCGCTTCGGTCATCCAGCTTTTGGCGTTCAGTTCAGGTCCGGTGGGTGGAAAGATGTCACGGGTGTTTTTGCGAGGATCGGTCATCGGGCAAGCTCCAATGCTGTGTCATTGAGGACGTCTAGAATGTCTTTCAACCAACGCCGGAGATGGGTGGCTTTGGCGGCGTCAAAAGTCCAGGGTGGCGTTTCTGATGTCAGGTAGGTCGACTGCGCCAGCTCCATCTGGATCGCGTGAATACCGTTATCCGGGCGTCCGTAGTGCCGTGTCGTCCACCCGCCTTTGAAGCGCCCGTTCAAAACGGTGCTGAAAGGGGATGAAGAGGCGAATTCATGTGCAATTGTTTCGATTTCCGGTGCACAGGTCATCCCGTTATTTGTTCCAATGTTCATGTCGGGCAAAACGCCGTCGAACAGAAAAGGAATGTGACTGCGGATTGAGTGGCAATCATACAGCACAGCGATGCCATGGATCGCCTTCACCCTTTCCAGTTCGGCCAGCAAAGCGGCATGATATGGCGCATGAAATGCGTCACGTCGTTCAATGGTATCTTTTTCAGTTGGAAGGATGTCCCAGATATCCTGCCCGTCGAAATCCGTAAGCGGCACCAAGGTCGTCGTGTTTTGGCCAGGGTAAAGAGAAGTACCGCCTGGGTCACGATTGGCATCGATCACATAGCGATGAAAGGTGGCCCGCACCGTGGTAGCACCGGGCAAAAGCCCGTCGTAGAGCATGTGGATGTGCCAATCCGTATCTGTCAGCGCCCGACCCCGAGCATTCAGTTTGGCATCAATCGCCGCAGGCACATAAGTGCCCGTGTGAGGCAGGCCCAAAACAATTGGACTACCACCCTGAACAACCTCGACCGGAGCAGTCATGCGCCAAGCTCTGGCATGGCCACACCGGTGCTTTCGGCAATCTCACCGCTTGCAATAAGGGCCGAGGCTGCTTCGATGTCATTTGCCATGTATCTGTCATCTTCTAACGCCGGTACAACCGAACGCAGGCGCGCCATGACACCTTGAAGGCTTTCACTGGTTGGCAGCGGCGCGCGATATTCAACCCCTTGCGTTGCGCACAGCAACTCGACCCCCAGGATACGTTCCAGATTGGTCACCATTTGTCCCAGCCGCCGCGCGCCATGGGCTGCCATTGACACGTGATCTTCCTGATTGGCCGAAGTCGGTGTTGAATCCGTGACACAGGGATTGGCCAGATGCTTGTTTTCGCTCATCAGCGCGGCTGTCGTGACTTCGGCAATCATCATGCCAGAGTTCAAACCGGGCTTGGGTGTCAAAAACGGAGGCAAATCAAAGCTGAGTACCGGATCGACGATCAGCGCGATACGCCGCTGCGCAATCGCCCCGATCTCGGCCACTGCCAGAGCAATCATGTCGGCGGCAAATCCGACCGGTTCTGCATGAAAGTTTCCGCCTGATACGATCAACCCGGCCTCGGCCAGAACCAGAGGGTTATCGGTGGCGGCGTTGGCCTCGGTTTCCAGGGTTACTGAAGCCTGACGCAGCACATCCATCGCGGCGCCAACAACCTGCGGTTGGCAGCGGATGCAGTACGGGTCCTGAACCCGCGTATCACCCTCCCGGTGGCTCTCGCGAATGACCGACCCAGCCAGTAGCGCGCGCATGGTTGCGCCCGCTTCGATCTGGCCTCGGTGACCACGCAAGGCGTGAATTTCGGGTTGCAAAGGCGCGGTAGACCCCATGATCGCATCAGTTGTCAGGGCTGAAGTGACCAAAGCGCTTTGCGCCGCCCGCCACGCGCCGAAAAGCCCCGCCAGCGCAAACGCCGTCGAGAATTGAGTGCCGTTGATCAGTGCCAGCCCTTCTTTGGGACCAAGTTCGACCGGGGTCAAACCTGCCGCTGCCAGTGCGTCGCCGCCAGGCATGGCTGTACCGCCAAACTCAGCTTCACCCTCGCCCATCATGACGGCTGCCATGTGCGACAGTGGTGCCAGATCGCCCGAAGCACCAACAGACCCCTGTGCCGGGATCACCGGTGTCACGCCTGCGACAAGCATCGCTTCCAGCAGGTCAATCAGCTCCAACCGCACACCCGACGCGCCACGTCCGAGGCTGAGCAGTTTGAGCGCCATCATGAGCCGCGCAACAGCACGCGGGATCGCTGGTCCAACGCCACAGCAATGGGACAGGATCAGGTTGCGTTGTAGCGTCGCGGTATCCTCGGCCGCGATCTTGACGCTTGCCAGTTTTCCAAAACCCGTATTAACCCCGTAAACGGCGGCTTGACCAGTCGCCGCCTCAATAATGCGAGCGTGCGCCGCAGCTATGGCAGGCCTGCAAACCGGGTCCAGTCGAACGGCGCACTCCTGGCGGAATACCTGTTCCAGCTGCGCCAGAGATACAGCACCGGGAGTTAAAGTCAGAGTGGTCAAAATGCGCCTCCGAATATACGGGCGTGAAGGGGATTAAAACCGATGCGGTAGGCAAGCTCGGCCGGGTGAGTGACATTCCAGACGGCCAGATCCGCCCGCAGGCCCTGAACGATCCTGCCGCAGTCTCTCAGGCCCAGTGCACGCGCGGCATTCACGGTGACACCTTTCAAAGCTTCCTCAGGTGTCATTCGAAACAAAGTGCACCCCATGTTCATTGCAAGCAAAAGCGATGTCATCGGAGCCGAACCCGGGTTGCAGTCGGTCGCAAGGGCCATTGGCACCTCGTACATGCGCAACAGGTCAACAGGCGGTTGTTGCGTCTCGCGCAGGGTGTAGAAAGCCCCAGGCAGGATCACGGCCACCGTGCCTGCCGCTTCTATGGCTTTGACACCGCTTTCGTCCAAATACTCGATATGGTCGGCAGAAAGTGCACCATAGCTTGCAGCAAGTTTCGCGCCACCCAGGTTGGACAGTTGTTCGGCATGCAATTTGACCGGCAGTCCTAGTTCCTTGGCAACGTCAAACAGTGGCACCAGTTGGTCGGGCAGAAAGGCAATCCCTTCGCAAAATGCGTCAACTGCGTCTACCAAACCCTCGGCATGAGCCGCGCGAAGCGTCGGAATGCAAATCTCAGCAATGTACGCCTCGGGCCGGTCTTTATACTCGGCGGGTACAGCATGAGCGCCCAGAAAGCTGGTCGCTATGCGCACCGGGCGGCTTTCCTGCAGGGCCCGCGCGGCGCGCAGCATGGTCAACTCAGTTTCTTGATCCAGCCCATAGCCCGATTTGACTTCGATCACCGAGACCCCTTCGGCGATCATCGCGTCCACGCGCGGCAGAGCCTGCGCGATCAAATCCTCTTTACAGGCCGCACGTGTGGCTTTCACGGTCGAAATGATCCCTCCGCCTGCGCGGGCCACCTCTTCATAGCTGGCACCGTTAAGGCGCATCTCGAACTCAGCCGCGCGGTCGCCGCCATGCACCACATGGGTATGGCAATCGATCAGAGCCGGCGTCACCAGCCGCCCGTCCAGCGAGGTTGGAGAGAACGTCGCGTATTCTTCCGGTAACTGCGTCTTCGGACCGACCCATGAAATCCGGTCGCCACGCACGACAATCGCCGCGTCTTCGATCAATCCGTATGCATCCGCACCAACCATGGTAGCGGCGTGCAGATCTGTGAACAGATGATCGTGGGTTTGCATTCGAATCCCTCTTCGGTGCAATTCTCTCTTTTCTGGTACAGGTCTTTATGGCATATGTCTATTCATAAAACCGGAGGTAGGAATGACGGTCATATTCGCAAAACGGGCCTTTCTGGCAGCCGGCTGGGCAGAAAACCTGCGAGTCGAGATCAAGAATGGTCGTATCGCGCATCTGACAACCGACGCGGTCGCGCAAAACGGCGACACCTGCGTTGACACTCTCCTGCCCGCTTTGGGCAACCTTCACAGCCATGCCTTTCAGCGCGCCATGGCGGGAATGACCGAATATCGGTTGGCTGGCCGTGACAGTTTCTGGACTTGGCGCGATCTGATGTATCGTTTCACAGCCCACCTGAGCCCTGACCAAATTCAGGCCATCGCCGCGCAAGTCTATGTTGAGATGCAGGAGGCCGGGTACGCGTCGGTCGGGGAATTCCATTATCTGCACCACCAACCGGACGGGCAGCCCTATGACAGGCTTTGCGAACTCAGCGACCGGATCATGGCCGCCGCCGCCGAGACCGGAATTGGCCTGACCCATCTGCCCGTTCTGTACAGCTATGCAGGAGTTGGAGAAAAACCGCTGGAGGCCGGGCAGCGACGCTTTGGCAATGATGTGGGCCGTTTTTGCGAACTTGTCGCTCAGGCGCGGGAAGCGCTCGGCAATCTTCCCGACGACTGTCGCGTCGGCATCGCGCCACATTCCCTGCGCGCCACGTGTCCGCGCGATATAGCGCAGGTGGTGGCATCACAAAATTCCGGTCCGATCCATATCCACATTGCTGAACAACCCAGAGAGGTTGAGGAAGTGCAGGCTGGCCTTGGCGCGCGTCCGGTCGAATGGCTGCTGGATAATGCCCCGGTTGATTCCAACTGGTGCCTGATCCACGCAACCCATATGACCGACGAAGAGACTCGCGCCATGGCCCACAGCAATGCCGTTGCCGGTCTGTGCCCGGTGACAGAAGCCAACCTGGGCGATGGGCCTTTCAATGGCCCTGTCTATTTGAATGCAGGCGGCGCTTTTGGCGTGGGATCAGACTCCAACGTGTTGATTTCCATGACCGAAGAGCTCCGCACACTCGAATATTCGCAACGACTGCGCGACCTGTCACGTAACGTGCTGGTGGTTGGTGAAGGTTCTGTCGGACAAACCCTTTACCGCGGCGCAGCTATTGGCGGCGCGCAGGCGCTAGGCCGCAATGCGGGGCAAATTGCCGAAGGAATGCTGGCTGATCTTGTCGCCATTGACAGCCAAGCCCCTGCCCTTTGCGCATTACAGCCCCACCAACTGCTGGATGGTCTAGTCTTTGCCGCCAAAGATAGTGTCGTAACTGATCTTTGGTCCGCAGGCCGACACCAGGTTCAAAACGGGCGTCACTTCCTGCGGGACAAGGTCGCGCGTAACTACAAACGGGCAACAGGTGAACTTCTGGCTGTGCTTTAGCTGGGGGTCTTATTGAAACTCACGCGAAGGATCTTAGAGCCCACAGCCGGACTGACCGTAACGGCGGCGTTCAGCGTCATTGCGTCTCCAGCCACCAGAGGCGTTTTGTCTGACATATGGGCCATTCCCGAGGCGACAAAGACAAACTCGCCCGCTGTCGCTTCGAATTCCTGATCATTTGCAAAAACGTTCACCACAACAACGACCTTTGAATCGTAGATCACATTGAATGCACGACACGGCCCGCCCAACAGTCGCGCATTCAGCGCGAGCGCCCCGTCGAACGAAAGCGGCAGCAAAGGGCGTGCCGTTAAAACGCCGCTATCGCCGAGCAAATCAAGCCCTGCCCCTTCGATGATCGTGTGTACGCGCGACATCCCTGGAAACCGGGAAAATGGCCCATCCCGATCGATCCGGGCCACACTAATACGCCAGGCGACGTGCTCGCCGACCCGCTTCGCGGCAAGTTCGGTAGTTACACCGCCACCATTGGCCCATGGCGTAACCGCGCAATCCTGCAATCTGATAAGGTTCTGGGTCAAATTCTTTGCATCTCACCGTTAACCTAGACATAATACTAATAAGTTCAAAAAATATAGTGAGCACAATGTGAACGAGCAGAAAAACGTCGGCTTCCAGGATGTCCGCGATGAAGTTCTGAATCGCATCCAGACCAGAATCTGGCCGCAAGGCAGCTTGCTGCCTACCGAACTGGAGCTTGCCGCCGAGTTCGGTTGTGCTCGTGCAACTGTCAATCGCGCACTGCGTGAACTTGCTGATCAGGGTATTGTCACACGGAAACGCAAAGGCGGCACGCGTGTGGTCACAACACCGGTCAAACAAGCCCGACTACCTATTGCGGTAGTCCGGCAAACCATTGAAGATATGAATGCCGAATACCGATATGCGTTGGTCAACCGTACGCTGATAGATTGTCCGGCATGGCTACAAGCCAAACTCGGACTGCCCGAGGGTACGCAAATTCTGCATTTGCGCTGTATGCACCATGCCGACAATCGCCCCTTCCAGTACGAGGAACGATGGATCAATACCGCCGCAGTACCGCACGTCATGGATGAAGACTTTCTGACCACCGGTCCTAACGAATGGTTGCTGGCCGAGGTTCCTTTTTCGAACGCGGAAATTGCATTCTCAGCTGTTCCGGCAACCGGTCCGCTTCAGGATTTTCTTTCCGTTCCGCCCGGCACCCCTTTGTTCCAGTTGGAGCGGACAACGTGGTTTCGAAAAACCCCGGTCACCTTTGTGCGCATGACCTTTCATCAGGGTTATCAAATGCGGACTACGTACTGAGGCCGTATTCGTTATTGGTGATCCCGCCGAATGCCAAAATCTCGATCCGCTACCCCCGCTTGTTTCAAGTACGCACTACATCAAGTGCATGTGCATTCGGGTGGCCAGACTGCCCAGAACCCAGATAGTGCCAAGGATCATGATCATCAGAACCAGTGTCGAAAACAGCACCAGGTGCAGATCTTCGCGGCTGCTGCGCCGACGGTCGATATGCAGGAAGTAGACAAGCTGCAACACAAGCTGTGCCAATCCAAGCAACCCGATGGTCAGGTAAACACCAACCGTTTCAATCCCATAAACCTGCGCCACGCCAAACATCGCCAAGGTCAGCAAAAGTGAGCCACCATACCCGGTCACATAGCGCCGACGCTCGCGACGATGCATTTCAGAGCGCTTATCCATAGGTCAGACCTCCGAAATACACGATGGTAATGATCCCAATCCAGATCAGATCGAGAAAATGCCAGAACAACGCCAGCCGCACCACGCGCGAGATAACCACATCCGTCATACCCTTGACGCGCAGCTGGATACCCAAAACGATCAGCCAAAGGCATCCAGTCGCAACGTGCAAACCATGCAGTGGGACCAACCCGAAAAAAGCCGACAGAAAACCGCTGCGCTGCGGAATGCCGCCTTTATCCGCCATGGCCATGAAGTCACGCACTTCCAGCACCAGAAAACCAAGCCCCAGCACAAGGGTGACGCCAAACCATAAGACAATGCGACCGCGCGGCAGATTGTACTTCAACGCCAGCATGGCAAGACCCACTGTCAGGCTGCTGGTCAGCAATATCAGGGTCTGCGCAAAGACACTTTTCAGATCAAACAACTCGTGCGGGCCGGGGCCACCTGCCTGCGCATCGATCATCGTTATGTAAATCGCAAACATCAGGCCAAAATAGACCAGATCGCTCATCAAGAAGACCCAGAACCCAAAGGTGACAACCTCGGTTGCCTTGTGGGCACTGGCGTGATGTTCCCCTAGATTGATACCGGGATAGCTGTGAGTGGGCGCGCGCTTCATGTCGCCACCTCCAGATCCGGGCGGGCAAGGCCGCGGTTTTCCGGAGAAGTTTCATAATCGCGATCAACCGCCGCTTCGCTGTGGACTAATGCCAGCCAGGCTTCGTGGTCCCTTCGCACCTCTTCCGCGGGGATGGTGAGTTCTGTACTGTCGTCGAATGTCCAGATGATCACCACAAGGATCATCAAAACCGTCATTAACGCCGCAAGCCACCAGATCCACCAGACCAGCGCAAACATCCATATGCCACTGAGAACGCACAGAACAAAGCCAATTCCCGTGTTTCGGGGCAGTTCGATATCTTCATAAGCGTCTGGTGTTGGATAGGCCGTTCCTTTTGCCTTCTGTGCAGTGAATTCATCCCGATCCGTAACCTTGGGGATGATCGCAAAGTTATAAGCAGGAGGCGGTGAAGGGATAGACCATTCCAATGTGCGACCATCCCAGGGATCCCCAACCGGAACACGGGTTTGGTCGCGGTCACGAATGCTGACCCATAGCTGGATCAGGACCGAGAACAATCCACAGGTAATAACAATCGCTCCGATGATGGCCACGATCATGAAAGGGTGGAAAGACGGATCGCTATAGCTGAAAGATCGGCGCGGCATGCCCAACAGCCCGACGAAGTAGAGAGGCATGAATGTCAGCAAAAACCCCCCGGTCCAGCAATAAACAGAAACCCGGCCCCAGAATTCGTTCAGTCGGAATCCAAAGGCCTTGGGGAACCAGTAATTGTATGCCGCCAACAATCCGAACAACACGCCAGGCAATAACGCGTTGTGGAAATGAGCTACCAAAAACAGCGTATTGTGAACCTGGTAGTCTACGGTTGGATTTGCCAGGATCACGCCGCTCAGCCCGCCGATGGCAAACAGCATCAAAAATGATAGCCCATAAAGCATTGGCACCGAGAACCGAATGCGTCCCCGCCACAACGTCGCCATCCAGTCATAGACTTTCACGCCGGTTGGGATGGCAATCAGCATGGTCGCGATACCAAACACCGCGTTGATCAGCGCGCTTTGACCCATGGTGAAAAAGTGGTGCAGCCAGACCGTGAACGACAACACCGCGATCGACATAGTTGCGATGACAAGCGAGTTGTAGCCATAAAGCCGTTTGGCCGAGAAGGTCGCGAACACCTCGGAATAGATGCCGTAGGCAGGTAGTACCAACAGGTAAACCTCGGGGTGGCCGAACAGCCAAAACAGATTGGCATAGTTCATCATGTTGCCACCGAGGTCGTTTGTGAAAAAGTGAAAATCAAGATAGCGATCAGCGGCAAGCATCAGCGCGGCGACACCCAAAGGTGGCATGGCAAAGACGATCAGGATCGAACTGCAAATGATTGTCCAGCAATACATCGGCAGACGCATGAACGTCATGCCCGGAGCGCGCAACTTGTAGATGGTAACGGCAAAATTGATACCGGTCAGTGAGGTACCAATGCCCGAAACTACGATGGCCCAGATCCAGTAATCCGGCCCAACACCGGGATTGAACGCCGCGCCGGTATACGGTGGATACGCTGTCCAGCCGCCGGTCGAAAACTCTCCAACCACCAGCGAAACCATCAGCATCATGCCTGACGAAACCGTAAGGCCCAGACTAATCTGGTTTAGTCGCGGGAACGCCACATCGCGCGCACCGATCATCAGCGGGACGATGTAATTCGCAACACCAAAGACAAAGGGAACGGCAACAAAGAAGACCATGATTGTGCCGTGGGTACTGAAAAGTTCGGCAAAGTGTTCTGCTTCGAGGAAACCGACGCCGGGCCCGGAAGCCTGCTGCGCGCGCATGACAACGCCTTCAAGCACACCGCGTGCCAGCATCACGATGGCAAAGACGATATACATGACACCGATCTTCTTGTGATCGACGCTGGTCAGCCAATCGCGCCACAGGGGTGTCCATAGACGAAACCAGCTCAGCAATCCTACGACAACCACAACGCCAATAATCACAACAGCTGCGGCTGTATTGGCCACGATCTCATTAGTATTTGGGTTCTGGATCAACCCGGCAATTGGAAAAGCGTCCCAACTCAGACGCCCGAAGAAACCTGTCTCGGTCGGCGTCATTTTTGCGCCTCCTGCCTAAATGATGCAGTTCCAGGCTGTAGCTCGATCGGTAAAGGCTGACCGCTGTGGTAACGGCTCAGGATATTCCGGAACAGGTCGTCTTCTATTGTGAAGTAGAGCGCATCATCCGGCATCCGAGATGTTCCCAAAACGGCCTGAACTTCATCCCTGTCAGTCCGCATGGCCAGTTTCCGATACGTTGCCTTGTCTAGTTGAATGCTGTTGCTACGCACTTCTTCGACCCAAGTGTCGAAATCCTCACCGCTCATCGCGATAGTGCGGAACTTCTGCTTGGTAAAGCCCCGTCCGTTGTACTGAGTGTTTTCGCCCTGCATCACTTCCGGCGCATCCGCGACAAGATGTAACTGGGTGGTCATGCCCGGCATCGCATAAATCTGCCCAGCCAGCGCGGGTATCATAAAAGACTGCATTACGGTATCGGTCGTCAGCGTCAATGCAACTTGCCGCTTTGTCGGAATTCCAAACTCTCCCACTGTGGCGATCCCGAGATCGGGGTACAGAAACAGCCATTTCCAATCCAGACCGACAACCTGAACCCGCAGCGCCGGATCCTCACCAAACGGTGCCGAATACGGGTCAAGCCGATGCGTCGCCTTCCAAAGATAAAAGGACAGCAGGGCCACGATTATTACAGGTAAGCCCCACATGACAAATTCCAGCTTGGCCGAGAAATCCCAATCCGGTGCGTAAGGCGCAATGCGGTTGCTTCGGCGGCGATACCGAAACGCTATTATCGGGACCAGCACCAATACCGGGATAACGGCCAGCAGGATCAATACGGTCGCCCGAAGCAAATGCGTTTTCTGAACTGCCGCTATTGGGCCTTGCGGGTCCATAAAGCTGTCGCTGGCCAAAGCTGGTTGCACCGAAGCGATCAACAGGAACACAGCGGCAAGTCTGAGCAAGGATGGATTGGACGTATCGACTTGTGCCACAGCTGACTGTCCTCTCCTCATCTCGATCCCATCCAACTATCGGCAAGTGGATGAAATTTCTCAAGAGTTTTCCGAACCACAAATTGCCATCCTCAGCTTTCTTTCAACTTTGGGTATAAACAGCGACGGGTCGCGCGGCATCTTCCCGTTGACTTGCAAGGCCAGTCGGGACAGAAAAATCGTCAATGCGTACTTTGCTTGTCACTCTAGGATTGATCCTTCTGTCCCAGACCGCACTGGCACAGAATCGTGCAGCAATTGAACGCCAGTTTCAGTCGTGGCTGTTGGAGACGATCTGGCCCAAGGCGCAGGCCAAAGGTGTTTCACGCAACACACTGCAACAGGCGTTTTCCGGTGTTACTCTGAACTGGGACCTGCCGGATCTGGTTCCGCCCGGACATAAACGCAAAACGCCCAAGGCGCAAAAACAAGCCGAATTTGGCTCGCCCAGCCGGTATTTCAATACGGGGTCAATTCAGGGTGCAACGTCTGTCGGGCGCAGGATGGCAAAGCAACACTCTGCGATTCTTGCCAAAGTCGAAAGCAATACTGGCGTTCCTGCTCGTATCATTCTGGCAATCTGGGGCAGAGAAAGCGGCTATGGGCAGGTGCCAATCCGCCATGATGCGTTCAGGGTTCTGTCGACCAAGGCATTCATGAGCACACGCGCGGAATACTTCACGGCCGAGCTTATAGCAGCTCTGCAAATCGCAGAAGCGGGGCCCCTGCCAGCCCGGCAAATGAAAAGCAGTTGGGCAGGCGCGTTAGGGCAACCCCAGTTCATGCCATCAAGCTATTTGGATTACGCCGCAGATGGCAACGGCGATGGACAGGTCGATATCTGGGGGTCATCCGATGATACAATCACTTCGATTGGCAACTACTTGAAACAGCACGGCTGGATCGCCGGGCGTGACTGGGGTTTCGAAGTGTCTGTGCCGGCAACCGTTTCATGTACATTGGAAGGACCCGACCAGGGGCAGTCAATTCGGCAGTGGGAAGCGATGGGCATAAACCGGGTCTCGGGCAAACCTTTTCCAGCCCACGAGATGAAGGGGGTAGGTTACCTGATGATGCCAGCAGGACGATTTGGTCCTGCTTTTCTTGTCACTCCGAATTTTTACGTTCTGAAGGCATACAACAAAAGCGATCTGTATGCTTTGTTCGTCGGCCATGTCGGTGACAGAATCCAATTTGGAAGCGGCGATTTTGCAGGACGGTGGGGCAAGGTCGGCGGTTTGTACCGTTCTGACATCGCAAAGATGCAGGGCGCGCTGGAAAGCTTGGGGTACGATGTCGGAGGCATTGACGGCTTGCCAGGTTTCAAAACCCGCCGATCAATAGGCAGATGGCAGGAAACGATGGGTGTTGCACCTACCTGCTTTCCTGAAGCCTCGATGACAACGAAACTGGCCCGATAAGGCACCAAGCATGCGTTGAACGGTCGCTCTCGACTTGCTTGAGCATCTTATCGCCGGTCGCAACAGACCGCATTTATCATCAATCTTAATGATTTCGGCCATATTGTTGCTCATTCAAAAACGGACTTGATGTGTCAGATCATGTATTTCCAAGAAGCTCGGATGTTTGCCGACGGGTTACTTGTGCCCTTAAGACACGTTACTTGACGCAACTTGCGACTAAGTGAGCCGTGTTAATTCCAGTTACGCAATCCCTTCCATCTGAGTTCTTTTTGACCGCGCAGTCCAAAACTACTTGTCATAACAAGGCGATAAGCCCATCCAAAGAAAGGCACGCGGAACTCCCTTCGGGGGCTTATCAAGGCAAGTGATGCTGCTCCAAAATATCAACTTTCCGTGATCGACAAATCGTCGCCAGATTTTTGGCACAGAGTTGTAAGGGAAGGGTCGCTGGGAACTGTCGTTCGGGCCTTGTATACAGGAAACAACGGAGTCGGCTTTTGACTCGTCTGGACCGAGGTGGCACGATTTGGTCAATAACAGCCGGCACACTGGGCATGATTGATTGACACGGTTTTGAAGACTAAGAGGACATTCCGGATGTTTTCTGTTTTACCGGCCAAGTTTTGATTTGAGAGGCACCATGACACGCAAAGTCACCAAAGCAGTTTTTCCAGTGGCGGGAATGGGAACCCGGTTTTTGCCGGCAACCAAGTCCGTTCCGAAAGAGATAATGACGTTGGTGGACCGCCCCCTGGTGCAATATGCAATCGATGAAGCCCGCGCCGCTGGGATCAAAGAGTTCATCTTTGTGACGTCTCGCGGGAAATCCGCGCTTGAAGATTACTTTGACCATAACCTCGTCCTCGAACAGGAACTAATGGCCAAAGGCAAAAACAAGCTTCTCGATATCCTGAACAAGACCAATATGGAAAGCGGCGCGATCGCCTATATCCGCCAACACAAAGCCTTGGGCCTGGGCCACGCCGTTTGGTGCGCGCGCCGCTTGATAGGCGATGAACCTTTTGCCGTTATGTTGCCTGACGATGTGATTGCTGCAGACAAACCATGCCTGCAACAAATGGTCGAAGCCTATGAGGAAACGGGCGGCAACATGGTGGCAACGATGGAGGTTCCGCCAGAAAAGACAAGTTCGTATGGCGTGCTGGATGTTGTCGACAGTATCGGCCCGGTCATTCCGGCCAAGAGCATGGTTGAAAAGCCTGAACCATCGAAAGCGCCATCCAATTTGGCCGTTATCGGGCGCTATATTCTTCGACCTTCCGTGTTGAACAACCTGAACGCAATGAAAACCGGAAGCGGCGGTGAAATCCAACTGACTGATGCAATCGCCGAAGATATCGCATCCGGCGTGCCCGTTTTTGGCTACAAGTTCGACGGGCAGCGTTTCGACTGCGGCTCAAAATCCGGTTTTCTGCAAGCAACCGTTTCCTTTGCCCTTGCCCGTGACGACCTGCGTGATGACCTGAGCCAGTATCTGAATGACATCGTTGCAACTGGAAAAGCGGCCCAGTAGCCAAGGGATCACTCATTCCACAAAAAGAACTGAAAAATATCGTTGGTCATCAGCAATTCAGGGGCACGCGTATGAACAGAACGGTCTATCCAGTCATCCTGTGTGGTGGTTCAGGAACGCGTTTGTGGCCCCTGTCGCGCAAAAGCTATCCCAAGCAATTCGTCCCACTTGTCGGCAAAACCAGTCTTTTACAAGATTGTGCCGACCGTATGCTTGGGCCCTCGCATGCGCCCTATGCCAAACCACTGGTTCTAACCAACGATGCCTTTCGGTTTATTGTCCCTGAACAGTTGACAGCTGTGGGGATCGCCCCCGGCCCGATCCTGATTGAGCCTGAAGGGCGCAACACGGCCCCTGCCGTACTGGCGGCTGCGTTGTACCTTGCCTCACGTGATCCGGATGCCATCATGCTGGTTGCACCTTCAGATCATGTGCTTCCAAACAAGGCGGCTTTTCATCAGGCAGTCGACATAGGCGTGCGCGCAATTGCCGAACGAGGCGATCTGGTGACATTTGGCATCACGCCCACTCGGCCCGAAACCGGGTATGGCTACTTAAAGCTGAACGACGCCCCAGACGCGTCCGAGGGTGCAGTTCGCCTGGATCGGTTCGTGGAGAAACCGGATCTGGAAGCGGCGCAGGCGATGGTGAAAGATGGCAGTTACCTGTGGAACTCCGGCATCTTCCTGTTTGCGGCACGTGACATCGTTGCCGCATATGAAAAGTACGCTAGCAACCTTGTTGCACCTGTCCAAAAGGCCGTCGACAGCGCCAAGACAGATTTGGGGTTCCTGAGATTGGATCCTTCAGCTTGGGCTGACGTCGATGACATATCGATCGACTATGCGGTCATGGAAAAAGCTCCCAACCTCAGCGTGGTTCCCTATTCCGCAGGTTGGTCTGATGTTGGCAGTTGGACGGCTGTTCAAGAATTGTCAGATCCTGATGAAAATGACATAGCGACACATGGGGAAGTAACCACAATCGACTGCCGCAACGTTCTGATACGATCAGAATCGCCAGCGCAGGAAGTGGTGGCAATGGGGCTTGAGAACGTTATCGCAGTTGCGATGCCAGATGCTGTGCTGGTTGCCAGTATGGAAAAAGCCCAGGATGTCAAGCAGGCTGTTGCTGCCTTAAAGGCAAAAGGGGCCAAACAGGCAGATACGCTTCCGGTCGATCACCGCCCCTGGGGCTGGTTTGAGAGCCTCGTGATCGGTGACAGATTTCAGGTCAAGCGAATCCATGTGCATCCTGGCGCAGCGCTCAGCCTGCAGTCCCATCACCACCGGTCCGAGCATTGGATTGTGGTAGAGGGCACCGCCAAGGTCACAATCGATGATCAGGAACGGTTGGTCAGTGAAAACCAGTCAGTTTATATCCCGCTGGGTGCTGTGCACCGGATGGAGAACCCTGGCAAGGTGCCCATGGTATTGATCGAAGTGCAGACCGGCACCTATTTAGGCGAAGATGACATCATTCGATATGAAGACATTTATGCCCGGGATTAAGCGGCGACATAGTTCTCCACAGGCCATACTCGGGTCGGCTTATCCCCGGAGATACTCGGGTTAACAGATCATTTCCTGTGCGGTCGGCCAGGTCAGACGAGATTGACGCGCCTTACGGCAGGGTGGCGCGCAACCGACTTTCGGACCGACAGCCACAGGAGGCCCCCCCGTGTCACAGATCTCACCCAGACTGCACTTGCCTTTTCTGCAGCCTTCGCAGGCCCAAAAACACGTCACCCACAATGAAGCACTGCGACAGCTTGATCTGGTCGTTCAGCTTTCAGTGCAAACGACCAATGCCAGCACCCCGCCCGTAGTCCCCGAGCAGGGCGATATCTATGCTCTGGGCGCCACCCCCACCGGGGACTGGGCCGGACATGCAAGAGAGCTTGCCGCATGGCTGGACAACGCCTGGCATTTCTTGACCCCGTATGCGGGCTGGCGTGCCTGGGACGAAGCCACTGGTGAACTGAAGTTCTGGAATGGGTCTGACTGGCTGCCCTTGCCCGTCAATACTCAGAACCTGGATGGTATCGGGGTGGCGACAAGTTCGGACGTTACGAATCGCTTGTCTGTCCGAAGCCCGGCCACGCTTCTGAGCCACGAGGGCGGCGGGCATCAGCTGAAGATCAACAAGGCGGGTGCCAGCGATACGGCATCGCTGGTGTTTCAGTCGAACTGGACCGGCCACGCTGAAATGGGGTTATCCGGAAGTACGGGGTTCTCAATTAAAGTGTCCCCTGACGGAGGTACCTGGACGGAAGCTCTGACTTTTGACCCTACGACCGGAACAGCGGCTGGTGCAGCTATTCAGGGTAATATGACGGATACCACTCCGGGTCGCCTGATGCGTGCCGACTACGGCTATGGGCCGGGCAACCTTCTGGGGGCGGTATCAGAAGTTGGCGGCACACCAACCGGTGCGGTCATAGAGCGCGGAAGTAATGCCAGTGGCGATTTCACGCGTTTTGCTGATGGAACCATGATTTGCACCGCCGTGTTGCCTCCTGTCGCATGCACGACCGCTGAAGGCGCATTGTTTGCAAGCGCTGCAATGACGTGGGACTACCCAGCGCCATTTTCCTCTGCGCCAAGCGTTAGTGGCAGCGCTGGATTTAACAATCGTTTCATCGGGTTTGATGTACCCGAAAACACTCAAGTCACTTGCAGAGCCCTCTCGGTAACTTCGGATACAGCGGCTTTTTCACCAAGTGTCATCGCCATAGGGCGCTGGTTCTGAGTACAGCTGCCGCCTGAACTTTGGTTCGGGCGGTTTTTTTGTGTAGTCGACCCATTTCTTTAGCAATCGCCGATTTCATTGGACCCGCCACAGACGCCTTTCTCCGGGCGAAAAGAGAGCGACGCAACACCACTCGCCTGGTGGCTGTCTACTGCTGATCCATGCCCAGAATTGTATCTTCTCAGCTGACAATGGCCTTGATTCAACAGTTTCTGCGCTGCACGACGGATTGTAAAAACTTTGTTCCCGCACTTGTTGCCTAAAAAACAACAAGAATACATGGGAACTCAGCAACCATACCTGTAAATCATTGAAACCGGCGCTGGATTCTTCGATTGTGCCCACGCCGTTGATAGTAATTGGCAAAAAAGGATTTGGCAGATGCGCATTGCAATGATCGGCACAGGTTATGTGGGCCTTGTGTCCGGTGTGTGTTTCTCGGACTTCGGACATGATGTGATTTGCGTTGATAAGGCTGAGCAGAAGATCGATATGCTCAAAGCCGGACAGGTGCCTATTTATGAACCGGGTCTGGACGTGCTGATGACTCGAAACGTCGCGGCTGGCCGTCTGAGCTTTACAACCGATCTTGCAGCCGCAGTGGACGGCGCGGATGCTATCTTTATTGCAGTTGGAACGCCAACCCGGCGTGGAGACGGCCATGCGGATCTGACCTATGTGATGGCAGCGGCGGAAGAAATCGCTCAGGCTGTCACCGGGTATACCGTTATCGTCACGAAATCGACTGTGCCCGTCGGAACAAACAGAAAAGTGCAGGAAGCAGTCAAGGCCGCCAACCCCCAGGCCGAATTCGACGTGGCTTCGAACCCTGAATTCCTTCGCGAAGGCGCGGCAATCGACGATTTCATGCGCCCGGACCGCGTCGTGGTCGGCGTGGAAAACGACCACGCAGCCGAAGTGATGGCAGAAATATATCGCCCTCTGTATCTGCGCGACTTCCCGATCCTAACCACCGATCTGGAAAGTGCCGAGATGATTAAATACGCCGCCAACGCGTTTTTGGCGACCAAGATCACCTTCATCAATGAAATCGCAGGACTGTGCGAAAAAGTTGGCGCGGATGTTAAAGAAGTTGCACGCGGCATCGGCCTTGACGGGCGGATCGGCAACAAATTTCTGCATGCGGGACCCGGCTACGGTGGTTCATGTTTTCCAAAAGACACGGCCGCGTTGGCGCGGATCGGGCAGGACCACGCGCATCCGATGCAGATCACCGAGACCGTCATCCGCGTTAATGACGAAATCAAGAAGCGGATGATCGAGAAAATTCGTGACGCATGTGACGATCATTTCAACGGCAAGACCGTGGCAGTTCTGGGTGTCACGTTCAAACCCAACACAGACGATATGCGCGACGCGCCATCACTGTCCATCGTTCCCGCCCTGATCGGCGGAGGCGCAAAGGTGCGCGTTGTTGACCCACAGGGAAAATCTGAAGGAGAAGCGCTTTTGCCGGGCGTCGAATGGTGCGACGATCCATATATCGCCGCGCGGGGCGCAGATGTTGTTGTGCTGCTGACGGAATGGAATGAATTCCGCGCGCTGAACCTTTCTGAAATTGCGGCGTCAATGAACACAGCCAGGATGGTTGACCTGCGCAACATCTACTCGAAAACTACGGCGCTGAAGTCAGGGTTCGACACCTATGTCGGTGTTGGGCGCTGAAAGCGTGCTTCCCTCCGCACGCATCTTCAAGTGGTTGACGGATCATAGTGCGGCAGTCCAGACCCGGTAACGGCCTTGGCCGGTGACTTCACGCACCAGACCTCTCCGGGTGAACAGGTCAAAATTCCGCTGAACCGCCGCGCGCGAAGAAATGGTAAGTTCTTCCGCAAGCGGGGCCGAGACCATGGGCCACGCCGCCAGAGCATCAATCAGACGCGGGGGGGTGCGACCGCTCAAATCCTGCGTCGCGTCGCGCGCCTTGCCCTCCCAGGCACTGATCCGGTCGAGGTGCAGCAAGGCCGCAAGAACGGCTTGCCCGGCGCCCTGTATCCAAGACCCTAACTTTTCCGTCGGCCCACCCGTTCCGCGCAACGCACCCGGACCAGACAACGCCAGTGGCATGAACATTGCGCCGCCCCGCCCCATCGAAGCCGCGTGCCGCGCTGCGATGATTGCCGCCTCGGTGTCGTGTCCGACGCCCTGCGATATAGCTCGCCAAGCATGAAACGCGATCGCCGATTGTGTTACCGGGTGCAACCTTTCAGCATTCTGCATGACTTCGGCCAGATCAACGATCGCTTCGGGCGTCGCATCAGAGCCCTGAGCCAGACGGTCGAGAAACGCGGTCAACCCGCTTTCCCACCCGCCTGTAGCCGGGCCTGCGCCTGAGCTCAGACGGCGCACGGCCCAACCTGCCCGAAACAGCGCCTGCACGTCATCGTGGGTCGCGCCGATCCTCAGACCCGCCCACAAAGCCAGGCGGTCTACGCTGACCCGATCCCCTGTCCACCACCCCAGATCGGACGTTTCCATAAGTGCCAAACGGTGCGTCCACCCCTCAGGCCCCAAACGCAGCCGCTCATCCAGAGCGCCAAAGGTCAGGGCAAGATCAGCAAGCTCTGCCGACAATTCTGATTGTGCCGAATGCCAATCGCGCGGATCGAACAACGGGCGCTGATCTGATCGGGGACCAGGCAGAAAGAAATCTTCCTCCACGTCCTGGTCCGGGGGCAAAAACCAAGGGTCGTCCTCTTCTGCCGGATCTCCGTCATAGATACTGGCTGGGCCAAGATCATCGACCTCGTCTTCTGGAAGGGGCATGGTTTTCTTCGACGTCATACCCGGCATTCTTCGGGCATTTGCAACTGTTCACAAGGGTTTTCCATCAGCCCGAGAATGTACGGGTCAACACTTCCAGTTCAGCGCTTAAATCCGTATGCGGGGAACTGCCCAACAGCATATATCCATAACCGCCTTGCTCCCACTTTGCAGTTGCCAAACCGCTCAACACTGATAGTTGAACGTCGGTACTTTGGGCATTCGGTCCTTGGCGAATAACACAGAAGGCAAGTGGTCGACCCTGATCATCGGCAAAAACCACTTGGATCAAGGGCTTGCCTTTGAATGAAAGAACCTGCGCACGCTTCAGCTCCAACCCTGGCAATGCTTCCAGTATGTCCTGATTCAGCGATCGTCCCAACTCGGCTTCGGCCATTGCAAATTGCTTGGCCAGCGACGCGTCCGAGCTGTCCAGCGATGCAATCGTTTCCGGCACGTAAAGTGATTGATAGATCGCGGCCTGCTGGGCCCAGCTTAAATCTGCTGGCCGGGAGGCCCAGAATGTTACGGCGACGGCTGCAAAAGCCGCGCTGGCAGCCACCGCAACAAGACGCAGAAACCCGTTAATGCCGGGCCGCGTCGTTTTTTCCGGCAGGTCCACCTTCGGCGCTTCAGCGGGCAGGTTCTCAAAAACATCCCGAACAACTGGCGCAAACGGATCCAGCGCCATCAGACGATGTTCCAACGTAGCGTCATCTTCAACCGCAGCCTCAATAGCGCGGGTCTGAGCCTCGTCCAGGCTGCCTTCCAGATACGCTAGAAGCGTCTCGTCGGAAAACGTCATTTGCCACTCCGTCGCGCGGTGTCCGCTGCATCAATCTGCATCACGGTTTTAAGCTTCTGCCGGGCATTCGAAAGCCGGCTCATGATCGTGCCAATTGGAACCTCCAACAAGGCAGCTGCTTCGCGATAACTGTACCCCTCAACGAAGACGAGCGTTACCGCTTCGCGCTGTGCCTCAGGCAACTGCATCACTTGATTAAACACTTCAGCCGCGAAAATATTCGTTTCTGTGTCTGGTCCCGTTGCAATCAGATCCGCTTCGGGGGTCACCGACAGCGCCTGCGCGCTCCGAACCGACCGCGAACGCAGCTCATTCAGCCAGATCGACCGGCAGATTGTCATCAACCAGCTGTCCAGACGGTTATGCGACGTCACCTGATGATGTCTTTCAAGCGCGCGCAAACATGTGGCCTGCAACAAATCGTCGGCTACATCCGAGGCACCCGATAATGCCAGCGCAAACCGCCAGACACGCTTCGAATGCGTCTGAACCGCATCGCGGACGGCTTGTTCAGAAGTCATCTCAGCTCTCATCGAATGATCGCGACCTGCTTGTGTTTCTCAATCGCGGATCGGACCCGCAAGGGCAGAATTGCCATATTTAGCAGTGAAATAAAACGAAACTCCTGCTCCAAGCAGTCACGTTTGCGTCTGTAATTGTTGCAGCGCCTGTTTCTGCAACCAACTGGGTGTTGGATACTGGCCATTTGCGGCAGTTGTATTGGTTTCGACCAAAGGCATGGTGTTCCAAAGCACATTAGCCGTTCGATTGCGGTTTTTGCTTGCTTGAGTATTTGGTATTGGTTGCGGGTTTGGTGGTTAGGTCTTATTTAGCGTGTTTGGATGTTGGGATGGGTTGGTCTGCCGCAGGGTTGCATCTGTCCTTTAGGCGCGGCGGGATATGGGGT